>DATEDC010000051.1:0-13195 GCA_035286585.1 Anaerolineales bacterium
TCCCCACGCGAGACGCTCTCTAACAGGTCATACAGTTGGTAAGGCTCCAGGTCTTTCAGCAGGTAACCTTGTGCGCCGCTCTTGATGGCTTCGAACAGGTTCTGATCATCATCGGAGACCGTCAGTATGACGATTTTTACATGTGGCATCTCGCGCTTGATGCGCCGGGTAGCCTCCAGTCCATCGCATTTTGGCATTTCAATGTCCATCAGGATGACATCCGGTAGGGTTTCCCGTGCGACTTTAATCGCTTCTATGCCGTCTCCTGCTTCCCCTACTACTTCTATGCTTTGGCGACGAGAGAGCAGAACCGCCACACCTTTGCGAAATAAGACATGATCATCGACCAATAAAATGCGCAACATGATAATCTATTTTACTGCTTATTAAGCAGGTACCCGAACAACGATTCGAGTGCCCTGCCCGGGCTGCGAATCCAACACCAGGCTGCCTCCGACACTCTCGGCGCGCTCGCGCATGATCTGGAGGCCAAAGCGCTGGCCCCCTTCCTTCGAAACTTCTGCAGGATAAAATCCTTGACCATCATCTTCGACACTGATGCATACCTGCTCGTCTCTGCGCGAACAATGAATCAAGACTTTACCGGCATCGGAATGCCTGCGAACGTTGGTCAGCGCTTCCTGTACAATACGCAGCAACTGGCTGGCTACTTCTGGCGAAAAACTGGACGGACACGCATTCTCGACCACCATGTGGACGTCAAGGCCATAGTGGGCCTGGTAGTCGATTAGATAATCTCGTAGAGTTGAGAAGAGATCAACCCGCTCTGTTACTGCGGTGCGTAGATTGAATATCTCCTCGCGAACATCTGTATAAAGGATCTGCGAAGCTTTCTTTAATTCCAGCAAGCTCTCCTGAGCCTCCTCGATTTGCCCACCGGACATCAGGTCCTCCGTAATTCCTGCTTTCACTTTCAGATAGGCGAGCCCCTGGGCGAGTTGGTCATGCAGTTCGCGCGCTAACCGGTCTCGCTCTTCCAAGAGCACCAGGTAATGAAGCTGGCGGTAAAGCTGAGCGTTTTCGATAGCTACAACCACCTGATTTGCCAGGCGGGTGAGCAGATTCCCATCCCGCTGCTGGAAGGGCCAGGGCTTTCGCCTCATCACTTCAACCAGCCCCAGGAAATATCCGCCGCGCCGTAATGGCGCTGCCAGCAGCGACTCGATCTGCTCCTGTGCGATCAGATTTTCATCGTGGAGGATGAGTACGTCAGGGTTGTTTCCTCTCGCCATAAACGATTGGCCGGCCTGCAACTCGCTCCAGGGAGGCTGATCGCTCACTATCATCCGCTTTCTGAGGATCAGGTCCGTTCGAGCACCAACGACCGCCTTGACCATCACCTCCTGGTGTTCCTCGTCCACCAATCCCACCAGCCCGATGTCGGCGCTCATCAATTCCTGGGCCGCTTTCGCCACCGCCTCGAGTACCTCATCCAAGGCGAGCGAGGCGGAAATTTTCACCCCTAACTTGGAGAGGGTTAATGCTTGCTCTTCCCGCCGTCTTGTTTCTGCCAGCAAGATGGCATTGTCAATGGCAATCCCAATCTGACGACCGACTACCTTGAGGTATTCCACATCATGCGAAGTAAGTGATTGACCAACCGGTGTGACGACACCTAAGCCCCCTACGACCGTCCTCCTGGACATGAGCGGCAGGTTGACGTAAGAACGGTCTTGCAGATTCTCCCACACTCCTTGGAAACGGAGATCCTCGGCCATGTTAGGGACAAAAACCTCTTTACCGGTCTCAACGACTTCCTGGGTGATGTCATGACCAGACTGCCGGCGTCGCTCAATCTCTTCAATCTGTGCCTGTGAGACGCCATATGATGCCCGCAGCGTATGTCGCCCGGTGCTTTCATCCCACAGAAAGATGAGCACATTTTCCATCCCAAGTTTGCCCACCATAGTTTCCAGGGCTAATTCCAGGATTTCCTGCAGATCCAGTAATTGGGTGGCAGCTAAGCCAACTTCATTTAGGGTAGCCAGTTCCCGTTCCCTGCGAACCATTTCGGCGCGGGAAATTTCCAAACGCTGGCGCATATGGTCAAAGGATTCGGCTAGCTCCCCCAATTCGTCCTGGGAGGTTGCCAACACCTGGTAATTTAAATTCCCTCTGCTGATTTCGGCCACCCCTTGGGATAGTTCCCTTATGGGGCGAACGATGTAACGGTTGAGGGCCGGCACAATCAGACCGATCAGCAATACAAATGAAACCAGAGCAATCAGCGTCGTCTGCCAGAAGCTGGCACTGAGCAGCTCATTCACCGCGCCCAGCGATGTTTCGATCATGATCAATCCCAGAATCTGGTTTTCAGGATTATGGCAGGTATTGCATTCTGGTCGGTTTTGAATCAAATTGACGTTGAGTAAAACCTCGTGCTCATTCTGTGTGGTGAAAACAACATTATTTCTTCTTGGCGTATTGCCTTCGACGTGGCAGGACTGGCATACCGCCTCTGTCCGTGTGTACTGAGTTCCGACCTCGCTCTCTACTGAGCTCACACGAACGATGCTCTGGTCGTTCAAGATGCGCAGCGCTTCCACGGACTCCTCAGCGACAACGGCCTGGACGGAGTCGGCGATCATTTCCCTATCAACGGTGAGCATGGCATGGCGCAGGTTGGCCTCAATTGCACTGCTTAAAGCGGAGGTGGCAGATTGGGCAGACTCAATTAAATGCTGTCTTTGGTGGTTGAGCGAAAGCAACGTGGATACTAACGTAGTCACCAACGAGATGATAACGATGAGGAATATGATCCTGACTTTCAGTGTTGGTTTGAAAATTAACAAACTGATGTTGGATTCATATATCCCGATTAATTTAGCGACCAAACTATTTGAAACCATTATTGTGATGTTGCTTCATCCAGGGGGCAGCCGGCTGCGGCTCGATCGGCGGTACGACAGTTAAGAAAGCCGTAGCCAATTCTGTGTACGCTGCGTGCTCGTACAACTCAATCTCGCCCGCATCCGCCAGTTCGGTCAGGCTGGGATCGATGGGCAGATGGCCCAAAATGGGCGCCCCAGCCAGTTGAGCAACGGCCTGCGTATGGCTGGGTCCAAAGATCATGTGCCTGGTCCCCGTCTCGGTGGAGATGAAATAGCTCATATTTTCCACGATGCCCAGGACCGGCACCTTAAGCGCCTGGCACATGTTCACCGTCTTACGCACGATCATAGACGCCAGGCTCTGCGGGGTTGTCACCATCAAGATCCCGTCCAGGGGCAGCGATTGCATCACGGTTATGGTTGCGTCGGAAGTGCCTGGGGGTAGGTCGATCAGCAGGTAATCCAGTCGCCCCCACAACACATCACCCCAAAACTGGCGGATGGTGCTGCTCATGATTGGCCCCCGCCACAGAACTGTCATATCCTCCTCCGGCAGCATCAGGTTGGTTGAGATCACTTTTATTCCCGTCTGGGTATCAATCGGCAGGATCCCCATCGGAGTCCCAGGGACTGGCCCGGAAATTCTGAACAGGCGCGGTATGCTTGGACCGGTTAAATCTGCGTCCAGTATGCCCACCGCCAGGCCTTGGCGTTGTAAAGCTACTGCGAGCAACGCCGTCACGGAAGATTTACCCACACCCCCCTTGCCGCTCATCACAGCCACTACCTGACCGATGCGGTTCATACTGATCGCCGCAGAAAGGCGTTCTTTTAACCGTCTGCGTTCGTCTGTGGTCATGGTGGCCAGTTCTACGGTGACGCATTTCACCCCTGGCACCGCCTCTGCAGCTACCCGGGTATTCTCCTTCAGCAGCTCCTTTAGCGGACATCCCTTCATCGTCAGTGCCAGGGTGATAATAACGTCGCCCTCTTCGATTTGAATATCGCGCACCATTCCCAGTTCCACAATATTCTTGCCTAACTCCGGATCGATTACCTGAGTAAGCGCTTGTTGGATTCGCTCGATTGTCAGCATTATCCTTCGTCCTCTGTGGTTATCGATAATGAATATCCAAATCCCCTGGCTAGCTGCAGGATTGTGATACCCTCCCAAGTGTTGTCCTTATGAAAGGAAACATTATCACCATTATATATTGGACTTTTGATAATGTAAACTGAGCTCGACTGGCTCGATACACACCGTCCTGCGACCAGTAGATGTTCCATGCTCTCTGGAAGCAGAATCGCATATGGAATCTGGAAATACCTCTTCTTGTAGTCGGCAGCGCCAAAATGCCATGCCCAGCCAAGAACTCGGGAAATATGCCAATGGAATCAGCAAAGGGCAGTAAGATGGCGAGCGTGGTTGTATCACTCAAGCTCCTGTCTACAAACGCAAAAACCTGCCGGAAAGCAGGTCTGAGTGGGAGAAGAAGGGCAAAAAGTAAGGATTTTACCCCACATGGACCACGGCGTCTCCAACCTTATGCACCTGCATTTTCCGGACTCCTCTCAAGTTTGATTGAGCACCCCTGCGATGCGGATGCTTCCTCCGGCCATTTCGTATTCGCAAAGCAGTTAAGCCAGGGTGTCTAATGCCAGCCGGTGACTTTCGATGATGATGCTTACTTCATCCCTCCTGGGTTTGATTGGCCGGAACTCCCATCCAGGCCTCAGGCAGCCAGGCTGATATAGACTGTCTGGCTGCGGGAGCTAAGCCCAGCCCAGTATGTTTTCCCACCCACCTTGTATTCATTCATCATGATGGATCGTCCACTTTCACCGTTCGGCTCTACATAGGTTGTCTTCCGATCCTGCACTCGCTTTACCTTGATTTCTCCATCCTGCTCACTCCCGGTCCGGGCATAATGATCTATCTTCTCCCGTAACATCTGCTTCTCGTCCATAAATCCTCCAGTTCGCTTGTTGTCACCAGGGTTTGCGCTTAAGTCTTAGCTATGGTGGAAGAAATACGAACCTGTTTCTTCTTCTCTCGCTTGTTGACCTGCTTTTTCTTTTTCTTCTCTTTGTTCTTTGGACTCTTGTCGCCCATAATGCATCTCCTTTGTCACTAGTTTCTTCTCTAACATTTTGAATATTTGGTTTGCCAGCAATTCGTGTTACTGATCCCTGCGAAGAAATCTAAACCGGGTTGGCGAGCAAACATCGCCTGATAAGTTTAGCAATTTTTACAACGATCAGTAGTTCATATCTTCAACGGATTCAACCGGGAACAATACGTCATCCGGACAATAGGGATATGGCGGCGTCCAATCCTCTCTTGGAGCAGTGAAACAGGAAGGATCAAATTTTTGTACTGTTCCACAGAAGCCGTCGCGAAAATAGATCTGCTCTCCGATAGAAGGTTGTAAAAAGCGCTGATCTTCTGCCTCCAAATCAACCCCGGGAGCCCGCACGGAATTGATCACGCCGCGCACCCCAGGGATGTTGGCTGCATATTTCTCTGCCAAACTGCGCACGGTTGCACTGCCCACTTCGCCATGCAGCCCAACGACCCCGTTCTGCACTCCCGTGAAGAATTTAACCCCATAAACGTGCTCGATCTTTCCCAACGCTCCGGCTACTTTCCGCATGATTTTGTCATCTGGAACCAGGTAGCTCCTTACCCCCAGTACACCAGGGATCGTTCGAGCTGCAGCATCAGCCCGCTGTTGATTGCTTGCGCTGATGACATGTCCGCTAAAGAAAACGACGCCATCTTTTACATCAACATCGATTTCCCCGTAATCCGTTCTGCGCAGCACGCCAATATTCCATATGGCGCGGCCCACTTTTTCTGCGATGGATGTATCTACTTTATCTGCCGTGTGATCCGCGTTCTGTTCTTCTACCGATAACCAGGATCGATCGTTGCACCTGGAAAATTCTGCGAGACTTGATTGGGTCGTTTGTGCTGTAACCATATAAGTTCTCCTCGTCCTGCTCTTGGATTTCGTCCGTACAGGGCGCTATACCTTTGCCCAATATTCATCAGCCTCTTTTTCCATTGCCGATAGGCGTGTGTAGTAATACGGAAACTCTTTGAGATGCGTCAAATCAGCGAGGCTAAACCTTTTCCCGTACGCATGGTGGATCTCCTTTTATATCAAATAATCTTCAGATTTCTGGTTGGGTTTGTCTTTACCCGGCTCTTTAATACTTCCTATATCAAATACACCCCGTCCGCATCCACTGACCGGGGTGTATTTGTTTCCGCCAGTTGGGGGAAGATTTAAATTTATCTTATTGAGCCGGGATGGAAAGCGAAACCGTTAGCGGCGTAGCCCTCCCCGGCGGAAGAGATTGACGACAAACAAGAGGAGGATGGCGCCTCCTAGCGTCACCAGCATGGTCGGAAGGGTGACCGCATCGTTAATCGTCCCGACACCAAAAATGGGGGAAAGGAACCACCCTGCCACGAACGCGCCAACAACGCCCACCACGATATCGAGTAACAGGCCCTGTTGCGAATTCGTCCGCATGATCCTGCTGGCAATGTAGCCGACGATCGCGCCAGCGATGAGATATATGATGATGTTCATTTGTACTCTCCTATTTGATGGTTAGAGATACACGGGTAACCCGTGTTTGCGAGATTATCTCCCTTTCTCGCTCTGGAGAAGGGGCGCCATGACAGCCAGGTTAAAAGCCCTGCCTTCAGCCCGGCGCTGGAACACGGCTCTCGTGGGTCTCATACTTTTTCAACCATAATCCTCCTGAATCTCTTTAGATAAGCTGCCCCAGTTTACGCCGGCGCTCGGGACAGCGTAGTGCGCCGGATCTTCAAACTGATTCTCCATTCATTCTATAGCCAAAGGCTCCAAGACACATCCACCGGTCAGGGGATATTTTGCTACACCAGTTGGGGGAGATCAAATTCAAGCCGACAAATCTCCCATGCCTTTCCTCTTTTCAGGGAATCTTTAAAAAACGCTGGAAGGGATGGTCATCAGGTTCCTGCAAAGGAACGAAAATCCCTCCTGGGCTTAACGTATATTCAGATCCTATATCTGGTATGTCCCATCCCCGATTTATACAATATGCCTTTACAGTATTTTGGCCATCGATGCGTGTAAATGTTGCTAAGTCGTAGCGCTGACTCCCCAATTGATACCCCAAACTTTTTATTTTCGTTACTTTCCAGATTTGCTCGGATACGGAGACGGACCCGGACAGGATAAAAGGCAGATGTATCGAAAAATGGTTGGAAGACATTGCCGTTGGCAGTACTGCCGATGGTATTAATATTACCGGTAAATCTCGCTGCGGTGTTGGGCGGATTTCCCTCAGTTTGTTTAGCAACATAACACTCAAGGCGCAGATCGACACGAGAATAACCGCGATGAATATCAAACCAAGGATTAAAACAGGCCCATTTTCAATTCTGGCAGACTTTGGCTTGTTTTTGCTTAACATCGCTGCCTCCAGTTCATTTATCGGAATTTTACTGATGTATTTTGCCTGCCGCTTCTTGTTGCTGCTGTCTTTGCTGGCAATAGGAGACACTCAAATAAGCGCCAAAGAGAAAGATAAGACCGCTCAGATAGGCCCAGACCAGGAAGGCGAAAATCGCTGCCACTGAACCATAGACCAGGTTCGAGACGGAGATGTAGGTGGAAACAAAGATCAAAAAGGCTTTCTTAGCAAGCTCCCAGAGCAGGCCAGCCCCAATCGCACCGGGTAAAATCTCGCGCCAGGTAGAGGCTCCATGTGGGAGCAAGATGTAAAGCAGCATGAATAAGGCAACATCGAGCAAGATAGCCATTACAAAACTGATGCCGCCCCCGATCGGAATGATTTGGTCAGGCAACCACGGGCGGAGGTTGGCAATCATGCTACCGGTAAACGAAGCCAGGAAGAGAACCGGGCCAACGAAGGTCAGGACAAATAATATTGCCAGACCACGCCGTTTCCAAACAGGTCGACTTCGTTTAGTGCTCCAAATTTCATTCAGGGTGCTGGTAAGCATGTAAAAAATGGTAGAAGCAGACCAGATCAGACTAACTAAAGCAACAATGGTAATGGATCCGCGCGCCTGGATGATTTCGTCAATATTTTGGCCCAACAACTGGCCTAGAGCCGGTGCAATAAACTCTAGCCTTTGTACGATGAGGTGCTGGTCCACCAACGAGCCGAGGCTGAAACTGGCAATGGCTATGCTCAAGAGAGTGAGAGGAAAGAGCGAGAAGAGGGCAAAGTAGGCAATCGCCGCGGCCGTAATCGCCGAGCCGGGCTTTAAGGCTTCCCTGGTTGCGGCCGCCAACATCCCTAACCAGCCGTATGTACGCTCATTAAGCCTGCGCGCGCTGCGGATACCCCACTGCCTAAGCTGTGCCATCGTTCTAGCCATTCTGGATAAAGTCATTGTCTGTACCTTCAGGGTTTGGAAGATACAGGTGGACCATCTTCAGCGGTGACAGGCTGGGGCGCAATGGGCAATAATAGCTCGGAAGGTTCAGGCGGCAGAGCCGCTTGCAGGATTGGTTCAGCTTTCTCTATCAGATGGGTGAGCCGCTCCATGCTGCTGGTCACCAGGGGCAGAGGCGGTTCATCCATTGTCCGTATGGTGTCCCACACGCGTGCTTGTCGCTCCTTGAGGTCTGAAACCTGGGCAGCAGCCCCTGAAACCGCGCGACGGCTGACCAGGCGGCTCCACAGGATTTGGCATACAACGGATAAAGGTGGCGCTACGATGATACCGACAAGGCCAAAAGCGTCTGCCAGGGCAATGAGCAGAACTACGGTCAGAATGGGATTGTCCCATCTGCGGTTGAAAAGCCGTGGCTTGACCCATACTCCCAGGGCAATCAAGACGACCAGCGCATAGAGAGCCGTAACCAGACCAAGCTGCACACTGGTCAGCAGCCCCACCAAAAGTACTGGAACGACCACCAGGGCTATCCCAACCACGGGTATCAGGCATGCCAGAGCGCCAGCTAGCGCCAGGAGCGCCGGGTATGGGGACCCGAGCAGCCAGAAACCAAGGCCTAATAGCAGCCCGGCCAGGATACTGTGGACTACCTGGCTGCGTATGTAAGCGCCGAGGTCAGGCTCGACTGTCCGCCAAATACCACGCACCTGTTTGCGCTGGCCAGATGGAAGCAACGAGAGCCAGAGTCGTTCAAAATGGATTTGATTGACGATCCAATAGATGCTCAAGAACAGAACGACGAGTGCACCGCTCACAACGCCGCCAATGCCTTGCGTGAAGCCAAGGATAGCCGGCAGCACGAGCTGCCCTTGGTCGCCGGTAACTGCTTCGAAGAGCTTACTCGGCGGGGGCAACCGCGCAACCAGCACCTGTTGGAACGAGCTACCCTCCAACCAAATTGGCAACCTCCACCCATCCTGCACCGACACACTATGGGCCAACTGTTGAATCTCATTGATCGCGGTCCCACCGGTTATGAAGAGTAAGTAGCTGAAACTGCCCAGGGCCACCAGGTACAGTAGAATCCAAACCGTGCGCACCATGAAGCCTCGCCCGACCAGCCGGTTAACCAATGGGCGCAGCGCTGCCGCAAGTGCTAGGGAGATCAACACGTAAACGACGACAATACGGAACTGCCACAACACCACCAGCGCCAGCAATGTGGTCATAACCGCCGTAGCGAATCCTACCAGTTGCTTCGTCATGGTGCACCTGAAGTACCGACCTGGGCCAGAAGAGAATCAAGGTCGGTTGTAATAGCCTCAATCTCATCCAACACCTGATCGGTTTGCTTGACCCTCAGGTCCGAGCCCCCCTTCTTGAGCCGCGCCTGCTTGCGCAGGTCTTGGGCCAGGTCCTGGGCTTCATAGCGCAGCCGGCTGGTGTAGTCGCGCCCGGCTGAGACCTCCGACTCCATCGTTCCTGGATGAAAGACGAAGCGATCGAGTAAGAGCTGAATAATGGCCGCAATGGGAATTGCCATCAGCGCGCCGGCAATGCCGAACAAAGAGCTAAAGGCAAAAATCGCCAGCAGGGAGACGAACGGATTGACCCCCACCGCCTTCCGCATGACGCGCGGCACCAGCACGCTGTTTTCCACCTGCTGAATAACAAGCGTGGCGACGATCACCCAGACCAACTTGGAAGGCGCAATGGATAAGGCAATTACCGCCGCGGGAATGGCGCCAAGCAGCGGCCCAATCATCGGTACGGCTTCCATCACCCCTGCCACAAGCGCCAGCACCAGGGCATTGGGTAAGCCGATGAGCAGATAGGCAGCAAGCGCCAGGATGCCGATGATCAGGCAAAGGACGCCTTGTCCGGCAATGTAGGAACCAACCTTGGTTTCCATGGCCGCGATCAGATCGCTAATGCTCTCGCGCTGGCCCTTTGGAACCAACAACAACAATGACTGAATGGTTCGCGGCCCATCGAGCGTCCAGTGAAAGGCCAATAACAGAATAGCTGTGGCCATAAAGATGACCTTAGCCGCCAATGCCACGTATCCCAACGCCTGCCCTGCAGAAGCCAGCATCTGCTCTCCCGTTTGCTGTACCGGCTCCAGGCCGGGTAGTGTCGCTGGGAGGAATTCACTTAAGCGCACAATCCATTGATTGGGATAATTAACCATCCACTCACGCAGGCTTTGGTAGTAACCCGGCACTGCGGTAGTAATCGTTGTGCCTTGCTCGACAATCAATGGGAACAACAACAGCACGAAGCTGATGAGCAGGGCGAGCAGCACGAGGTAGACAAGAATAACCCCCGCTATCCGGGGGAGTCCTCGCCGATGCAACCAGGCTACGACCGGCCTGATCACCGTGCCCATCACGATGGCGATAAACAGGATGAAAACGACTTGGTTAAATCGGTAGAGAAGCCAGAAGCTAAGGGCGACAAATACGAGGACGAGAGTCGCCCACATGACGCGCCGAAATGTCCATTGATACGGTTGTGGAGGTGGATGGAGTGCCATGCTTTCCCTAAATTGCTAATAGCCACCCGGACAACCGTCCGGGTGGCTATATTGACCTAACGGTTCAGTAAGATAAAGACGCCGGCCGCGATGGCGAGGATCGCCAAAATCACTCCCAGGCTACCGAGAGCCGGGACAAACGCCGTCAGGCCTGAGACGATGAGCCAGATGGCCAGCAACAGCCTACCTATTCATTCCTTCTGATACGCCCTCTACCGCCGATCATGCGTAATATGAGGATCAACAGTATTGCTCCGACGAATGCAACCAGGATCGACGTCATGTTGATCCCCGTCATCGTGTCACCGATATCGAAGAAATAGAAAGCAATCCAGCCTCCCAACAAACCGCCAAGCACACCGATGATGATGTCACCAATCACACCATAGCCGCCCCCCCGCATGACCTGCCCGGCCAAATAACCGGCGATCAAACCAACGATAATCCAGGATAGTATTCCCATAATAATCCTCCATTCATTTTCTGCTTTATCTCGGATAAGCTGCCCCAGATTATGCCAGCGCTCGGGACAGCGTAATGCGCCGGTTTTCAAACCGCAATTCTCCCTCCAGACGAACCCCAGCCTTGGCAATCGGGTTCATCCAGAACGAATGCTCGCTACCGCGTCTCGCAGGCGTTCAGCCACCCGTTCGGACGTCTCGCCTTTACTGATAAACGAATCTGCCCCGGCCGAGAGGGCAGCCTGATGACGAGAATCCAGATGGCTGATGAGGACGATAACCACTGCAGCCGGGCAGGCCTCCCGCAGTTTTCGCAGGGCTGCCCCAGACTCGTCGGCGACAATGCCCCAATCCACCACCACCAAGTCTGGGCGGGTGGCAGGAGCCAGGGCTAATAAAGTGGGCCAGTCAGCGGCCTCGCCGACCACCTGCATGTTCATATCCCGCAGTATAAGACGGATAGCTGAACGTTCGTCGAGCTGAGCATCGGCTAAATAAGCGCGTTTCATACATTCATTCTATAACAAACACCCCCCGGCAACATCCATCCGCCGGGGGGTGTTTATCTCCCCCAGTTGGGGGAGATCACCCGAGGTGAGTCGGGTCACAGTGGTTGCTTAAGGGACGAGCCGGTGACGCATGGCCAGCGCCACGGCTTCGGTGCGGCTGGCGACACCGAGCTTGGAGAGGATATGGCTGACATGGGTTTTGATGGTGGACGGGCGGACCACTAGCCTTCCGGCGATCTGGGTGTTATTTAAACCTTCAACCATCAGAGCCAGCACAACTCGCTCCCGCTCCGTCAGATCCTGGCCAGGAACTGGCGGCTGGTTAGCGGCGTCTACAAGCGCCTGGGCAGCCTCTGGAGAGAGAGTGGCGCGCCCCGAGTGCGCCGCGCGGATGGCTCGGGCCAGTTCATCCGCCGACACATCTTTGAGCAAATAGCTGATCGCCCCGGCCTGCAGCGCGTCCTGAACCAGCCCCTCCTCTATGAAGCTCGTCAGGGCAACGACTCGCACCTTGGGAAACTGCTGGCGGATGAGGCGCGTGGCGGTTGCTCCATCCATATCTGGCATCATCAGGTCCATCAGGATGACGTCGGGCAGGACCTGGGCGCAGATCTGGACTGCGTCCTCGCCGCTGCCAGCCTCACCCACCAGTTCTAAGTCATCATAAACCTTCAAGAAGGTTGCCAATCCCCGGCGCACCATCGTATGGTCATCGACCAACATCACTCGAATCGTTTGGGAAGGGCTCATGGTCAACCAGCCTTCTATTCCTGGGTCTCCACCCAGCGAATAACAATTTCGGTGCCGTGTCCCGGCTGGCTGGTGATGGACAGCGCCGCCCCCATTGCTGTGGCGCGCTCACGCATCATGCTCAACCCATAATGGCCGGGGGGCGTCTGTTCGGGGTCAAAGCCGCGGCCGTCATCTCGAATGCGTAGTTCAACCGCCCCTGCCGCATAATGTAGCTGGATGTCCACCCGGCTGGCTCTGGCATGTTTGCCAATATTATTTAACCCTTCCTGGCACAGGCGATAGAGCGCCACCTGCACTTCCGCTGGCAATCTCCCTTCTCCTGTTACGGTCACGTCGATCGGGATATTAGTCCGGCCCGCCAGCGCATTTCCTAACAGGCGCAGCAGGTCGCCCAGTTCTGCATCCGTCAGGGTCGAAGGCCGCAGCTCGGCCAGCAACAGGCGCAGGTCTGCCTGCGCGCCGCGGGTCAGGCGGCGCAGATCCTCCAGCGACCGGCGCCCCTCATCCGGGTCTCGCTCCCACAGGCGCGGCAGAACTTCGGCGATCAGGCCAGCGGAGAAGAGGGACTGGTTGACAGCGTCGTGCAGGTTTCGCGCCAGGCGCTGCCGTTCCTGCAGCGCGGCGAGCGTGTGCGCATGTTCATAAAGCTCGGC
>DATEDC010000052.1:0-6977 GCA_035286585.1 Anaerolineales bacterium
CGAAGCTATCCCGGGTGATGACCCGGCGACCGCAGAGCTGGTGCGCGCCGGCCGCACCATTGGCTGCTTCCAGATCGAAAGCCCCGGCATGCGCCTGACCCTCAAAGAGCTGCAAGCCGACAGCGTGGACGACATCATGGCTGCCCTGGCCCTGTACCGTCCCGGGCCTCTGACCGGCGGTCTCAAGACCGCTTTCGTGCGCCGGCTGCGCGGCGAAGAGCATGTGGAGCATTTGCACCCGGCGTTGCAGCCCCTCTTGGAAGATACCTACGGGGTGATCCTGTACCAGGAGCAGGTGCTGCGCATCGCCCACGAGCTGGCCGGTTTGAGCTTGGAGGACGCCGACCTGCTGCGCCGGGCGATGAGCCATTTCGACCCTGGAGAGCGGATGAAGACCCTCAGAGAGCGCTTTATCCAGGGAGCTCAGCGGCAGGCTGGCCTGCCCGAGAGCGTGGGGGAGCGGGTTTGGGAGCTGATGGCGGCCTTCGCCGGCTACGGCTTCCCCAAGGCGCACGCCGCCTCGTACGCCCTGGTAGCCTGGCGAGCCGCCTGGTGCAAAGCCCACCACCCGGCGATCTTCCTGGCCGCAGTGCTGGCCAATTGGGGCGGCTACTACAGCCAGAGCAATTACCTGACAGAAGCCCGACGCATGGGTCTGGCGCTCCACCCACCGCACATCAACCATTCTCGCCGGGAGTTCAGCGTGAGCTACCTGCAGGGCAGCCCGCACTTGTTCATGGGCCTGGACCAGGTGCGCGACCTGACCCGGCGAACGCAGCGGCGCATCCTGGAGGCGCGCCCCTTCCGCTCATTAGATGATTTCCTGGCCCGCGCCGATCCGCGCCCCAGCGAGGCGGAAAACCTGGTGCGCTGCGGGGCGCTGGAGGGCCTGGGTTCGATCCCGCAACTGCTGCGCCAGCTCGAGAGCCGGAGCTGGCGGGGCGGGCAGCTGCCGCTCTTCACGCTCGAAGAAACTGTGGAGCCAGACTGGTCGCTTGAAGAAAAGGTGGCAGCCGAGGAGGCCGTATTGGGGGTGGGCGTATCCGCCCACCGTTTGGAGCTGGTCGCCGACCAGATCGCAGAGTTTGGGGCCCTGACGACCGTGGAAGCCGCCGCTCGCCCCGGGGGGCGGGTGCGCGTGGCGGGCGTGCGCCAGGCCTGGCGGCGCAGCCAGACGGCGCGCGGCGATTACATCTACTTCATAGCGCTGGAGGACCTGGAAGGCATGCTGGACGTGATCATCCACAGCGATGTACACCGACGTCACCGGGAAGCCCTCTCCACCTCCGGGCCGTATGTCATCGAGGGGAACGTTGAGCTCAACCCAGACAGCATCGAGCCGCTGATCCGGGCTGAGCGAATCTGGGGGCTGAGGACATAAAATACAATCCGCCCCTCCTGGCGAAGTTGTTAGAAGCCAGCAGGTGCGACGCACGCGTGCGACGCACGAATGCGTCGCACCTGTTATCCTTTAAAGCCCTTCAGGATGAGTAAAGCCGCCATGCCCACCAGGATGGTGAGGAAGACGTTTTTCGTGCGCCAGGCGACCAAGGAGGCCAGCAGGCCGGCCAGCAAGCGGCTGTTGCCCAGGGACAGGTCCAGGTGATCGGCAGGCAAGAGCAGCTCGGGGATAAATAACGCGCTGAGCACCGCGGGGGGCACGTAGCGCAAGAGGCGTTTGACCCTCAGGGGGATTTCCATGCGGGCGAATAGCTGGATGAAAGAAAGCCGGATTAGGTAGGTGAGCAGCCCGGCTATCAGCATCGTCAGCCACAGCCAGATCATCGCGGCTCGCTCCACAGGCCGACGGAAATGCCCACCAGCCCGGCCAGGATCAACCCCAGCTTGAACGGTAGGCTGAAGAACAGCACAGCCGCCAATCCGGCAGCCAGCGCCGCCGCCACGCTGGAACGATCGCTCAGGGCGGGCACCACCAAGGCGAGGAAGGTGAGCGGCAGGGTGAAATCGAGCGACCAGCTTGCCGGCACCTGCTGACCCAGGAAGATGCCCAACGCCGTGCTGATCTGCCAGGTGCTCCACAGCGCCAGCCCGGCGCCCAAAAAATACCAGTGCCGCCAATCAGATGAAGCCGTGTTCAACTCGGCATTTGGATTACCCTTCTGATAATGGGTGATTGAGACGGCGTAAGCTTCGTCGGTGAGCAGGTAGCTCAGCAGCCACTTCCAGGCGGGGCTCAGCTTTTTGAGATAAGGTGCAATCGAGGCGCTATATAGTGCATGGCGCAGGTTGACCACCCCGATCGTCAGCACGATGAGCACCGCCGGCGAGCCGGAAGCGACGAGCTGGGCGGCGATAAACTGGGACGAGCCGGCGAAGACAATTGCCGACATCGCCTGGGCCGCGGCGGGGGGAATGCCAGCCGACAGAGCCAGTACGCCGTAGATCATTCCGAACGGGACCACCCCCAGCAGGATGGGCAGCTCATCTCTGACGCCGGCGAGTAATTCGCCCCCGCAGGGTGATTTCATGCCACCTGGCGCTCGCGCGAGAATTGGGTCTCGTACAGGCTGGCGTAAAGGCCGCCCTGCTCCAGCAGCTCGGAGTGCGAGCCGCGTTCCACGATGCGGCCGCGGTCCATGACCAGGATCAGGTCGGCTGCCAGAATGGTGCTCAGGCGATGGGCGATGACGATGCTGGTGCGGTCGGCCATGACCCGTTTCAACGCCTCCTGGATCAGGGCTTCGGACTCGCTATCCAGGTGGCTGGTGGCTTCATCGAGCACCAGGATGCGCGGGTCTTTCAGGATCACCCGCGCCAGGGCAATGCGCTGCTTCTCGCCGCCGCTCAGGCGGTAGCCGCGCTCTCCCACGACTGTATCGTAGCCATCCGGCAACTCTACGATAAAGTCGTGAATGTTCGCCGCCCGCGCCGCGGCCTCCAGCTCTGCCTGTGTGGCGTCCAGGCGGGCGTACAGCAGGTTGGTGCGGATGGTATCGTGGAAGAGATGGGTCTCCTGGGTGACCATGCCGATCTGGGAGGTCAGGGAATCCAGGCTGACCTCGCGCAGGTCGATGCCGTCCAGCAGAATGCTGCCTTCGCTGGGGTCGTACAGGCGGGGGATCAGATAGGTGAGCGTGGTTTTGCCCGCGCCCGAAGGTCCCACCAGGGCTACCAGTTGACCCGGCCGCACGTGGAAGCTGACCTTGTCCAAGGCGCGCTCGCGCGCCTGGCTGCGCGCCGTCTCCTCCGGTTCGTCGTCCCGGGTTGCCCTCCCCGGCCCGCCGCCCGAGAGCACCGCGGTGACATCCTCCATACGCCCGAAGCGGCGCACCTGGCTCAGCAGGTATTCTCCGCGGGCTTCATATTTGAAGGTGACGTTCACGAATTCCAGCTCGCCGCGGCTCTCGCGCAGCACGCGCGCCTCCGGCTTCTCGGGGATATCCTGCGGCAGGTCGATCACCTCGAAAACGCGCTCGAAGCTGACGATGGAGGTGGCAAATTCCACCGGCGCGTTTGCCAGTCCCTGCAAGGCGCTGTACAGGCTGGTCAGGTAAGCGCCGAAGGCCACAATCGTCCCGATGGTGAAGGTTTTTTGGATGACCAGGTAGCCGCCCAGGCCGTACACCAGGGCTGTGCCGACGGCGCTCAACAGGCCGATGATGACGAAGAAAGAGGTGCCCAGCACGGCGCGGCGCACACCGATATCGCGCACGCCGCCGGCGCGCTGCTCGAAGCGCTCTACCTCGGCCGCGGCGCGGCCAAAGAGCTTGACCAGCAGCGCGCCGCCGATGTTGAGCGTCTCGTTCATCACCGCGTTCATCTGGGCGTTGGCGTCCATAGCCTGGCGGGCGATATCCCGCAGGCGAGTGCCCAGTCGGCGAGCCACTATAATGAAGAGCGGCAGGATAATCACGCTGACCAGGGTGAGGCGCCATTCCAGGGTGAGCATGACCGCCAGCACCGCCGCAGCCTGGATCAGGTTGGTGATGATCCCCACGATGGTGTTGGAGATGGCGTTTTGGGCGCCGACCACGTCGTTGTTCAGCCGGCTCATCAGCTCGCCGACTTTGGTGTTGGTAAAAAAGCGCAGCGACATGCGCTGCAAACGGGCGTAGAGCGCCACGCGCAGGTCGTAGATCACGCCCTCGCCAACGGCCGCGTTCAGGCGCCGCTGCCAGACGTTGATCGCCCCGCCCAGGGCGGGGATGAGCAGCAGGCCGAGCGAAAGCTGCACCAGGCGATCCAGCCGCCCGGCGGGCAGGGTTTTATCGATCAGCTCGCGCAGGATCAGGGGGGTGAGCAGGGTGAGCCCCGCGCCGACCAGGATGGCGACCAGCATGCCGGCGATCTGCCAGCGATAGGGGTGTGAGTAAGCCAGGACGCGGCGCAGCAGCCCCCAGGTTACCCTTGGGCGCTCATCCGCCGAAGATAAATAACTCCACCAACCACCACCATGAAATCCCATCGAATCACCTCTTCAATTGTGCCGCTAAAATTTACCCGATTTTGGCCGAAAACGCAACTGCCCGAAAGTATAGTTATGCGCGCCAGAGATATCGGACGCCTCTTCGACTGCGTTGCGGGAGCTTTCTGAGCGGAGAATAACGCAGTCGAAGAAAGCTACCGCAACTCCGCTCAGAGAGATCTATATCCTATGTCTCTGACAGGTTGCGTAGGTACACGTATTGTTTTAAGAAGGTGCAGCCAATGTCTGACCTGTGTTACACCTGCTTAAACCACATCAGAGCGGACGCCAATCAAAAACCAGGTCTGCAGCGCGCCCCTCCCTTTAACCTCCAGCGAGCCGCGCGGTTCGCAGACGAACTCGTTTTTGAGCAGCTCGTAGGTGCTGTGGGTGATCTGGATGCGCCCGGGCACGCCCTGGGATTCCATGCGGCTGGCGACGTTCACCGCGTCTCCCCACAGGTCGTAGACGAACTTCTTGCGCCCGATAACGCCGCCGATCACCGGGCCGGAGTTGATCCCGATGCGGAACTCGATCCGCCGGCCCAGGACGGGGGGCAGCTCCTCGACGTAGGCGTTCATCTCCAGGGCCAGGCGGGCCATCGCCTGGGCGTGGTCCGGGCGGGGGCGGGGCACGCCGGAGGCCGCCATGTAGTTGTCGCCGATGGTGCGGATTTTCTCCAGGTCGTATTTCTCCACCAGGTCATCGAAATGCGAGACGATCTGGTTGAGCAGGCCGACCATCTCGACCGGCGCCAGGCTGGCGGTCAGCGGGGTGAATCCGACCAGGTCGGCGAACAGGATGCTGGCGCCCTGGAAGTGGTCCGCGATGGTGCGCTGTTCAGTCTTCAAGATGGCGGCGATCTCGCGCGGCAAAATATTGAGCAGCAGGTCCTGTGCTTTTTGTTCCTCGATGTGCAGCAAACGGTAAGCCTCGTTCTTCTGGTTGACGAAGTAGATCAGCATGACCAGCGCCAGGCTGGTGATGGCGGTGATGTTCATGACGAAGAAAGCCGTAACCAGCGGGGCGGGCAGGTTGTTCTCCGCGTCCAGGTAGGGTTGGAGCAGGCCGGCCAGGATCACCTGGGCCAGGTAAGCCAGCCACCAGGGGATGGCGCGCCGCGGCACGGAGAGCAGCAGCACACCAAGCGGGCTGCTCAGCGACCAGAGGATGATCGCGCTCGAGGCGGCGATGCCGCCCAAGATCAGGGTCTGCAGGAAGGGGATGAGCAAACCGAAGGTCACCTGGCTGTACAGGAAGAAGCCGTGGCGGCGATCCCTGGCGAAGCGGCGCAGGATGAGGATCGTCGCCAGGGTGTAAAAGAGCGAGAGGCCCCCAGCCAGCGGCTCCCGATTGAGCGCCAGGAGCAGCCCCCATACCGCACTGGCGAAGACAACCAGCAGGCTGCTGTAGGCCAGGACCCTCTTTTGCAAAGCCAGCTCGGGCGGGTCGTCCGGGTCGGCGCCGAGCGCGCTGAGCCGAGCTTGAAGGAGGCGGAAGAAAGGGATATTCATGGGCGATTCCTGAGGTGCATTGTCCTAAAATGGTGAGTACAGAATGTACCGTATTTCGCTCAAACATGCAAGCATGAAAGCTGTGCATTCTGTCCTACTGATATTGACAAACTATACATCATCTATTATGATATTGATAATATATATATCATATTGAGGCAAAGCTATGAGCGATGCGAAGAAAAAACCCATACAGATTTACCTGCGCGAGGACCAGATGGAGACGCTCAGGCGGGTGGCCGAGCGGCGGGGCGAGTCGATCGCCGCCCTGGTGAGGCAGGGGGTTGACCTGCTCCTGGAGAGCCTGCCCCCCCAGGAGGACCCCCTGCTCGACATCATCGCCCTGTATGATTCGGGCTTGGGCGACCTGGCGGAAAGGCACGACGAATACCTGGCTAGAATGGCTCAAGACGAGAGCAACCGTGAGCCATGAGGTATTCGTCGACACCAGCGCCTGGATTGCGGTGAGCGACGTGCGCGATAAATACCACCAGGCTGCCAGGGTGACTTATCAACGACTGCTGGAGGCGCATTACACGCTGATCACCACCAACCTGGTGGTGGCAGAAACCCATATACTGATCCGGCGCACCGGGGGCCACACCCAGGCGATGCACTTCCTGCAGTCTCTGCGCGGCAGCCCGCGCCTGCAACGGGTCTATTCGGACCTCAGCCTGGAGTCAGCCGCCGAGGCGATCCTGGAAGCCCATCCTGACCAGGATTTCAGCTTTACGGATGCGGTCAGCTTTGCAGTGATGCAGAGGCGAGGGATCGAGGAAGCCTTCACCTTCGACCGCCACTTTGCCGTACTGGGATTCCAGAGGCTGCCCTAAGAAGGCGCGTCGAAGAGTGACATATTCGTGATGGACAGGCAAGGGGGAATGCATATAATATGCCACGGAGTTAATCCGAATTCATTGAACTTCCCGAGGAGGCAACCTTGTTCACCCGCACCCGAAACATCCTGCTGGTTCTGGTGATATTTATTCTGGCGGCGGCTGCCTGCGGGGGTGCCCCCAGCGTCGAAACAGCAACTC
>DATEDC010000053.1:0-27302 GCA_035286585.1 Anaerolineales bacterium
ACCCGGGAGCTGCTGGATCAAAACGCAAACGTCCGGCTGGCGAGCGAAGTGCTGATGTTAGACCTGCCGAATACAGAAAACCCGCCAGCTTTTCGGCAGATCGCGTCCTGAACGATCACCTCACCTGAGATACCAATATCCGAACCGTCTCACAACCTTGCCAATTTGATAATCACGAGCGCGGCGTCCCAACCAAACTGCACATCGCTCGAACTCCAAATATGCTATACTCTCGGGGAATGGCCTGGCTGGCCGGTCGGAGGCTGGAAGCAGGCTGGATTGGTATTTAACCGAACTCAGTTGTTTTAAAGAGGCGTTACCGGGGAACCCGCCGATGAGTCTAAAAGAGCGTTGGGCAGATATCCAGGCCACGCGTTCGAATCTGGAGCTGCTCTACAACATAAGCCGGGAGCTCGCCTCTGCGCTGGATTTGCGCACGGTATTGCTGCGCGTGGTGTCCCTGGCGATGAAGCACGTGGGGGCGATCAGCGGGAGCATGATCGTGCTCGATGAGCGCGGGCAGCCGATAGAGGCGGCGATCATCGTCGGCGAGCGGATCGTCGCTTCGGCGACTCAACAGCTGCGCGCCACCCTCGAACGAGGTCTCGCCGGCTGGGTGCTGCGCCACCAGCAGGCGGCCCTCATCCCCGATACCAGCCAGGACGAGAGGTGGCTGCGAAGACCCGACGACGCCCCCGACAAGACCGGTCCCAAATCGGCTTTGTGCTCCCCAATCCTGGTGCGTGAGCAACTGGTCGGCATCCTCACCCTGGTGCATTCAACGCCCAACTCCTTCAACGCAGACCATCTCGAATTGGCGCAGGCGATTTCCGACCAGGCGGGCATCGCCGTGCTGAACGCCCGCCTGTACGCCGAAAGCCAGCGCAAGGCGCGGGTGATGACCGCCCTGGCAGAGAGCGCAGCCGCGATCACCGCTTCTCAGAAATTAGATGAAGTGCTCAATCACATCCTCAACCAAACGATGAACGCCATGCAGGTCGAAGTCGTATCCCTGGCGCTTATCGACCTACAGACACGGGAGCTGGTCTTCCAGGCTGCCTCCGGGCGGGAGGCTGAGAGTCTGGTCGGCACGCGCAGAAAGCCGGGCAAAGGCGTGGCCGGCTGGGTGGCAAAGAATGGACAGGGGGCGCTCGTCCCTGACGTCCAGGAAGATGCGCGCTTCGATCCGCAGGTAGATCAGATACCCGGCTTCGAAACCCGGTCGATCATCTGCGCCCCCATCCAATTCCAGGGGGAGGTATTGGGGGTGATTGAAGCGCTGAACCCGGAAAGCGGATCATTGGAAGAGGACGCTTTGCTGGTCTTATCCGGCATTGGCAGCCTGGCAGGCACAGCGATCCGGCGCGCGCAGCTATATGAAAACCTGGAAGCCACGCAACTGCGCTATCGAGAACTGTTCGAAAGCAGCATCGATCCGATCCTGATTACAAACTGGAAAGGGCAAATCCTGGAAGCCAACCGCCAGGCTGCGGAAATCACAGGCAGCGATCTGGCTGCCTTGCTGACGAAAGATGTCGCCGGGTTGGGCATCGTCAATGAAACGGAAGTTGGGCCGGCTTTCCAGCGGCTGGGAGGCGGGCAGACCTTATCTTACGAAACGATACTGGTTACGACCGGCGGGAGAGAAATACCCATCCAGCTCTACGAACGTGAAGTGTTCATCGATGGCGTCTCGCACCTGCAGTGGATCCTGCGCGATATCAGCGAGAGGAAGCACCTGGATACCCTGCGGAACGACTTGATTTCAATGATCTATCACGACCTGCGCTCGCCGCTGGCTAACGTGATCTCCAGCCTGGACGTCCTGGACACGCTGTTTCCGGCGGAGGGGTACCGGACCCAACAAACGCTGCTCGGGATCGCCAAGCATTCCACCGAGCGCATCCAACGGCTGGTCAGCTCACTGCTGGATATCCGCCGGCTGGAATCCGGACAGCCGATTGTCAACCGCCAGTCCACCTCTGTGCATACCCTGGTCAAAAACACGATCGAGAATGTTCTTCCCACCGTAAACGGCAAAAATCAGGAGATCAAGACGTTAATTCCCGATCTCTTGCCAGAAGTCTGGATCGACGAGGATATGATTCGCAGGGTGATCATCAACCTGTTAGAAAATGCGGTGAAATATACGCCTGCGGCGAGCAAGATCTATCTTGGGGCAGCCAAAGAGAAGAAAAAGATCCTGATGTGGGTCCAGGATACGGGTCCGGGCATAGCGCCCGGCGAGCGCGAGCGCATCTTCGATAAATTTACTCGCCTGCACGGTTCCGGAGGTCCTAAAGGGTATGGTTTAGGCCTGGCGTTCTGCAAGCTCGCCATCGAAGCCCACGGAGGGCAAATCTGGGTGGAGGATGGGCCGGTAAGCGGTGCCTGTTTCAAGTTCACCCTGCCGGCGTGGGAAGACAAACCTGATCAATGAGCTGCCCGCACGTTGTGGGCCACGCAATATGATGAAACAGGAGATTGCCATCCTTCGCCAGGCTCAGGACAGGCTGCCGTCCTGGCGGACGGCTCGCATTGACCTTTCAATCAATAAAGGACAGCAGGAGATCCATGCAGCAAATCAAACCCGGAATTTATTTAGAGGACGCTTACCTGGGGGTGACGCTGGGGGCGTTCGTCTATTCGCACGGCATCGTGATGATCGATTCTCCGCTGCGCCCCGAAGATGCGCGCGCCTGGCGCTCCGCATTGCTCAACCAGCGAGGCGGAACCAACCGGGTGCTGGTCTCCCTGGACGCACACCTGGACCGCACACTGGGCGCCAGGGCTTTGGAGTGCACCATCCTGGCCCATCAAAAAACGGCGCTGGTCTTTCGCAACCGGCCCACCATTTTTAAAGGGCAGAGCACAGAGAGCGGAGCGGAATGGGAGACATACGACGATGCAATTGGCACCCGCTGGGCGGTTCCGGATATCACGTTCAGCGATCGCATGATCCTTCACTGGGGTGGAGCCGAGATTATCCTGGAACACCACCCCACCTCGACCCCAGGGTCGATTTGGGTAATTTCCGAGGCGGAAAAGGTGGTATTCGTTGGCGACGCAGTTACCCCAAACCAACCGCCTTTTCTGGCTAACGCCGACCTGCCCGCCTGGATAGAGGAGACGAAGCTCCTGTTGAGCAAATACCGCGACTTTCTGATCGTCAGCGGGCGGGGCGGGCTGGTTACCCACGAGGATGTCCGCGAACAGCAGCGCTATTTAAAATCCATCCTGCGCGGCCTGGAAAGGCTGGCGGGGCGCAACGCCTCGCCCGAATCCACCGAAAACCTGATCCCCAAGCTGCTAACCGATATGGATATCTCCGTCGATCAGGACGAACAATTCAACCAGCGCCTGCGCGCCGGTTTATACCAGTACTACATCCGCCATTACCGCCCCACCGGCTCGTATGAGTTTCACGGCGCCGATCCAGGGGAGGAAAAATATTGAGCCTCTTAAGAAACTGTCACTGCGAGCGAGCGCCCTTTGCGGGCGTGGCAGTCTCCCTCTCGGCTGTTGGAGATTGCCACGGCGCCGGAAAGAGCACCGGCGCCTCGCAATGACCGGTATCATTGTCCGAAAGAAGAGCGCCTCGGCGCTGTGGAGGTACTCGCGATGACGGTTACCTCCAGAGGGAAATGCGCGGAGCGCTGTGGATATACTCAGAATAGCGTCGGAGTTGACCCAGATCGCCACCAGTTATGACTTCAACAGCGGCATACTCACCGATCTACGAGATCGTCCGCGGCGAGACGGTTGAATCCACGCACTTTGGCGCGGTTGCGGTCGTCGAGGCAGGCGGCAGGCTGGTTGCCAGTCACGGCGATCCCAGGGTAATCACTTATCTGAGGTCCACAGCCAAGCCCTTGCAAGCGATCCCTTTCATCGAACAGGGCGGGCGGGAGAGATTCGATTTAGACCTGCGCGAGGTCGCCTTGATGTGCGCCTCTCACGCCGGCACGGACGAGCACGTAGCGGTTGCCAAAAGCATCCAATCCAAAGCCGGAGTGAATGAAGCCGATCTGCTATGCGGTACTCACCCGATTACACACCGGCCCACCCTGCAGGCAATGCGCCAGCGCTCTGAGGCGATCACCCCCAACCGGCACAACTGCTCCGGAAAGCACAGCGGCATGCTGGCTTATGCAGTCATGCTGGGGCAGTCGACAGAGAACTACATTGACATTCAGCACCCGATTCAGCAGCGCATCCTGCACACCTTCGCCGAGATGACCTGCCTGCCGCCCGAGCAAGTGATGGTTGGCATAGATGGCTGCTCGGCGCCGAACTTCGCCGTGCCCCTGTACAACGCGGCGCTGGCGCTGGCGCGGCTGTGCGACCCAGTAGCGGGAAAAGTAGCTCCCCCGAGGCGCCTCAAAGCGTGCCAGACGATCACCCGGGCGATGACGAGTCACCCCGAGATGGTTGGCGGTCCAGACAGCTTCGACACGCGCCTGATGCAGGCGGCAGGCGGTCGCCTGGTCTGCAAGGGCGGCGCCGAAGGCTATCTGGGGCTGGGTTTGCTGCCCGGGGGGATCGAGCCCGGCTCGCCAGCGCTGGGCATTGCCATAAAAATCTCGGACGGCGATCTGAAAGGTCACAACCCGCCCGCCAGTGAAAGCCAGGGTGCGGTGCGCCCGGCAGTGGCTCTCGAAGTATTGCGCCAATTAGGAGCGCTCGGCGAAAGAGAGCTGCACGCTCTGGCAGCTTACGGGCCGCGCGTCGCCTTGCAGAACTGGCGCGGCATCACGGTGGGTGAAGGGCGCCCGTGTTTTCAACTCCAGCGGGGAAGTCTGGCAGCCAGCCTTTGAGCGCCGCTTCGGCTCAGGATCTCAGCCCTTGATGGACCCTCACGATCGCGCCCTGGCTGTACACCACAAATTAATTGAGCGCTATGGGTATCCCGAGTGGCGCAACCCGCTGCCGCCCCTGGATGAGCTGGTCTCCACGATCCTTTCGCAAAACACGAACGATGCCAACCGCGATCGCGCCTTCAAAGCCCTGCGCAGCCGCTTCCCAACCTGGGAGCAGGTGCGCGACGCCCCGCAGGCGGAAGTGATTGAAGCCATCCGCCCTGCAGGCCTGGCAAACCAAAAAGGACCGCGCATCCAGGACGTGCTGCGCGAGATCACCTCCCGAGTCGGCGAATTGAGCCTGGATTTTTTGCGCGAGTACACCCCCGAGGCCGCCAAAGGCTGGCTGATGCAGTTCAAGGGCGTGGGACCGAAAACTGCCGCCATCGTATTGCAGTTCTCGCTCGGTCATTCAGCTTTCCCAGTCGATACTCACATTCACAGGGTGAGCGGGCGACTGGGGCTGCGACCGGAAAATATGAACGCCGAACAGGCTCACCAGCACCTGGCAAGCCTCTTTCCGCCGGAGACGTATTACGCCGCGCATCTCAACCTCATCCGCCTGGGACGGGAAATATGCCAGGCGCGCCGCCCGGACTGCCCGGTTTGCCCGCTCAATTCTCTGTGTGATTATTACGCCGCCCGGCAAGCGGAGAGCGAGGCGCAGGGGTAAAAATGCACATCTGCAGCGCCTGGGGGACATTTTTTCACCTTACCAATCCGTGAAGTCATTTTGCCCTGAATTGTGTTATCTTTTGGTCATCTAACGGAAGATCGATCTGCGCTTCGGCGGATCAGCACGCGAAGCCAAACTTGGGGAGACTAAAGAGATGAGATCCCGTAAAGCCGGCAGCCGGCACACAATACTTTTATATAAACGGGTGATGGACCGCCTGTGGGTTTACACCCTGTTCCTCGGGCTTTTGCTGCTCGGTTTATGGGGCTGGGGCTGGTTCAGCCCGGCGGTGCTGATCGAGGCGCAAAACAACGCCTGGTTGTCGGCCGGAGCGGGCACGCTGTTGGGTTTCACCCTGTTCGCCTTTTTTGGAAGAAAGATGGCCTACGTACAGGCTCGCGCCAATCACCTGCGCCTGGTGACGCCCTTCCTGCGCCTCAATATCGCCTACCAGCGCATCCGCAGCGTGCATCCCGCAAATTTCCAGCAGTTATACCCCCCGAGCGGGGCCAGGTGGGCGGAAAAGCGCCTGCTCGAGCCTTTTTACGGCAAGACCGCAGTGGTGATTGAGCTGAACGATTACCCCATCCCGCCGTTTTTCCTGCGCTTATTCCTGGCGCCCCAAATGTTTCCCAAGAGCGGCAAAGGACTGGTGCTGTTGCTGCCGGATTGGATGGCTTTCAGCACGGAAATCGATACTTTCCGGTCAAGTCAAAGCGCGCCTAGCTGGCAGCAAGGCCGGGTTCCGGGCTGGCTGCGCTGAGCAACCCCCTTATCCACCCCCCATCGTCCCCAGCGGGGCTATCCTGATCTTGAGGTAGCCCCGGTTTGTTTAAGTCAGAATCACGTGCTGGCGCAGAAAGATCTCTACCTGGGTGTAAAAATGCGCGATGGTTTCCATCTTGCGAAAACCGTGCCCCTCGCCCTCATAGACGTGATACACGTGGGGCACGCCCCGCACCTTCAGCGAGGCGACCACGTCATCGGACTGGTTGCGGGGGACCACTTTATCCTCTGCCCCCTGAAAAATGGCAAGCGGGTCCTGGATGCGGTCGGCGAAGAAGATCGGCGAGCGTTCGCGGTAAATGTCTGCGGCCTCGGGCCAGGGACCGAGAAGGTAGTCATTATAGCGGAGCTCGAATTTATGCGTGTCAACAATAAAATTGAATTGATTGGAGACGCCAAACAGGTTGACCCCGGCTTGGAAAAACCCAGGGAAATCCTCGAGCGCCTTGAGGACGGTAAAGCCACCCGCGCTGCCGCCCATGATCGCCACCCGACTGCCGTCCACCCAGCCGCGCTCGACGAAATGGCGAACCCCGCTGACGGCGTCCTGGACATCATAAATCCCCCAGTTGCTCCGCAGCATATCCCGGTAGAGGCGTCCGTAGCCCGTGCTGCCGCGATAGTTCACCTGCAGCACGGCATAGCCGCGGCTGGCGAAGAACTGCACCTGAGGGTCAAAAGCAGCCGTCCTCTGGCTGGTGGGACCGCCGTGAATCAAGACCAGCAAGGGCGGTAAGCCAACGCCCTCGAAGGACTCGTTCTGGGGGGTGTACCACAGACCGTGGACCTCGCCCCCGTCCATCCCCCTCCAGGTGACCGCCTGGGGCGAGGCATAAGCGGTAGCTGGCAGGTTTTCGGCCTGCGAGCGGCGCAGCACCTGCGTTTCACCCGCGAGATGATGAACGACAACCCGCGGGGGTGTGCGACCGCCGGAGGCGATCAGCGCAATGCGCTCGCCGGTGGGAGAAACGGCAGGCTGCTCCAGCCAGCCATACTCCTCCCCCAGCATGAGCTGCTGGTGCTCGCCATGGGCTACATCCACGCGCCAAAGGCTGGCAGAGCCGTGCCTGTTCTTGATATAGTAGATATACCTGCCGTCAGGCGCAAATCCATAAGTGCGCTGCCCCTGGTTCCAGGCGGGCGCGCCGTGCTCGGCTTCGTCGCTGGTCAACTGCCGGTGTACGCCGCCGTCCAGATCGTATACATATATTTGCCACCAACCGGTTTCGTCCGAGACATATGCCAGGGTGCGCCCATCCGGGGAAAACGCCGGCTGGAAGATAGACTTCTCCTCCCCGCCAGCGACCACCTGGTCTGCCTGCAGGACCGGCAGGCTCGCCCGGTTCAGGTCCAGGCGACCCAGGTGCAGGGTTGTGCCATCCCAGGGCATATTGGGGAAATTCCAGGATATCCACGCCAGGCGGCGCCCATCCGGATGCAAGACCGGCTGCATGTAAAAATCATCCCCTGAGGCCAGCCTGGCGGGCCAGAGCTCGCCGGCGGCGTCGACGATCCCCAGGCAGTCCCGATCCTCGTACGTGTGGACGTAGAGCAGCCAGCGACCGTCCGGCGACAGGCTGGGCGAGGCGGCGCTGCCAAACGCAGGCGTTAGCGGGCGGGCGACGCCGTGCTGCAGGGACTGGCGGTATATTCTGCCCGAAGCGGCGGCCACAAAGTAAGCAAAACCCTGCCCCAGGGTAAAATCCCCGCCGCCATAGCCGACCCCGGCCCGAACAGTGTGGTCGCTGTTCAGATCCCGGGGCGCCAGCTCATCCGGGGGCCGAACCACCAACACCCCCTGATCGGCGCGCTGCTCGCGCCATACCAGGGCGCCACCTCCATCCCAGGCGAGGTCGGAAAAGGTGATGCCCCGCGCCAGGCTTCCGGGGGAGATGGGACTATCCCATAAGCCGAATTGTCTGCGCACCTTCTTTGCATCCATTTGATCCACTCCAGGCAATACGTTGTGTACGGTTTCCGGGCTAAGCCTGCTTGAGCAAAGCAAAGCTCTGGCGGTGAATTGCCGAGGGTCCCAGGCGTTCCAGGGCTGCACGATGGGCGAAAGTGCCGTAGCCTTTATGGCGGTCTAAGCCATAGCCCGGGTAGCTGGAGGCCAGCTCGCGCAGCAGGGCGTCGCGGGCGGTCTTTGCCAGGATCGATGCAGCCGCCACGCTCAGCGAGCGGGCATCGCCTTTCACCAGAGCGATCTGGGGCAGGGGGCAATCGGGCAGCTCCAGATAATCGGTGATCAGGGAGTCTGCACTTACGCTCAGACCATCCAGGGCGCGCCGGGCTGCCAGGCGAACCGCGGCGAGGATGCCCAACGCATCGATCTCCTCAGCCTGGGCGTAGCCCACCTGCCAGGCAAGCGCGAGCGTCTGGATGCGTGCCGCCAAATACTCTCTTTGCGCCGGCTTGATCACCTTCGAATCGTTTACGCCGCTCATCGCTTCGGCTGACGCCTCTGCGGAAGCCTTGGATTGTAAATTCGGACCGGCAGGGAAGATCACCGCGCCCACGGCTACCGGTCCAGCCAGCGCGCCGCGCCCGGCTTCGTCGATCCCGGCGACGTAACGATAGCCCTGATCCCACAAACGCGCTTCAAAATAAAAATCCGGGGAGGGGAGCCGACCGCCAGGTTCACGCCCGGGGGCCATACCTGCCTCGCAGCGCATTCAGGTGAATCTTCAAGATATCCAGCACCATGACCAGGGCATCCTGGACTACGTTCAATTTACTTTCGGGGTTGAAATACCAGGGGATCGGCACTTCGACGATGCGGAAACCGCCTCTCCTGGCAAGATACAGCAGCTCGATGTCAAAGGACCAGCCGGTAAGGGTTTGCTGGGCAAACAATTCTTCCGCAACCCGGGCGCGGAAACATTTAAAACCACACTGGGTATCGTTCAGTCCCGGCAGAGCCATCAGGCGGATCATCAAATTGATCAGGCGACCTCCAATATGGCGATACTCAGGCTCGTTATAACGGACCGAGCCCGGGGCTTCCCGGGAGCCAATGGCGAGGTCAAAATCCTCCAACTGGGGAGGCAAAAACCGGGGTATCTCACCCACCGGCATCGAGAGGTCTGCATCACACATGAAACGGTGTTCGCCGCAAGATTCCAGCATGCCGCGCCGCACGGCTCGACCTTTGCCGCGCTGCTCTTCTCGTAAAACACGTAAGCTCGAATTGGGCTTCTGAAACGAGCGGGCAACTTCATACGTCCCGTCCGTGCTGCCGTTTTCCACTACCAGTACTTCGGCTGAAAAGTTCTGCGTGGATAAAAATGCGAACACCTGCTCCAGGGTAACAGGCAAACGCTGCTCTTCATTGTGAGCCGGGATGATGACCGAAAGAAAAGGGGCACTCAACAGCGCACCTGGCTGATCCTTTTTACGAGCTCAGCAGGACAATCAGGACAAACGCCAAAAGGAGCAAAATATTAAAGCCCACCATCAAACCCAGAACAACCCATTGGCGAGTGCTAAAGGGCATCTTATTGATCAGCGAGGTGATCGGTTCATCGCTAGGCAAGCGATCGAGCAGGGAGGTGGTTTTCTTGCCCTTCGTTTCATCTCTAAAAGAGAAAGCGTCCTCCTCAAAAGGAGTGGCGTCCTGAGCCTCGCTGATGGATGTCCCTGAGATCAGATCGACCAGCATCTGGATGGCATTGCGATCCAGGCGACCGCCGCTTTGCAATAAGCCAGCGCAGAAACGCTCCAACCCATCGGCAAGGACGATGCGCACATCCGGTCTGATTGTATCTACGTGAGTGCCAGGGTCGGAAAAGACCAGCACCGGCTCAATCAATAACAGCGGATAACGGTTTTTCAGGTAACTTTCAACGGCGCGAGCCATCAATGAAGCCCGCGAGATCATGTTCGGCAGGACCGGCTTGAAAGTCTCCTGGTGATCATCCATTTGCTCCCAGACATCGCCTTTAGCCCTGAAAATGCCGCGCAGCGCGCTGGCATAGATCACCTGAATGCCGGGCGGGCCTACCAGGATCAAGGGGATGGGCACATCCAGCTCCTCGAGCCTCACATTGCGCAGCATGATAAAGCTGTGATCCAGCATTTGCGCCAGGGAATCTACGACCCAATCCTGCGCCCGGGCGTCCTGGTCCCAATCGCGCCCCAACTTAAGCGAGCTCAGCACACTATCCAGCGGTGAAGTGGGACCGGTTTTGCCGCTTTCTTCGAGAAGGTCAATAACTTTCATCTTTAGCGCTCCTCAGTCAAGGCTTGTTTCATTCCCGGGCATACGGGGAGGGGAAATTGCACTGCCGCCGAATTCTATCTCCAGCTTTAGACCACTGGCACGCCATCCAAACGATCCCGATCTGCCTGCGCCTCTCCTACAATCAGCACATCCTTATCGCCAAAGCGGACCAACCTCAAAGGCTGGGTAATCTCGAAGGTGCCGCCCATCAGGGGTATTCGGCGCCCAACCACATATTTCTTGCCGTTTTTCAAACGTTGGATCAATGTCTGGCGGTCAATCAATACCCAATCGGTAAATATAGCCCCCCGGCGCTCAAAGGCACGCACCCAGTCAACTTCTCCATCCGGCTTGTAATGTACAGACTCCACCACCCCATCATACTTCGGCTTTGCCATGTTCGATGCTCCCCGTGATCACGATTCCACATCAACCCAGAGAACCGAGAAACTATGCCACCTACGTCCTGTCGGGGCGGGCGGACTCGAACCGCCGACCCCCGCGTCCCAAACGCGGTGCGCTACCGGACTGCGCTACGCCCCGAGCGAGTTGAGTATAATGCGAAGTAGTCACAAAAGTCAAGGAGATAGCATGTCGGTCACACTTTCTACCCTCGAGCCAGGGATTGCTCTCTTACAGGTAAAGCGGCCTGAAGTGCGCAATGCCCTGGACTGGCAGGCGATGAATGACTTCGCCGCCTGCGTCGAACAGGCTCAGAGCATGGATGGCTTGCACGCCCTGGTATTGACGGGCAGCCGCGAGGCGTTCATCGCCGGCGGCGATCTGAAAGCGCTCGCCGCCTACCCACAGGCTGAAGATGGCTCTCGCCTCTCCACCTTGATGGGCAATGCTTTGAGACAACTGGAAGCCCTGCCAATCGCGACCATCGCCGCCATGAACGGCCCGGCGCGAGGCGGCGGCGCGGAAATCGCCCTGGCTTGCGACCTAAGGGTGGTGGACGCGGGCGCAGATTTCGGCTTCGTGCAGGTGAATCTGGGGCTTACGCCAGGTTGGGGCGCCGGGCAACGGCTGCTGCACCTGGTGGGATATGCCCGGTCAATTGAATGGCTGGCAACCGGCCGGGTTTTGAGAGCACAAGAAGCCTATGACTGCGGCCTGGCAAACCGGATCTCTCCACCTGGGGAGGCGCTGGCAGTCGCCCTGGAGCTGGCGCGCCAGATCGCCTCGCAGCCATTGGAGGCCGTGCGAGCCATCAAGCGCCTGCTGCGCGGCGGGCTGCTGTTGCCCGCGACCATGGCAGCCGCGCTCGAGCAAAGCGAGTTTCCCCCGCTGTGGGCGTCCAGCGAGCATTTGCACGCCGTCGAGCGGTTCTTGAATCGAAACAGCTCTCGGTGACGTGGACCTCTCAACCGAGCTGGCCTCGCTCTACCACGCCCACCACAGCCAGGATGCTCTGGATGTCCCTTTTTGGTTGGGGCTGGCGGAGGAGATGGGCAGCCCTGTCCTCGAACTGGGCTGCGGCAGCGGTCGGGTGTCCCTGGCTCTGGCAAAGGCGGGTCACCGCATGTATGGACTGGACAAGGACCCCGGCATGCTGGCTTTCTTCCGGAACCAAATCGAGCGACACAGCCACAGCCGCATCCATCTCCTGCAGGCTGACCTGACCAGGTTTCACCTGAACTGCAAGTTCCCCCTGATCATCCTGCCGTGCAACACCTACAGCACGCTCACGCCTGATGAGCGCCAGTCCACCCTGCGCTGTGTGACCCGCCACCTGCAGCCCGGCGGCTACTTTGCGGTCAGCCTGCCGAACCCGGCTGCGTTGCTGGAATTACCACCTCGCGGCGAGGCGGAGCTCGAGACGGTCTTTCCCCACCCGCGGGATGGAGAGCCGGTGCAGGTGAGCAGCAGTTGGCGGCGCTCAGGGCGTCAGCTTGTCTTTGAATGGCATTACGACCATCTGCTGCCCGACGGCCAGGTGAAGCGGCACAGCATGCACATCCGCCAAAACCTGACGCCGGTCGATGCATACCGGGAGGAAATTCAGCAGGCCGGGCTCAAGATAGCTTTTTTGTACGGCGATTACAACCGCTCGAGTTATACACCGCACGCGCCGCATTTGATCCTGGAGGCGACCAGCCAGCAGGTCGCGGAGAGTGCTTTCTAACAAAATATCTATGTTCTGCTTGCGCTCCTCTGACATTGGTTGGGTAACATAACCAAGCAAGACGACAAACGATCATAAAACAAACCACAAGCTGATAGAAATTATTCAGAGGAGACAAAAATGACCATCTACATTTCCCCCTACCGCCGCATGGCAACTCTGCGCGAGGCGATGAACCGCGTGTTCGAAGAGACCCTTCCCGAGAGCACATCTGGCGAACGCGAGATGATGCTGGCAGTGGACGTCCAGGCCGAAGATGAGGCTTACGAGATCACCGCCCTGGTGCCCGGCCTGGAAGCCGACGACCTGAGTATTGAGGTTTTGAACAATACCGTGGCGCTGCGCGGCGAGTTCGCTTCGAACGAAAAGGGCGAGGCGAAGTTCTTGATCAGTGAGCTGCCCGCCGGCCGTTTCAGCCGCGTGATCACGCTGCCGACTGCGCTGGATCCCGCCAAGGCAGAAGCCAGCATTAAAAACGGCTTGCTGCGCCTGCGTGTCCCCAAAGCCGAAGCGCACCGCCCTAAGACGATCAAGGTCATCAGCGGGTAATTCATTTTCGGATAAAAACTAAATATTGGTAAGCGCGTGGAGGGCGGGAACGATCCGCCCTCCACGCGTTATTTCATCAGGTTGGCCGTGTCCTGAGCACCAATGCTTGATGAATGGGTTTACCTGCCTGCTGGTATACTATAGGCAGCAATACGCGATGGTTTGCCAGGCTGCGCTTCCCCACATTACCGGTTCAGAAAGCCGATCAGAAAGCATATAAACCATGCTCCCATTACGCGATACCATCCGCTCGTATTCATTCCCGATCGTAAATATATGCCTGATTGTGATCAACACACTGGCTTTCTTCTTCGAAATCAGCCTTTCGCCGCAGGGCTTAAACCGATTGATTTTTAACTTCGGCCTGGTGCCGGCGAGATTGAACCTTTTCGACCCCATCGCCGCGCTGCTGGGTCCGGGACCCTGGCTGACCTTATTAACCCACATGTTTCTGCATGGCGGCTGGGTGCATTTCCTCAGTAACATGTGGATCCTGTTCATTTTTGGCGACAATGTTGAAGATCGCATGGGGCATGGACGCTTCCTGATCTTCTATCTCCTGAGCGGCCTGGTTTCCGGCATGATGCAGGCGCTGGTCAATCCATCGAGCCAGGTTCCCGCCATCGGCGCCAGCGGCGCGATCGCCGGCGTCTTAGGCGCTTACTTTGTGCTTTTCCCGGGGGCGCGCGTGGTGACCCTGATCCCCATTTTTTTGTTTCCCTGGTTCGTAGAAATCCCGGCCCTCTTTTACCTGGGATTCTGGTTCGTTTCCCAACTATATTCAGGCCTGGCCGCTCTCAACGTGCCAGAGGCAGCCAGCATGGGTGGGATCGCCTGGTGGGCTCACATCGGCGGATTCGCGTTCGGGGTTTTATTTTACCGATTGTTCACCCCAAGGATTCACCCGGCCCTCGCCCGGCGGCAACCTAAATACCCTGATGAGTATTGAAATGTTCTTGGTTCACAGGGAATCGCAGTGGTGTATCAGCGGATTTCCCGGCTAACACCCAGGGATGCGGCTTTGCTTTTCACGAGTGAAGGAGAATTTCAATGAACGACGAAACACCGCGTGTAAACCTCAACACGGCCGACCTGGATGAGCTGCAGAGGCTGCCAGGCGTCGGTCCTGCCATGGCTGAGCGCATCCTGGCAGCTCGGCCATTCGACTCGATCGAAGATCTGCAACGGGTGAGCGGCATTGGAGCCTCAGTCCTTGAGAATATACGCCGGTTTTTACTCCCTCTGGAAAGTGAAAGTGAGCCGCTAAAAATGGAGGCTCAGGAAGCCGAGGCGCAGATCGAGGCAGAGCCAGCCGGGCCTGAATTGCTGGTGGAGGGGGAGCCCAAAGCCGCCACACAGAGCCAGGCTTTCTGGATATCTGTTGGTTTCAGCTTTCTGGCGCTTGTGATTGCGTTCGGGCTGAGCCTTGGTTTCCTGGCGCTGGTCAATGGAGGCCTGCGCTACGCCAACCCGGCCCAGGTAGACGCGCTGCGGCGCCAGGTGGACGGGCTGAGCGCGCAAGCGGAGTTTGTCCAACAAGATCTCAACGGCTTGCGCACGCGCGTAGATGAATTGGAGGGCTTGAGTGGGCGGGTTGGCGAGGTGGAAAAAGCCGCCGCGCAACTGCGCAGCGACATGGATGAGGCTGCCTCAAGCATCGTCCAGCTCACTGCCAGCATGGCAGAGCTAACCACCAGCGTGGAGGAATTGCAATCCCGCACCAACCGCTTTGAAAATTTCCTAAACGGCCTGCGAGAGCTGCTCAGCGGAGTTTTTGAGTCTGAGTGAGCAGGCGGGCAGCGCATCCTGTGCTGTTACTGCGTTCAAAAAGTACGGAGATAAATGATGAGCGACGATACCCCTCAAATCCAGGCCCCGCCTGCTGCCAGGCAGAATATTACCGCCCGGTCCTGCATTGGGATCATCCTGCGCCTGGCGGCAGCCATCGTGTTGGGCATATTGCTGGCTTTAGCCATCTACTACGGCGCACCCGCCCTTTATCAGCAAATCGTGCTGCCTTATGAAACCCGCCTGGCACGCCTGGAAGACGCCCAGAGGCTGCAGGTGGACGAGAACCAGCTTCTATCCCGCCGCCTGGACAATCTCCACAACCGCATCAGCGCGCTGGAATTGCAGAACGACCTCAGAAAACAAACTCTGGATGAGCTGCAAACCCTGCTCGCTGAATTGGAAAGCGCCCAAAATGCCAGCGATCAGGCATTCGAGGCGATGCGCTCCGTCTCGAACGAGCGCATCGCGGAGGTCGCCAGGTCGGTCGAAGAAGTAACCAGGTCCCTGGAGGAGCTGGACGGAAAACTGGCTGACCTCGAAGCCGCCCTCTTCGAGAACAGAGGTGAAATCCAGGAGTTAGCCAGGCGTTTAAGCGCCGAAGACGCTCCGGTTGCCGCCCTCCGCCGGGAGCTGAGATTGGTCATGGCAATGGAGCTGCTGACCCGCAGCCGGCTCTTCCTGGCTCAGGACAACCTGGGGCTGGCGCGGAACGATATCCAGGCAGCCCGCAACCTGCTGGCTGACTTACAAAAGCGAGTGCCCGCCCACCAGGTAAATGCCCTGGGAGCCATCCTGAACAGCCTGGATTCAGCCCTGGAAAACCTGCCCACACGGCCAATCCTGGCTGCGGAAAACCTGGAAGTCGCCTGGCGATTGCTGCAACAGGGCTTGCCGGGTGAACGGATGCTCCCTACAGCTTCTCCGGCGGAGCAGATCACACCCACGCCGGCCCGATCGCCCTAAGAGAAAACCAGGCGCGCACCAGGCTGTGAGGCGCTGGGCGCTGGCTCTCCTGATCGTTTTTGGACTCGGCGCCATAATGGTCATCGTCACCTTGTATGTCCCTGCCCAGCGTAGTACCCAGCAGGCAAATCTGCGCAACGTCCAACTGGAAGATCAATCCCAGGCCGATCTTGAACGGGCAGAGCAAAAAATCGCCATCAACTGAATTCCATCCGGGCTGAAATCGACGAGAATCCCAGCGCGGGTGAGGCAGACCTGGCCGTACTGGCGACCTGGCTGCTGGAAATGGAAAACGCCTTTTTTGTAACGCCCTGACAAAAACCATCAATAACGCAGCAGGGCGGCTATATCTCCATGTTTGCTGAGCGTTTTGTCGTCATGCACGACTTCCACTTCGCCGCCAGATTGGATCACCCTGCGCACGGCCATCTCAACGGCATCCGCTATCTTCTCGAACTCTCCACCGCAAAAAACGCACACCTCCATTTTTTGAGTGGTGATATAACCGCAGCTTTTACAGCGCCTGCCCGGAGCGCGGAATCCTTCCCGGATCAGCAGCGTCTGGACGCGCCCCTCGTGAACCGCGCCGAGGGTGTCGTCCAGGCGCACCACGCCGCCGCGGCCTTTAGCTGCGCCCGTGACAGCCGCCTCCACCAGTTTCATCTCCCGCTTGAGCTCGGCCTCCTGCCCAATGTGCATCGCACGTTCGAGCACTTCAGTGTGGCTGGCTGTCATGCTCATCGGGAAGCTGCCCACAACCAGGCTCTGCCAGGCTTTCGGCAACTGCGCTCGGAATGGAGCCAGGTTATCCTCTGTGCCGCCGAGCAAGATGCGGCGCACATTGTTCTCAGCAAAAAAGCGCACCGCAAAATCTGCCGCATCCTTTATATTCCTTTCGGTCACTTCTTCTACATTGTTGGTCCGACCAGCTATTCCGCCACGCCTGCCTGGCGCGGCTGAACCTCCCCCGCGCTTAACGCGGCGCACACTCTCCCCCATAATCCCCTCCTGCTCGCGCAGCTCGCCCAGATGAAAATAAAACAGCCGGGCGCCCTGTTTATCCACCAGGGCGACTCCATAACCGCCGTAGGAATCGAGCAATTCCACCAGGGGTTTCACGTGCGGGCGATCGCTGATCCGCACCCGGCTGCGAACCGGCACCTGGAGGGAAAACGAGCGAAAATAACCATCCTGCGCATACGAGAACACCGCCGCGCTGCGCCCTGACCAGTCGAATTCATGATCGAAAAAGCGCTCAACCACCTGCACATCGTCATCCAGGCCCACCTCTTTCAGCATACGCCGCAGGCGTAGCCTGTGCGACTCGGCGCCGCCCTCAACGGGTTCGGTATTGAGATACACACTTAACACAGCAGTTGGAGCTTTGTACTCAAGCAGTTCCTGCAAATCTCTGTTGGTAAACATGACAGCCTCCTATAAGTGGTGATGGGTGGGCACTCGACTGACCTGAATAGAACAAGGCAACCACACCCGGATTTACCTGTTCGTAGAGGCGCACCAGGGTATCTTCCAGAGCGACGATATCGACAGGGGTAAGAGGGGATGGAAACGACGGTTCATAAATCAACCCTGCTTAGCAGTAATTGAGCTGGCGCTGAAGGGCTAACCCAGGCCCGCCAGTTGTTGAAACAGATCACGCTGCCGAGGTGTGAGGTCCCGCGGAATTTTCACGTTGACGTGCACGATCAAATCTCCGCGTGTCTCCGGGTTCTTGAGCTGCGGCATGCCCTGCCCAACCAGGCGGAATTTTGCCCCGGATTGGGTGCCCGGCGGAATGGTGAGCACCACATTGCCGCTGATCGTCTGTACGGTTACTTCGCCCCCCAGGACAGCTTTGTAAAGATCGATCTCAACATTCGTGCTGAGATCGTCCCCGCTGCGCTTGAATCGGTGATCGTCGGCAACCCGGACCAGCAAGTAGAGATCGCCTCTGCGTCCATTCGAGTCGGAATATGCGTCTGCCACCCGGATCTTGGTCCCGGTGCGCGCCCCACGAGGTATCTTGACCTCCAGGCGGCGGCCATCCAACTCAATCCTGCGAGTAGTTCCGTGAAAAGCCTCATGCAGGCTGATCGTCAATTCATGTTCGTAGGCAGGCATGGCAGCCTGCCTGCGCCTGGAGGCGGGTGATCCCATTTCACCCATCCCTGCGAATATGCTGCGGAAGAATTCCGAAAAATCTCCCATCCCCCCGCCAAATATATCTTCGATGCCACCCACTTCTACCCGCACATTGCCGCCCCCAGGCGCCCGAGAAACCCATTCATCCCAATTGAAGCTCCCCGGGGAGCCGCCGCGCTGCTGCCAGCGATGATACGAGTCGCCTAATTGATCATAGCGGGCCCGTTTTTGCGGATCACTCAACACCTGGTGGGCTTCGTTTATCTCCTTGAATTTTTCTTCGGCCTGCTTATCACCTGGATTCCGGTCCGGGTGGTATTTCAAGGCAAGTTTTCGATAAGCACGTTTGATCTCCTCTTCACCAGCTTTGCGATCCACACCCAGAATCTTGTAATAATCTTTATACTCCATCGAATTAACCTGTTAATACGCTTGTGCATGGGCATCCTGGCACAAGCTGGCTGAAATCTTACCCATATTAGCGCATATAAATTGTATGCGCGTCAGCTATCCTGAGTCAAGCACTTCGGCAGAATATTATAATATTCTAACTCAATTGTTGGTCTTGCCTGCCTCCCTAATCCAAGACAACCATGCTATGATTGCACACATGCATGACGGCACGCCGTACATGACAGGCAGAGCATCCTGCGGAATTTGACTTTTCTACATTCTTATGTCAAAGAATCAGATCCTGATATTCTCACCCGAGGCCGCATTCAGTCAGAATTTTTCGCGCGCGCTGCCCGACCCCGCAGTCTATGAGGTGACTGCGGCCAACACGCTGACCGCGGTCGAATACCAGCTTAAACACCAGCCGCCCGATTTGCTGGTCGTTGACGAAAGGCTCACTGTAAATCTGGAGGACGCCCCAGAAAAATTATTGGCGCTTACAGCAAGCCTGGTCGACCACAATCCCGGGACGCCTGTCCTGCTGCTCGCCAGCAAGCTGACGAAAGATCAAATGAACAAGGCAGCCCAGGTTGGCGTTGTCGCTTGCCTCGAGATTCCGCGCCAGGCCGGCGATCTGCCGGCGGTTGTTGAAGCGGCGATCCGGCGGGGACAGCGTCTGCACGACTGGGTGCTGCTTGAATCCAGGCGCAGCACGAAATCCCTGCAGCAGCGGATAGATGATTTGGAAGCTTTGCAGGCTATCAGCCGTTCGATCACCGCTTCGCTGAATCTGGATATAGTCCTCACCGCCGTCGTAGATGCCGCCGTCGATCTGACCGGCGCAGAAGAGGGCAGCCTGCTGCTGCTGGAAGAAAGCAGCGGCGATCTTACTATGCGCGCTGCCCGCAACTTCGGAGAAGATTTCGTGCGCACATTTCGCCTCCCAGTTGCAGACACCTTGGCTGGTCAGGTCTTGCGGACGGGCAGACCGATTATCCTGGACGAGGAGACGCCGAAAAAGATCAAGACCGCTTACCTGGTCCATTCGATCATGTACGTCCCTTTAATCATCCAGGGGCGCCCGATCGGCGTTTTAGGAGTGGATAACCAGCGCAGCGGGCGCACGTTTTCCAGGTATCACCTCAAATTGGTGTCCACACTGGCCGACTACGCCGCGATCGCCATCGAGAACGCCCGCTTATACGCGAACGCCGCAACCGAACGCGAGAAGCTGGAAACCATCTTAAGGCGGATCACCGACGGCGTGATCGTGGTGGACAATGAAGGCCGTCTGGCATTGATCAACCTATCGGCTCAGCAGGCATTTAATGTAGAAGATGAGCAGCCGCTGGGCAAGCCAGTCCAACAGGTAGTGAATCACCCTGAGCTGTTAGAAATTCTCGCCTACTCAAATCGGGAGCGTCCTGCGCGCAGCGAAATCAGCCTGGAGGATGGGAGGGTTCTGTATGTCCAGACCTCGCCCATCCCAGAAGTGGGGGTGGTGGCGACCCTGCAAGATATCACCCGCCTCAAAGAGCTGGACCGGATAAAGAGCGAATTTGTCAGCACCGTTTCTCATGATCTGCGCTCTCCATTGACTGCCATCCTGGGTTACATCGACCTGATCGAACGGGTTGGGCCGATGAGCGAAGCGCAGAGAGAGTTTCTCCGCCGTGTGGGCGTCAGCGTACAAAGCATCTCCACCCTGATCAATGACCTGCTTGACCTGGGCCGCATCGAGGCAGGTTTTGACACCCGGCGTGAACGTGTGTCTCTGGCAGCCCTGATCCGATTAACGCTCGAAGCGGTGGAAGAACTGACGGCGGAGAAGAACCTGGAGTTATCTTGCGAAGTCGAGGCTGACCTGCCGCAGGTCTACGGCATCCCAAGCCAGTTGAGCCAGATGCTCACAAACCTGATCAACAACGCCGTGAAGTACACCCCGCCGGGAGGGCGCATTCACATCCAGGCCAAGCGGGAAGATGGGCAGATCATCCTGCAGGTTGAAGATAACGGTCTGGGCATCCCCCTCGCCGACCAACCGCATATCTTCGACAAATTCTACCGCGCCAGTAATGTAGGCATCAATGTCCCCGGCACCGGTTTAGGGCTGGCGATTGTCAAATCTATCGTTGAGAACCACAAGGGGCGGATATGGCTGGATTCAGTACCCGGGCGGGGTACGCTATTTACGATCGTCTTGCCGGTTGAAAGTCCCTCAACAGGACAGCTTTCCGCTTAAAATCGCCTCCGCCGGGGCGGTGAGGGGTACCCGGCGGAGGCTTTCGCCAAAGGAGGAAACAGCGATGAGCATCAGGAAAGCGTCCTGATATCCCGTTTTCTGACCTTATCATACTGTAGATTGAGCTTGCCAGTCATTGCCAAAGGTCACTTGTTATACGTGATTTTTCTCACAAAAAGAGCTGACAAATCCTGGCAGGATGATCGCTTGGTTAGATGCTCATTCCGCTATCATTTGAGGCCATCTCGCCGGCGCAGGTAAAGCTTGGTAAATTCCTCAGAAACAGCCGGGATGACCGCCAGAGCGACCACCACCAGCCATTCCCTCGCACTCAAGAAATGGGTATTGAAAATCGGCTGTAGAAACGGCACGTTGACCACCAACAAGAGCAAAACCAGGGAAAGTCCAACAGCGTACTGCATAAACTTGTTCGAGAACACCCCCATCTTGAAAACCGAGAGCCGCTCGGAGCGCACCGTGTAAGCCCGGAACAGCTCGCACAATGAAAGAGTGACAAAGGCCATGGTCTCAGCCGTCTGCACATCCACAGCGCGCCAATCGTAGCGCAGGAGAAATAGCAGCGGGTTTGCGCCCGCAGGGAGCATGTCTCCGGCTGAAAGGTGCCAGATCAGTCCCAGTGCGAATGCAAATAAGGTCGCCCCGGTTTGCGTTACGGTTTGAATTAAGATTCCCAGGCGCATCGGGCGATTGATGATTGGCTCCTGGGGTGGGCGGGGAGGTTTCTGCATCTCATCCGGATCGCCTTTTTCCATGGCAAGCGCCAGGGCTGGAGCGCCATCGGTGAGCAGATTGAGCCACAGCAACTGGATGACCGTAAGCGGGGTTGGCAAACCCGCCAGGGTGGCTAAAAAGATGATCGTGATCTCAGCCACGTTCGAGGACAGCAGGAAGAACACGAATTTGCGGATATTGGCGTAGATAACCCGCCCCTGCTCCACAGCCGAGACGATACTGACGTAGTTGTCATCGGTCAGGACCATATCGGCGCTCTCTTTGGCGACATCGGTGCCGGTAATTCCCATCGCCACGCCGATATCGGCGCGCTTGATCGAGGGCGCATCGTTGACGCCGTCGCCGGTCATGGCAACTATCTCGCCGCGGGCGCGCAAGGCCTCGACAATGCGCAGCTTGTGTTCCGGGGAGACCCGGGCAAATACATCCGTGAAGGCTACCTCTCTCTGCAGGATGGCACTATCCATCTGGTTCAAATCACCCCCGGTCAGCACCTGGTGACCGGATTGGAGCAGACCGATGCTCTCGGCAATGGCGCGGGCGGTTTGAGGATAATCGCCGGTGATCATGATGGTGCGGATGCCCGCCTGGCGAGCTTTTGCCAGCGCAGGTGGGACTTCCGGGCGGGGCGGGTCTATCATACCGATCAGTCCGACGAAGACGAGGCCCTGCTCGAGCGAGTCGAGGTCTTCCAGGTTGGGGAACTCCCGAGAAACCCGGTAAGCGACGGCTATCACTCGCAGTGCATCCTGAGTCATCTGGTCGTTGGCAGCCAGAATGCGCAGGCGCTGTCCTTCATCCAGTGGGATGGCGTAATCATCCATGCGCTGGTAGTGGCTGCAAAGGTTCAAAACGATGTCGGGGGCGCCCTTCATGGTGATCACGTATCCCGAAGGGATCTGTCTGTCTTCATAAAATGGGGAGATGTCTTCGCTGTGCGGGTCTTTCAGCGCATGTACGGTGAGCATCCGTTTGCGGGTTGAATCGAAGGGCACCTCCTGCACCCGAGGGTAGGAAAGATTCAGATCGCGCGCCCGCGCGCCTGCTTTGGCAGTTGCTACGATCATCGCTCCTTCGGTGGGATCGCCGACCATGCGGTAGGATTGCCTGCCGTTGCTGACTCCGCTGACTTCAAGATCTGCATCGTTGTTCAACGCAGCCACCCACAGGGCGGTCAGCACCGCCGAGTAATCCAGCGGGTCGATCGCTTTACCCTGGGCGATAAATTCTCCGTGCGGGTCATAGCCGCTGCCGCTGATCTCAAACACCTGCCCATCCACCCACATGCGGGTCACGGTCATCTCGTTTTGGGTCAGTGTACCGGTTTTATCCGAGCAGATGGTGGTGGCGGAACCCAGGGTTTCCACGGAGGACAGGCGCCGGATCAAGGCATGGCGCTTGATCATCTCGCGCATGCCCAACGCCAGGCTGATGGTGACCACAGCCGGCAGCCCCTCCGGCACCGCGGCTATCGCCAGCCCCACCGCGATCAGGAACATATCCAAGGGGTGGTAACCCCTCAGCCAGCCGATCAAAAAGATCAGGGCGCAGATGGACAGCGCAGCCCACCCCAGCGTTTTGCCAAGCTGGTCCAGGCGGCGCTGCAGCGGAGTGGGCTCCTGCTGCACAGATTGGAGCATCTCGGCGATCATGCCGATTTGGGTGTGCATGCCGGTGGCAGTCACAATGCCCCGGCCGCGGCCGTAATTGACCAGCGTGCCCATAAAGGCGGTGTTCTTGCGATCGCCCAGGGGGATATCTGATTGGAGCAGTACGTTGGCATCCTTCTGCACGGGGACAGACTCGCCGGTGAGGGCAGCTTCTTCGACGCGCAGGTTGACCGCCTCGAGCAGGCGTACATCCGCGGGTACGTAGTTGCCGGACTCTAACAGTACCAGATCGCCCGGGACAAGCTCGGAGCCGGGGATGACCTGGCGAGTCCCATCCCGGATCACGTGGGCGTCTGGGGCTGCCATCCTGCGTAAAGCAGCCAGGGCCTGCTCGGCGCGGTGTTCCTGGATGACGCCCAGGGCTGCGTTCAGGACGACAATCGCCATAATGGCAGAGGCTTCTACATACTCGCCCAGCACGGCGGAGATCAGCGCAGCCGCAATGAGCATGAGCACGACGAAATTATTGAACTGCTGCACGAGCATCTGCCAGAAGGATGTCACCGGCGCTTCCATCAGCGCATTGGGGCCGAACTGCTCCAGCCTTTTGTGCGCTTCTTCGGTGGTCAGGCCTTTATCGGCCGGCGTCTCCAGCCGGCGCAAAATCTCCTTCGCTTCCAACGCATGCCAGCTATCCCCATCCTGCCGCGAGATCTCGATTCTTGGGGAAAACTTCTCGTAGGTCATCCAAAACTCCACACAGGGAAGATGTTATCTCTATCTGATAAGCTTTGCAGCTCCCCTGGCGGAACCTGCCCGGCAGGGGAAACAAATCCGCAGCCCCAAAAAATCCCCCGGACGTTCAGGGGGATATGTGTTGCTCCAGGATATTATAGCACGAGGTTGCGCCAGCATAGCCGCCTCCCACCTGATAGCTTAGAAAGGTATTTACGGCTCTCCTGGATTTTCGACGGCAACTCCCAGATAACCTTATTAATGTATTCGTTTTTAGGCACCAGTTTGCTATAATTCCAACGGGCGAGCACATTCGCTTTGCTCAGTGTAAACTCCGCGTGGCAGGATCACATTCAAACCCGGCATCCTTCGACTACGCCAGCTCCGCTCAGGATGCCTGATGATTTCAATAAAGGGAGTTGCGGAAATGAGCTATACCATCCTTCGGGTTCCACAAAGCGGGGAGAAAATCAGCATCCAGAATGGCAGAATAAAGGTCCCCAACCAGCCCATCATCCCCTTCGTGGAGGGGGACGGCACCGGTCGGGACATCTGGCGGGCCTCCAGGCGGGTTTTCGACGCCGCAGTGAACAAGGCATACCAGGGGGAACGCCAGGTTCAGTGGATGGAAGTCTACGCTGGGGAGAAAGCGTATACGAATTTCAACTCCTGGCTGCCAGATGAAACCGTGCAGGCCTTTCAGGAATTCCTGGTGGGCATCAAAGGCCCGCTGACCACTCCCATCGGGGGCGGGTTCCGTTCTCTCAACGTAGCCCTGCGCAAAGCCCTGGACCTTTACGTCTGCCAGCGCCCGGTGCGCTATTTCAATGGAGTACCTTCAGCGGTGAAACACCCGGAATATGTGGACATGGTGGTCTTCCGCGAAAACACCGAAGATATTTACACCGGCATCGAGTTCGAAAACGGCACGCCGGAAAACCGGCGCTTCAAAGAACTGCTGCTGGAGCACTTCCCCGCGGAATACAACAAAATCCGCTTCCCCGAAACCGCCGGCCTGGGCATCAAGCCGGTATCCAGGGAAGGCACCTACCGCCTGGTGCGGGCTGCCATCCAATGGGCGCTGGAGAATGAGCGCCGTAGCGTGACCCTGGTGCACAAAGGCAATATCATGAAATATACCGAGGGGTCGTTCCGCAATTGGGGCTACGAGCTGGCCGAATCCGAATTCGCCGAGCGGGTGTACACCTGGGCGCAATGGGAGCGCAGCCGCGATCAGTCCGGAGAGGAAGCCGCCAACCGGGAACAGGAGGCAGCGCTCAAGGACGGCAAGTTATTAATCAAAGACGTCATCGCCGACATCGTCTTCCAGCAGACCATCACCCGGGCGCGCGATTTCGACGTGATCGCCACGATGAACCTGAACGGCGATTATTTATCCGACGCGCTGGCAGCCCAGGTTGGGGGGATTGGAATCGCCCCAGGTGGGAATATCAATTACGCTACCGGGCACGCGGTCTTCGAGGCCACCCACGGCACTGCTCCAAAATACGCCGATAAGGACATGGTCAACCCGGGCTCGGTCATCCTCTCCGGGGAGATGATGTTCCGCTATATGGGCTGGCATGCAGCCGCCGACCTGATCACCAAGGGAATGCAGGGCGCCATCGCCGCCAAAACGGTGACCTACGACTTCCACCGCCTGATGGAAGGCGCCACCAGGCTCAAGTGCTCGGAATTCGGCGAGGCAGTGATCCAACACATGGACGACTGAGAGGAGGGAACAAACATGGCGCAAGCTGGCATTCACGCACTGGTTGGCGCAGCGGCCCGTACGGTCGCCCCGAAACGGGAATGGCTGGTGCTGGGGGTCATCCTCGGCAGCCTGTTCCCCGACCTGGACAACTACGCGGTGGCGGTCGCCACGCTCGCCGGGCGGGACACAAACGGCCTGCACCGCACCTTTACCCACAGCGTCTTTACCATCCTGGCGGCGATTGCGGTGTTCTTCGTCATCGCCCAGGCGCGCCGGCAGCCGCGCTGGACCGCGCTGGGCATCGGCTTCGGCACCGGGATCGGCCTGCACATCGCCCTGGACCTGCTGGTCTGGTTCAACGGCGTGGAGGTCCTCTGGCCGTTGGGCGGCTGGGTGAACCTGTGGGAAGGCGTAAAGCCGCCGGAATGGTTCGCCAGGCTGCTCGACCCGGCCGAGCTGCTCTTCTTCGCCCTGTACTTCTACTGGCTCTCTCAGACTGCCCGGAGGCAACGGACGGACACCGATTTTCTGGGCAAGCTGCGCGGGTGGACAATCGCCATGCTCCTGCTGCTGGCGGTCTTTACCCCGCTGTCTTACCTGATGAGCAAGGGTTTTTTGACGGTTTTCGGCGCGGCTTACCTGGTCTCGATCACCGCCGCCTTCTGGATCACCATCCGCATGCGGCGAACGGTTGAGGCATAGCGCGTGAAGATAGCGTGAACGCAAGATATGTCGTATGCCTCTTCGACTGCATTGCGGAAGCTTTCTGAGCGGAGAGAAAAGCAGTCGAAGAGCGCTCCCGCAACTCCGCTCAGAGTTCGATTTCCATTTACCTGACAGGTTGCATGCATATTGACGATATCTCAGACAGACCACCCCGGAATCCATAGTAAAATAATTCCGGTCGTAATCATCTAAATACTGTTACCCTGCTTCGAGGAGCCTATGGATTCCATCAAGTCAACCCTGAACGGGTTTGTCCGCTACCGGTTGAACACAGGCAACCTGAGCTTCGTCATGCACCGCCTGACCGGCCTGGGCACGCTTTTGTTCCTGACCATCCACATCCTGGACACCTCCACGGTCTATTTCTTCCCATCCTTATACGCGCACGCCATCGACATCTACCGCGCCACGCCCTTCATGCTGTTGGAAATCGTGCTGGTATTTGCGGTGATTTATCACGGGATCAACGGGGCGCGGATCGCCATTTTCGACCTGTTTGCGCCAGCGGGCTGGCGGGCCGGGATGGAGGCCAGGACTGCGATCATCTCCCTGACCGCAGCTATTATCTTGTGGCTGCCAGCAGCCTACCTGATGGGCCGCAGCATGCTCATCCACAACTTCGGTTTCTAAGAGGCGAGCAGAAATGACGAGCCGGAGCAGCCAGGTGCAGATCAAGCCAAACTACGAGCAGGTGGCCTGGAAATGGATGCGCTACAGCGGGCTGCTGCTGATCCCGCTGGCCTGGTTCCACGTCTTGATCCAGGACGTGCTGGTGGGAGTGCACCAGATCGACCTGGATTACGTCGCCATGCGCTGGGCAAGCCTGGCCTGGCGGGTTTATGACTTTCTCCTGCTGGCTTTCGCTTTCGCCCACGGGGTGAACGGCCTGCGCCAGGTGATCCACGACTACGTGCCCAAGGAAGAGACGATGCGCAAGATCTCCTGGTGGCTGTTCGGGTTCTGGCTGGTGATTTCCACCATCGGCGCGATCGCGCTCATCGGCGGGGTGCGCC
>DATEDC010000054.1:0-16432 GCA_035286585.1 Anaerolineales bacterium
AGGACCTAAAAAACCTGTCCTTGTCAAACGAGCGGACACTGGAGTATAATGGCAATCGTTCGGGGCGTGGCTCAGCCCGGTTAGAGTGCGCGGTTCGGGTCCGCGAGGTCGGCGGTTCAAATCCGCCCGCCCCGACAGGTAAGCAAAAATGCAGGCGACAGACGCCTGCATTTTTTGCATTGTGGGGGTTGGGAGCAGCCGGGATGCGGAGGTAAAGAGGGCGTGGATACCGGTCCATCGACTGCGCTCAGGACAGGCCAGTGGTAGTCGCGGGTGACCACTGGTGCGGCGGAGGCGGGGGTGGTCATGCGGGATCGCTGCGCGGGGCAGGCGGGACGACCTGGGGCTGGGGAGGTTCGAACCACTCGCGTGCGACCTGTCTGAGTGCGTCTTTTAATTCCTCCTCCAGCACTTCTTCAATGTTGGATGGTGGAGGTTCGAGATGTTTCAGCTCGCGCCACTCGCGGATGATAAGGCGGAGGGCGGCGGAGAAGCCTTTAGCGCCCAGTCCTTTCTCGCCGGCGTGCTGGCGCACGGTCCAGTCGTCGCTCTGCTCGAGGTTGACGAGGCGCTGGATGTATATGCGAGGTGGCATGATGTTTCCCTCCCGTGGGTGAGAAGATGTGCGCGGCAATGCAGGTACATCATAGCAGAACAAATGTTCTGATACAAGAGGCAAATGGGGGGATTTTTGGGGTTAAACCTGGGGTAACCCAAGGGGTGTATATTAAGGATATACAATGAGGAGGGTTTGAGTGTTGCGGGGTGAAGATATTTTAGGTATATTATTAGAAAACCAGAGGGGAGGTTCTAAGATGAAAGTTCCCGAATCCGAACAGGCGATCCGTAACGCCCAAAATAAATTTAAGCAGGTGACCAAACAAGAAGCAGGAAATTTGATCCTGGCAGACAGGGAGATCTGACACCGATTCTGAGAGAGTTGGAATTTGCGAGCGGGAAGAAGATCAAACAGGAGGGCAGGAGAATCGGGTTAGCTCTACAGTTTCTACGCCGGCTGACAGATCATGATGGGGAGCTACTTCAGGATTATGCCAGCAAGCTGTAGGATTGTAACGGTTCTAGAAACAAGTCAGAAGATTAATATCGACTCCATATGAGTTGACCAGGCGATCTGTTGCCAGAAGATGAATCAACCTTTTATATTTTCTTGAAGTATTGGGCGCACCATCTCCATCAAGGATTCTCTCTCTTCCCTGTCCTTTTCCTTAGCTATTTCCTGAACTGCCTCTAGCTGTTTTAGCGTTGTCGCATGGGATGTTTCGAACATTCTAAAAGCGAGGCGTTGTAGTTCTTCCCTGAGTTGAGTTTGGCGAATGACTCTATACCACACAAATGATGAACCAAGGATCATTAACAGCCCAGCCAAAACGATAACCGTTATGAATTCCGACGATTCAACCGTCGATAATTTTAGTCCGAAGAGCTCAAATTTGAGAACCATCATAAGAATTATCAAGCCACTACCAAAACCAATAAGGTATAAACTTGGTCCCCTCTCTTCTGTTACCTTAGATGCCTTCTCAACCGTCTCAATAAAAGTATTGCTAAAGCTGGAAAATTGTTTAGAGAAAACATCATTAGGTCTGTTGATTTTATCGCTCTGATTTTCAGTAGGGCTCATCTCATCCTCCAAAGGTTCGAAACCAAATAGACCGAATTCATTAGGAAAATCTCGTAATCTGATGCTGGGCTTCTTATTCTGTTGCGATCTGTGAGGGTTAATCTTCTCTTGCATTGTAATATGTTATCGCACCTTCAAAACAGCAACATTCACCCGCCGTAATTCAGGCCGGCTCTCATATTGTTCAGAAAGCAAATACCCTATCTCTGGTTACCTTCTCAACTAACGAAGAAGTTTGCCTTACTTCTTAAACGGCTTCCGATTGATCGGATTGTTCGGGTTCAGCGGGTGGCTTGGATGCCTGGGGTTCGATGGGTTGGTCGGGCTGTTCGGATTGAGGGGGCTGAAGGGTTGGTTCCTCGGGTTGCGCGGGTGGGCGGGGTGCCAGGGAAATGGATAGCTCGGGTGCCAGGGCGGCGGCACCTGGGTTTGCGGTTTAACCGGTTTGGGGCCGGTTAACGGAACCTTCGGAGATGAGGGCTTTGGCAGCGTGCTCTTGCGGTAATTTTTATATACCGGGCCAAGGTTATACCTCGACGGGAGTTTTAAATCTTCGAGAATATGGCTGAATTCGTCCGGGCAGCGCAGCACTCTGCCTCTTCCGGAACAGACCTCGCACTCGGTTTTGAAGATCAACAACTCGCGGTAGTACCCCTTCCCATCACACACACCGCATTGGGTGGGCATAAGCTGCTTTCCGCAGCGATCGCAATTATTTTTAGCCATATGCTTCCTCCTGCTGATCAGATAAAGTTTCTACAAATATCATACAGGAAAAAATCAAAAAGGCAAGTAGCACATCGTTAAACGCAGCGCGGCAGCACCTGCCCGGAGCGATCCTTGCACTCCTCCACCGCGGCGGTCTTCGTCCGGGTGGGAAGCAGCGCGCCCACCAGCACCCCGGCCAACACCAGCCCCGCCCCGAGCAGGAAATTGAGGCTGATCTTCTCCCCCGCCAGGGTGGAGGCCACCACGATCGTGATCAGCGGTACGAGCACGAAGCCGTAGGAGGTGTTGGAGGCGGTCCATTTGCTCAGCACGAACATGTACAGGATAAATGCGCTGATGGTCACGAAAATGACCAGGTAGAGGAAGGCGATCCAGGTATCTGGCTGGGTGGGGAGATTCCACTGGTAGATCGGGGCATTATACCACCTGCTCGCCGGAAGTCTCGGGGTGCCGCAGCAGCAGCATGAGCAGAAGGGGGAGGTATACGAATAAGATCGAGAGCTTCACTTCGTTGGCCGGGATTCGCCAATAATCCGAAAATAATTGTGGCAGGAACGCCACCCAACCCAGATAACACAATGCCAGCATGTGTTTGAGGTTCCTGGGCAGCAGGTACAGCGCGGTCAGATCGTACAACGAGCGCTGGGGGACGCATGCCATCAGCAGCACAAACCGGACTTCGGGATCGCGGAATTTGACTATAAACGGCAGCAGCAAAAGACTCAGCGGTAAAAGCAGCAACGGTATTGCCCCATCGTAATTCCTGGCCGAGCCGAACCAGGCCGGCAGCCAACCCGGATAAACGATAAATGTGAGGGCGATGAACAGCAACACGGCGATCAATCTGCGCCAGGTAAGCTGGCTGAGGATGACCGGCGCGCCAATCTGGGGCTTGATCAACGCCAGCGGGAGCAAAGCTGGCAGCAGGTAAACAGCCGCGATGAGCGGTGAGAACTGGTGGTATGCGAAGGAGGTCCAGTATGGGGCCGAGAGAAAGAGGAGCCATAACCAGGGTTTGCCCTTTAGCAACAGTCCGTAAACCAATAGGCCATTAAACAGCCCCCAAATCACAGCTGCGCCGAGGTAAGGTCCGGGCAGCAGTGAAAACGGTAGGAAAGCGATCAGGGTTGTCAGCGGATACGGAGCGCCTGGACGCCCGTGATAATCGGTGTAGCAGGTTGAATATGGATTTTCCCCGGACACGAGCAGGCCGCTGGAACACAGGGGTGGATAGAGATCAACTCAATAGCTGCGCTGCCACCAGGCCGACAGCAGCGCGGTGATGACCGTTGCTGCCAGCGCAATGAAAAGGTGGATGATCGTCCTACGAGAAATTCGCATCTGACCTAATTGCGCGCTAACCCGACCCTGTGCTGGGGAAGGGTAGTGGATCGGAAAAGAGCATACCCCCAATTATATGCTTGTAACTGATCCAGGAACAAAGGAGGCGCTTAACAATTAAGTCAGAAACAAAGCCACTAACAAGCCCACCAAACGAACACACCTTGCCCACACACCCTAGTGGCCGTGATGCTCATGATGGCTTTGGGGCTGGCTCAGGTATTTTTCAGGATCTTTCTCGAAGTCTGCCTTACACCCGGGGGCGCAGAAATAATACATCTTGCCCTTGTATTCGGTCTTCCAGGCAGCGGTCTTCTCGTCAACTACCATTTTGCATACCGGATCAATTGCCATGAATTATTCTCCTTGTTAACAAAGTTTATGAATTTTAACCGATTTCATTTGCTATTCCCGGCATTGATTTGGAATCCCTTCGGCTGATACAATTGAATCGTGCCTAATTTCCCGGCCTACCTGCATCCAAAATATATGCTCTCGCTGCCAGAGCGGCTGGCGCGGGCGCTGGCGGCCAGCCTGGGAGGTTTGCTGTACGAGACGGCCAACCTGGCGCTGCCGCGCTGGGTGCGCAGATCGCGCCTCTACCAGGCGATGGTGTATCGTACGCTGCGCTTAACCATCGAATTTGTCGGCAACGTGGAGGGGATTTTTCCGGTCGAGGAGCTGGCGGTCAACGAGCTGGTCGTGCGCAAGACGGTCGGCAATGTCATCGAGCTGGCCGGCCTCGCCGCGGTAGGCTGGTCGCCGCTGTGGGTGCTGGCGGCGGCTTCCGACCTGACAGGCGGAACTCGGGTTTTCCTGAACGCGTTCATCAGCGAGCTGAAAAAAGTGGGGCTGCTGCAGGAGAGCGCGGAAATCAAATCGGTGGATGATTTGCTGAACACACTCGAAGTCTCCTCAGGCATGGCTGCGGATATGGTGGATGTGCCGCCCGTGAAAATCGAGCAGTTGAAAAATAGCTGGCTGGCGTTCCGGAATAATGCCGCCCGGCTGCCCAGCGGAGATCAGCTCAACAGGCTCTATGTCGCTTTTCAACACATCGCCAGGCAGGAAGGCCGCTCGTTAGGGACGCTGTCTTCAATGATCGCCGCCGGGGCGCTCAGGGCGGGCATTCAACTGGGGAGCGATCACCTCTTTGAGTACTACCTGGGAGCGCTGAAGACGATCAGCACCGAGGGCTGGGGGAAATACCTGCTGCGCATCTCCCGACCGTATATCGTCACCGCCAGGGATCACTTCGATCCCCAGCGCGCCACCGGCACGGAGAGGGCGATCCTGGGCTTCCTGGGCAGGTCGGATTTGATCGGAAAATAGCCAGGCCGATCAAACAGTTTCCGTCAGGTTGTGGATCCATTTGCGGGAGACGAAGCGATACAGGCTAATGGCAAATTTCGTCAGCTCGTCGCTCATGACCATCAGGTATACCCAATAGACCGGCAGATTCAAAACGAAGGCCCCCAATAATGCGGCGGGTACGCCGACCAGCCAGATCAAGCCTGCATCAACGGTCAAGGAAAAGCGCGTATCCCCTCCGCTGCGGAATATACCGATGATCATGATCATATTCGATACGCGCACCCACAGAAATAAGGCGATAATCACTAAAATCTTTTGTGAAAAGCCGATCACACTCGGAGAGACCTTGTAAAACGACAGAATCGGCTGTGCGCTGATCAGCACTAATCCCCCGACCAGGACCGAAACAGCTATGCCCATAACCAGCGATCGCCAGGCGTAGCGGTAAGCCGCCTGTTCATCGCCAGCCCCAATCTGGTTGCCCACCAGGATAGCGCAGGCATTGCCAATGCCAATAAATATCACCAGGGCCAGGCTGTCGATGGAGGCGGCTATATTCATGGCCGCGACAGCCTCGGTGCCTATGCGGGCGTAAATGGCGTAATACGTGGTGATTCCCAGCGACCAAAAAAGCTCATTCAGCCAGACGGGCAGCACCGGTTTGAGCACCCGCCAGATAAAACTCATATCTATGCGCAAGATACTTCGCAGCCCAGCCGCCAAGGGTGATTTCTGCCAATAAGTCAGCCATACCAGGACAGCGCATTCCAGCATGCGCGCGGTCAAAGCCGCCCATGCCGCTCCTTGTACACCTAACGCTGGCAATCCCAATTTACCCAAAATCAAGCCGTAGCTGAGAATCGTGTTGAATACCAGCGCTCCCGTGCTGACGATGAGGGGCTTTTTGACATCCCCAATGCTGCGCAGTACGGCTGCATAGCAGAAGGTCACCGCCATAAAAAGGTATGACCAACCGTAGATGCGCAGGTAACTGCTTCCTGTTGCAATCACCTGCGGGTCCTGCGAGTAGATTCCCAGGGCGGCCCCTGGAGCGAGCAGCGCAACAGCCATGAAAAACCCCGCCACCCCCGAGCTAAACAGCAGGCAAAAACCCAGGACGCGATGAATATTGGTGATGTCCCTTTTACCCCATAATTGGGCTGTGAACATCGCCGCGCCGCTGGAAATTCCAAACAAGGAAAGCGTGAGCAAGAAAAAAATCTGGTTTGCCAGGCCCACCGCGGCAACTGCGGTCTCACCCAGTTGACCGATCAGTATCGTACCCACCATGTTCAAAGATGACATGATGAAGTTTTGCAAGGCAATAGGCAACGCCAGGTTGAATAATCGGGAGAAATACTGGCGGTCTTCAAAGAAACCAGCCAGCCGGCTGGCTGGCTGCCAAGTGGCACTGGTTTTCAAGTTCGCAGTCCTTTAATAGAATTGTTTTTCGATTCGTTAAACAGGCTAAATTCTAACAGGTTTCCGCTGATCATGAACGAGCTGCGGTGTAGAATCCATTTTTTGCACAGGCTATTATCTCAGGCGGGATGTAATAAGAAGTGTTTAATCATGTCTTGTTTTTTTTCTTATGAGAAAGTAGAATAATGCAATCATCTAGCGGGATAATCCCGCGGAAATTTTTCATTGCTTCGCCCAAGGGAGCAGATTTCAGGAGAACCAATGAGCAATCAAGAGACCACACTGACCGATCAGGTCAGAGCAGTATCATTTTTCGAGCAGGCGAACGTTCTGTATGAGCAACTCCCCATCGGACCCGGGATACCATTTGGTGTAACCCAGATCTATCATCCCATACTGGGAATTGGCGGCGCCTACGGCACCTGGGGCGCCGCTTACAACAACGCAGATCTGAAAACCCTGGTCGAAGACCGACTCGAGAAGTCTCTCAATCCGGAGGACCTGATGGAGCTCGGCTCGCTGGGTTTTCTCAGCCGCCATCACATCCAGGATTTGCTGGATGACGACCACCTCGCCCTGGAGATCGAGGTGGGGGCGCGTTTCCTGCACGCGGCAATGGAAGCTTGCGGATGGAATCCGGACGAGATCGACGGCGTCTTGATCGGCAGCAGCGGGCCGGTGGCAAACGATTACACCGAACTGATAGCCCGCAGAGCGGGCATCCGCGAGAGCGCCCTCAAAGTCAGCGTGCACAAAGCCTGCGATAGTTCTGTTGGAGCGCTCCATCTGGCGCTGAACCCCGAACTGCCGGCCAACCACAAATCCGGGCGCAACATAGCCGAGGAGCTTTACGGGAAAAAAGTCCTGGTGGGAGGCATCGAGGGCTTGAGCAGATTTGTGCGCGCGTCTAACGACCATAACGCCTTGCAGCTTTTCGGCAACGGGGGAGGTGTGATTGGCGTTATTCCAGGCAATAACATGCGCTTTTTGGTAGGCAAAACACACGAAGCTTTCGATGAAGAGGGTGTCCTGGGAGTGCGCATGTATTACCCGCATTCCAAGCAGAAGAGTGCGGACGAATCCTTCGTCGAGGTATCTCAGGCAGGTCAAAATCACATCCGGGTGGCCGGGATGATGAACGAACCGGCGGATGGCTCGCCGATTTCCATGGCGGGTCCGATGGGCATGGTGAAGCTGTTCGTGCGCACCGGCGTGGAAGTTGTCAAGGAGGCTTACGCAGCTTACCAGGCAAAAATGAACGAGCTGGGCACGGCCGGTAAAGAAATTGCCTCGGTGGTAGTGCACCACGCCAACTTAAAAATCAACCGGCTTAAAGAAAAGCACCTGAACAAAGAGGGCATCTACCTGCCCATGCCGTGGGTCATAAGCGACTTCGGGAACGTGAGCGCAGCTTCCAACATGATCGCCTTTTTGCGCCAGCTCGCCGGAATCAAGCCCGGCGACCACATCCTCATCGATGGCTTTGGCGCTGGCACTTATTACGATGTCCTGGCGGTGGAACTGCCGGGTATGGTTGGATGAGGTATTTTCAGCCAACTTCCCGCTATTGGAACGCGGATTCTCTTAGCAGCAAATCCGTTGATCGTGGGTTATTAAACTCTTCAGGTCATAACGTCCCGCAGGTTCCCCTAATACAAGCCTGTGAGTTCATAAACCAGTGGGGCATTCATATCCAAGTTATCTGAAGGTTAATAATAACGGGGAAAGTTGTTAGCCTCATTGGACCATTGTTTCTCATTGGAGGGCGCATGAGCACTGCTGATTTTCAGGTCTGGGTGGAGCAGAACCTGCTGCTGGCGGTCAGCGTCGGCATTATCCTTAGCTTAATCGTGTTCCTGTTTACACGAAATATCATCGCCAGGGGATTGATCATTCTGGCTGGGCGCACTTCCACCCGGGTAGATGACATCCTGGTCAAACACCTGCGACCATTCCGCATCGCCTGGCTTGCGCCGCTGGCGATGACCTTTGCCTTTGCTTACCTGTTTCCGGAGAATGAGACATTGATCAAAAAGGGGGCATTGTTCTTCATCCTGTGGGTCTCGGTGGTAACACTCAACGCCCTGCTGGATGCATTGAACGAGATCTACGAAAGCCGCCCGAATTTCAACGGGGTCAGTATCCAGAGCTATCTGGACATCGCCAAGATCGCGCTGGTTTTGGTGGCGATCATTCTGAGCATCTCATTACTGTCCGGCGAGTCGCCGTTGGTGCTCTTAACCGGGCTAGGAGCGCTTACAGCGGTGCTGCTGCTGATCTTCCAGAACACCATCCTATCGCTGGTCGCCAGCATTCAGATTGCTACCCATGACCTGATCAAGGAAGGCGACTGGATTGAAGTGCCCAGCTACGAGGCGGATGGCGATGTGGTCAATATCAGTTTGCACACCATCAAGATCCAAAATTTCGATAAGACATTCACCGTCATCCCGACCTACAAGATAACCGAAGTGGCTTATAAGAACTGGCGCGGCATGACAGAGAGCGGCGGCAGGCGCATCCAGCGCTCCCTACTGGTGGATATGAACAGTATCAAGTTTTGCGACGAGGGTATGCTTAGGCGCCTGAGCAAAATTGACCTGATCCAGCACTACCTACAGGAACGGATTGCCTCAATTGAAACCTACCAGCAGGAACATGGTGAGCAATACGACTCGCCGCTAGACGGCCCGCAGATCACTAATACCGAGATCTTCCGCCGCTATATTGTTACTTATCTGAAAAGCCGCCCGGATATCCACCAGGATGGCATGCCGTTCCTGGTGCGCACGCTGGCGCTCACCCCAGCTGGGTTGCCAATCGAGCTGTACATTTTCACGCGCACGACTCAGTGGGAGGAGTACGAAGGCATACAGGCTGAGATTTTCGACCACCTGTTGGCAGCCGCTGGGCACTTCGACCTGCGCGTCTTCCAGGAGCCGACTGGTATGGACTTCGCCAACTTCGCCCGCGGGTTAGTGAGTTGAGTGGAGGTGGCACAGATCGCGATCGACAATGTCTGGAGAGCAGTATACATTAGCCCGATAAAAACAATAAAATCGGTCGGCAGATGCTGATGGCAAACGCCGACCGGTTTTTTTATGGGGTTATATTTTCAGGATTCATCGACTCTTATTTGGTTTTGTTCTCCACGGTCAGGTAAACCGCGATGCCGAGCGTTTTGTTCTCCAGGCGCAGGTCAATCCTGGATTTTCCCTGCAGGTTTGCGGGGATCTCGAAGGTCTCTTTCACACTGCCGCCTTTAGTGGAGAACAGGGTGCCCACCTTGAAGCCTTCGACGCCCTTGCTTCCAGCCCTGCCCATGTAGACATCGAATGGTACGTTGGCGAGCAGGTTGCTGGTCTGGATCTTGATCCAGGCGTCCTTCTTGACCGAAGTGACTTTAAAGCCCAGCGGAGGAGCGCCGATCCCGCCAGTATTCCCTTCAGCAGTAGCGTTTACGAACCAGTTAGAGGCTGTATCGCCTGCCTTGCTGTAGATGCTGACGGCGATCATCATAACATCCACCAGCTTCGAGGGTATAACCAAGGTGGTCTCAAAAGCGCCATTCTTATCCGTGGTTGCCCAGCCGGCCTGGATCGCTTTGGAGAAATCCGTGCCATACTTGCCCAGGTAGATCGTATAACGGGTGCTGGCTGTCAGATTCTTACCGCGCAGTGTAACGCTTACATCTTCCTTGACGCGATAGGCATAGACACGCACGCTGCCGCTATAATCCGGCGTCACAACCGTTCCACTGCCGGTGGTGGAGACGCACAGTTTCTGCCCGGGGTAAATCTTGTTGGGGTCCTTCAGGTTGTTGAGCTCAGCCAGAGTTCTCCAATCTGTGCGGTACATCCTGGCGATCGCGGAGAGATACTCGCCGCGCTGCACGGTATGCCACTGCTTGCAGGTGGCGGCTGTCTCCGCTGCCGCCAACCCCGGCTGGTAGCTGGCAGCCAGCATCCCAAATACTAAGAGCAGTATCGATAACAGGGGTAAAACTTTCCTTATGGCGTTCATTTTTCACCTCGCGTATTTTTGATATTTCAGCCTGAATTTCAGGCTGTTTATTTTCCGACTGACTTCCTTGAAAGGATCACCAGCCATTTTCTAGGTATAGTTTAGCCAACTATATGGCGGTTGTAATCCGCCAAAAGAAGGAATTGGGCATCGGCGATTGGATGATTTTTATCTCTGCCGAAAGTCCAGATGCTCTGGTACAATAATCACAATCGTGCCGTCAATCACCCTCCTACAACCTGCCGGGGTGGGATAAAATCTAATACCTCCGCCTGTTCCGATTCACCTGACCAGTTATCGTACAGTCTTCGCGCGCTGAGAAGAGATTCGTGACCTCCAATAACCACCACCTGGAAGTGGAAAACGTATTCCTCAGTTTTGGCGGCATCCAAGCGCTCAACGATGTCAGCTTTGCAGCGACTAAAGGGGAGATTTTAGCTATCATCGGGCCGAATGGCGCGGGAAAAACATCGCTGCTCAACTGCTTGAATAATTTTTACCACCCTGACGCAGGTCGGATCCTTTTTGAAAATTACGATCTCACCCGCCTGCCTGCCTATCGCATCGCACGGATCGGCATCGCCCGGACCTTTCAACAAACAGCACTTTACACAGGGTTGAGCACCTTAGACAACCTGATGGCAGCCCGCCACATCCACATGCGCTCGGGGATGTTACGCTGCCTGGTATACTGGGGCGCCGCTCATAAAGAGGATATCGCCCACCGGGCGGTGGTCGAAGAAATCATAGACTTCCTGGAAATCGAGCACATTCGCAAAGCCATCGTAGGAGCGCTGCCTCATGGGCTGCGCAAACGGGTGGAGCTCGGCCGAGCCATGGCGTTGGAACCGCGCTTACTGCTGCTGGACGAACCGATGACGGGAATGAACCAGGAGGAGAAGGAAGACATGGCGCGATTCATCCTGGATATCAACGAGCGCTCGAACACCACGATCTTGCTGATCGAACACGATATGGGCCTGGTCATGGATATCGCCGAGCGGATCATCGTGCTCGATTTTGGCAGCAAGATCGCCGAAGGCACACCCGAAGAGATCCGCCATGATCAGGCTGTGATCAACGCTTATCTGGGAAAAGCCAGCTTACAATGAACGCACTCGACACACTGCCAAAGAATTTGCTGGCTGCGCACAAAAAATACGGCGAGCGTAAAATCGCCATGCGCCAGAAAGACAGGGGCATCTGGCGGGCTCATACCTGGACCGATTCGTATAACCAGGTGCGCGATTTGTGCTTGGGCTTGATCAGCCTGGGCTTGCAGCGCGGCGACAAGGTTTGCATCATCGGCGACAACGATCCCCAATATTTCTGGGCGCAGCTTGCTATCCAGGCTGGCGGCGGGGTAGCCGTGGGCATATTCACAGACAGCAACCCGCCAGAGATCCAATATATCATCAGCCATTCGGATTCGGTTTTCGTTTTCGCCAAAGACCAGGAGCAGTGCGACAAGCTGCTCGAAATACGAACCCAAATCCCAGATGTAAAGCGAGTCATCTACTGGGATGATAAAGGCCTGTGGAGCTATGATGAACCCTGGTTAATCGACTATCAGGAACTGCAGAGGATTGGGCAGGAACTTCGCATGGAAACGCCAGACCAGTTCGAGAGCACGCTGCTTCAAGGCAAAGGAGACGATCTGGCCATTTTCTGTTACACCTCCGGCACCACAGGCGAGCCTAAAGGGGCAATGATCAGCCACGTAAATTTGATTGCCGGGAGCGATAGCGCCCAACTGGCAGACCCACGCCTGGACAGCGACGAATACCTGTCTTTTCTGCCGCCAGCCTGGATCACGGAAAATGTGCTCGGACTGACCCAGCATCTGCGCAGCGGCATGGTGGTAAATTTCCCGGAGGCACCGGAGACAGTCCAGGAGAATATCCGCGAGATCGCCCCTCACGCCCTGTTGTTCAGCGCTCGCCTTTGGGAGAATCTGGTTTCTCTGGTGCAGGTAAAAATCTCCGAGACAAACTTGGCGAACCGCCTGCTATACAAGATCTTTCTCCCGGTTGGGTATAAAATTGCCGCGCTGCGCTATGAAGAGCGCCGGCCGATCGACCTCTTCTGGCGCCTGCTGAACGCCCTTGGAGAAGCAGCCCTGTTCCGCCCCTTGCGCGATAAGCTGGGCCTGGTCCGCGTCAAATCTGCTTACTCATCTGGTGCAGCGCTCAATCCACAGGTGATCCGCTTCTTCAGAGCGATTGGCGTGAACATCAAACAGCTTTATGGCTCCACCGAGGCGCAGGTGCACACCCTGCATATCGGCGACGACGTCCGCTTTGAAACCGTCGGCGTGCCTTCACCCGGACAGCAGGTGAAGATCGCCGAAAACAGTGAAATCCTGATCTCCGGGGGCACAGTATTTCAAGGCTACTATAAAAATCGAGAAGCCACCCTGCAAGCCCTGATCATTGACGAGCAAAACCGGCGCTGGTTCCGAACCGGCGATGCGGGGCACCTGAGCGAGGGCGGTCACTTGATCTACCTGGATCGGGTCAAAGAGATGATCACTCTGGCAAGCGGCGAAAAATATTCACCCCAATATCTGGAAGGTCAGCTCAAGTTCAGCCCGTACATCCGCGATGTAATGACCATCGGGGGTGAGGACAAACCCTACGTCGCTGCATTGATCAACATCGATTTTGAGAATGTCGGACGCTGGGCAGAAAAGCGTGGTCTAAGCTATACTACCTTTGTGGACCTCTCCCAAAAAACTGAAACTTACAGCATGATCCGCCAGGACGTAGAACGAGTCAACCGCGGCCTGCCTGGTCCGGCGCGCATTCAAAAGTTTGTCCTGCTACATAAAGAATTCGACGCAGATGAAGGGGAACTGACCCGCACCCGCAAACTGCGCCGGAATTTACTCTACCAACGCTACCAGACCATCATCGATGCCATGTACTCCGAGGCGGAGAGCGTCTATGTTCGCGCCGCGGTGCGCTACCGCGATGGGCGCGAAGGCGTTGTAGAAACCACGGTGCGTATCGAGAGTATGGATGCGGAAGTCATAGCGGCATGAACTGGCAGCTCGTACCTCAATTCGCCACAACAGGTTTACTTGCAGGCGGACCGCTGGCTCTGACCGCGCTGGGTCTGGTGCTGATCTTCAAATCCACCTATATCTTTAATTTCGCCCAGGGGCAGCTCCTATTGCTGGGCGCCTTGCTCACCTGGTGGTTCGCGCTCGAGGTGGGGCTACCTCTCTGGATAGCGATTATCTTAGCTTTGGTCCTATCAGCCGTCATAGGATTACTGATCGAGCGCCTGGCGCTCAGACCGATGACCGGGCAGCCGCTGCTATCCATCGTGCTGATGACCCTCGGGCTCAGCCAGGTGCTGCAAGGCCTGGCGCTGCTGTTTTTCGGCGGCGTTCAGCGCAACTTCCCGCAGATGTTTTCCACGGCGAACCCTTATAAAATCACTACACCTTTATACTATAACGAAAACCAGATCGTGCTGATTCTGAGGCAGAACCTGGTCTGGTCGTTTGTGATTGCCATCCTGTGTGTCCTGTTGATCAGCGCTTTTTTCCGCTTCACCAGCACCGGGCTGGCGATGCGCGGGGCATCCGAAGACCACGAGCTGGCGCAAAGCGCCGGTTTGAGAATCCACCGCATCTTCGGCCTATCCTGGGCGTTGGCGGGCGTGGTCGCGTCTATGGGAGGTGTGCTGCTGGCGACATCCAGCGGTCTGGATTTAAGCCTCTCGGTGGTGGTGCTGGCGGCTTTTCCGGTTGTGCTGCTTGGCGGGCTGGAATCGATCCCCGGAACGATCGTCGGCGGGCTGCTCGTCGGATTATCCCAGGGCCTGGTCGCTGCTTCTAAGGTCCCCATGGTTCGGAACATGGCAGAAATTACGCCCTATATCGTGTTATTAGTGGTCCTGATCATCCGCCCAGAAGGTCTGTTCGGGCAGAAGCGGATCGAAAGGGTTTAGGGCATGGCGATATTGCGACCAGCCGGCGAGTACGATACCAGCTATGCTTCCGACATGGCAACCATCCGCCAGGGTTGGCAGTGGGGTCTGCTGATCGCGTTCATCATCGCATTGTATACGCTGCCGCTGTATGCCAGCCAGAGTACGGTATCCCTGGTAAATCGGATCGGGATCACCATCATCGCGGTGCAGGGATTGAACCTGTTGACCGGCTACACCGGACAAATATCCCTCGGGCAGGCAGCTTTTATGACCACCGGGGGTTATTTCTCGGCTTTGCTGGTCAACACCCAAAGCTGGCCTTTCCTGGCTGCGCTTCCGGTAGCCGCCATAGGTGCCGGCGTGATTGGATTGATCTTTGGTCTGCCGTCGCTGCGTGTGAAAGGCTTCTACCTGGCAATGGCGACCCTGGCTGCCCAATTCATCATCCCCTGGTTCACCCGTAATGCCTTCCCACAGGTGCTGAACGGCGCCCAGGGGTTAAATGTGAACCCCCCAGTGATCCTCGGGTTGGTATTCAACAACCCACAACGCTACCTGTACCTGACTATGTCGGTACTGATCATTACGACCATCGTCGCATACAATGTTTCGCGCTCGCGCCTGGGCAGGGCTTTCGTAGCTATACGGGATCACGACCTGGCTGCTGAGCTGCTGGGGGTTAACCCATTTCAATACAAACTGGCGGCATTCTTCCTGGCAGCCGTATATGCCGGGATCGCGGGCACGCTGGCCGCTCATAACATCCGACACATGAATTCGGAAACTTTCAACCTGATTGACTCGGTGATGTACCTGGGCATGCTCGTGATCGGTGGGCTGGGCTCGAACCTGGGACCGATCTTCGGTGCCGTTGTGGTAGAAGTGTTGATCGAGCTGGCGACCTTGTTCGGCCCATTCTTTATCCAGCTCTTCCCGTCTACCGCAGCCGGCGCGGTGCAGGCCTTGCGACCGCTGTTCTTTGGCACGACCCTGATGTTATTCCTGATCTTCGAGCCCCGCGGGCTGGCCCATCGCTGGCAGCTGCTCAAGGCGGCCTGGCGGTTACGGCCATATTCACATTGACAAACGTGGGCTAACTGACAAACATAGAAATGGAGGTGAGCTTGCCAAAACTGGATGAAAATGCCACTACCCGATCAAGAAAAGACCAAACGAAAAAAATGAAGCTGGTTCATAATCAGCACAAACTTCTAGGAGGAGACCATGCGTAAAAACTTGTTTGCCCTGATGACCTTCCTGGTCATCGCTTCACTCGTGATGAGTGCCTGCCAGACCGCGGCTACCCCTGCCCCGACCACCGAGGCCCCGCCTCCACCGCCGCCCACCAATACAGCCATACCCCCAACGGCAGTTCCCACCCAGCCCCCGGCGCCTACTGACACACCCGAACCTGAGGGCCCGCCGGATTTGACGGGCGAGACGATCACCCTTTACCACTTCGGCGACCTCTCGGGACCTTACGCTGCCATTACTGCGCCTTTGATCCACGGCGCGGAGGATGCGGTCAAAGCAGTCAACGAGGCTGGCGGCATCTACGGAGCTACACTGGAGATCGAGTTCGCTGACGATGCTGGCAATGTAGACGAAGCCATAGCGATCTACGACCGATTTACCAGCGGAGCAGATAAACCTTTGTTGATGATCACCTACGGCTCGGGCGAGGCAGAGGCCCTGGCTCAGCGTTTTGCAGAGGATAAGATCGTCAACATCACCGCTGGTTTGAGCTCCAAAGCGTTTTACGGCGCTGGCTCAGGCTATACCTTCGGTCTGGGACCCATCTATCCGGATCAGCTTGGCATGGTGATGAAGTTCCTGGTAGAAAATTGGGACACCTATAAACCCGCCGACGCCGGAGACGAGGTCAAGCTGGCTCACCTGAGCTGGCCAACCGCCTTCGGGCAGGGTTCCCTGACGCCGGAAAGCCGGGCTTACCTGGAAGAGCTCGGAGTGGAGATCGTCGCCGAGGAAACGTATGACCTTTCTCCGACCGCGGATACG
>DATEDC010000055.1:0-4632 GCA_035286585.1 Anaerolineales bacterium
AAATACATCATCATGCACATCACCACCGGCATCAAGATGCAAAGCACGATCAACTGGTTCCGCAGCCCCAGCTCGGGCGTATCCGCGCACCTGCTGATTGGGCGGGATGGCAGGGTGGTGCAGTTCGTGGATCTCGACACCATCGCTTACCACGCCGGAACGAGCTTTTGGGAAGGCGATAAAAACCTGAACAGCCTTTCGATCGGCATCGAGCTGGATAACGGCGGCCCATTACGGCAAATTCAGGGGGTATATAAGCTGCGCAACGAGGTGATCCCTGCCAGCGAGGTGGAGCTCGCCCGGCACTGGAAAGAATCGGCTGCAAAAGGCTGGCACAAGTTCACCCAGGTGCAGCTCGAGGTGGCATTGGACGTCGTCAAAGCGCTGAAAGAGCGTTACCCATCGATTGTGGAGATCCTCGGTCACGACGTGGTGAACCTCAAAAACCGCCTGGACCCTGGCCCGCTGTTCTCGATGGAGGACTTCCGTCAGGCCCTCTTTGGGCGTCGCAAAGCCATCATCCAGGAGTACGAGATCGTGCAGGATGCGGAAATTTACGATGTCGGCGACGGAAGCGCGCCCAATATCAACTACCCCAAGCACGCCGGAGCTCTGCCAGCCCTTTCGGGGGTTAAAATCCTGGAGCAGGTGGGGGAGTGGAGTCTGATTAAAGTGCTCACCGCTACACCGGGACGCTTTCGCAGCCTGGTGGGCTGGGTGATATCCAGCAACATCAAGAACAACAACAAGATCGATAAAACCACCACAGCGCAGGAGTTTTACAAGCGGCTATCCGGGAGCCAGGCCTCGCAAACCCCGCCGCTGAAGCTGAAAGCCAGCCCCATTCCGGCCGGGACGCGCGTGCGGGTGCAGTATTCCCAGCCGGGATGGAAATTGATCGCCCCGCCGGGGGAGGTCAAAGGCGCCCGCTGGCTGGAGGGTTGGGTGCAGAGCGAGGCGGTTCAACTGCGTAACATCTGACCCTGCACCGGGGAGGAAGGAGATTAATTTGGCAGACCACGGGGTTAATAAAGAAAACCAGGGCGCAGCTCAGAACAGCCGCCAGGAGCGCAGCCAGGAGATAGCGGCCGTAATGAACGCGTGGCGCTTTAAAACCCTGAACACCGTACTTACGGTCGTGGCCGCTTTTGGTTTCGTGAGCATCCTCTCCCTTTTTGCTGGTTCGATTGGGAACACAAGGCAGTTGCCAACGAATCTGTTCTTCCTGGCGACCTATCTGATGATCCTGGGGCTGGCGTTTTACAGGCGCCTGGACTGGCGCATCCGAGGCTGGGGGTTCATTTTTATCACTTATTTGGTGGGTATCATATCTCTGTCCAGAGGCGGTTTGGCTGGCGCGGGGAGAGAATACCTGATAATTATTCCCATCCTGGCGACAATTTTGATCGGTGCCCGCGCAGGTATGGCCACCGCGATCCTCAGCTTGCTGGTCATGGTGGCGTTCTCTTTTATTGTGGATGCGGGTTATCTGCAATATTTTCTGATCTACCAGCAAAATCCAGTTGACCTGGCCAGTTGGGCGGAGGAGATCGCTTATTCCGTTGTGCTGATGGGCGTGGGCACAAGCCTCTTGATTTTATTTAACCGCTATCTGTTAAAGATGCTGGCAGCCGAACGGCAGGTCAGCCAGGAGCTAGAGCACGCTCACGCTCGCCTGGAGGAATATAGCCAGACGCTGGAACGAAAGGTGGACCAGCGTACCGCTGAGCTGGCTCAGGCATACCAGGTCGTAGAGCAGGCCAACCAGCGTATGGAGCAGGAATTGGTTCTGGCTGGCAATATCCAGGCCAGTTTTATGTCGAGTGAGCTACCCAAGATCGCTGGCTGGCAGCGGGCCGCGAGCCTGATCCCGGCCCGGCAGACTTCGGGTGATTTTTACGACATTTACCCTCTCGGCAAAGACCGCTACGCCATCCTTGTAGCAGACGTGGTCGATAAGGGCGTAGGGGCGGCGCTCTTCATGGCCTTGTGCTGGGCCCTCGTCCACACCTACGCCTCGCAACATCCCGACCGCCCCGACCTCGTGGTGCAGAAAGTCAACCAGCGCCTGTTGAAGGATACCCATAGCAGGCAGTTCGTCACGTTGTTCTACGGGGTGCTCGACGCCAGAAATTGCGAGATGCTCTACTGCAACGCCGGGCATAATCCAGCTTACCTGTTCACTCCGGGAGAAACGGTGTCCGTCCAATCCCTGGGGCACACCGGATCGCCTCTGGGAATATTCCAGGGAATATCGTGGAAGACCGGCACAACCTGCTTCCAGCCAGGTGACCTGCTGGTGTTGTATACCGATGGCGTGACCGAGGCGGAAAACGCCTGCCACGAATTTTTTGGGTGCGATCGGCTGGTCGGTGTGGTTAGAGAGAACCTGGGGAAAAGCGCCCGGGAGGTGCACGAAGTGGTAATTCGTGATTTGTGCGAGTTCGCCAGTGATCTGTCTCACTGTGACGACATAACCTTAATGATACTGGCTCGCGAGGCCCGGGCGCCTCAGGACGTATCGCTATCATAAAAGTGCTACGCACGTTCGATTGTGCGTGGCACGTTTGCCTATTATCGAAGATGTTGTGTTCAAAGAACGAACCCAAACTGCTGGTCATATCCCGTGAGGTAAGCCAGTTTATTGATATTATGATTGCACAGGCGATGTCTTGTAACTCCTTTTCAAATAAGCTGTTTTGAGCAGCGAACCTGTGATATAGCCCGCAATTGCACTGGCTATGGCACCAACAACAGCCCATTTCAAAAATTTAATCAGGATGAGTCTGGGAAATAGCTCGCGCCAATCCTGCCATAAATTAGATGTTCTATGCCCCAGGATCACAAGATACTCCATATGGGGCAATCCGAAAATGGCCAGCATGATAACATAGTTTACATAATAGCCTAAAACCGCGCTTAGCCAAACTACGACGACAGCCATTACAGAAGAGTGCAAAGATCTGGAGCGATAGAAATCATAAACTGCTGGCAATATGGCCGGAATGAGCCAAACACCGAAATAGGCCAATAGAGCAGGCACAAGAAGCAATCCTTCAACACTCGAGCTAAAATAAATACTGATGCTACTGAAAAAATTGGCTGTTAAACTCAAGTAGTGCCAATACCCTGCTCCGAAAACCAATCCAGCGAGAAAGTAGAATACCCATCGCTTTTTCATTTCTGTCTCCTTACCGAATATAGAGATAGCATATTTTGGGAATGCAGCCCAAATGATTTTTGAGATACGAATATCTCTATTATCGGCATCTTTCCCCCGCGTATCAACTACGGAAAACCCCAGCATCTCCGTTTTTGTTCTACCTGCGGAACTCCCTAGCTTCAATATTAACTCTATCCTGGAACTCACCTGGAGCTTGGCGTAAATATTGGTCAAATGAAACTCGACTGTACGGATTGAAATACCGAGAGTCAAGGCAATTTGCTTATTGCTTTTGCCTTGCATAAGAAGGGATATTACTTCTCTTTCACGTGGGCTCAACCGATTAACTTGTGCCATGACCGATCTATCCTCGATGAAAGCGGAAATTCCATGCCAATGCAGTTGAAAATGGTGCGTTCAACGAACGAACGCCGCCCTACCCCCTCACACCTCCGAAAGCGGCCAGTTGGGCAGCACGTCGATGTCCAGCCCGTCCTGCTGGCCCTGCAGGTAGCGGAAATAGCCCGCCGAGGCGATCATGGCAGCGTTATCGGTGCACAAGGAGATAGGAGGGATGTGCACCGGGAAAGAGGAGCGCTCCTGGAAAGCCTTGCGCAATGCCCGGTTGGCAGATACCCCTCCCGCCACCAGAATCTGTCGGGCGCCGAACGCCTGCGCGGCGCGCAGGGTCTTGCCAACCAGCACGTCCACCACCGCGGCCTGAAAGCTGGCCGCCAGGTGGGAGACCGGCAGCGAGTGGGAGCGCCCCTCCAGCCGGCGCACCTCGCGCAGCACGGCGGTCTTCAAGCCGCTGAAAGAGAAGTTCCATGCCTCCTCCAGCCAGGCGCGGGGGAAATCGAAAGCCTGCGGGTCGCCGGTCTCGGCGGCGCGCTGGATAGACGGCCCGCCGGGGTACGGCAGCCCCAATAAACGCCCCACTTTATCGAAGGCTTCGCCGGCGGCATCGTCCAGGGTGGCGCCCAGGCTCTGGTACTCCAGGTGAGCGGTCATCAGGACCAGCTCGGTGTGCCCGCCGGAGACGATCAGCGCAAGGAGCGGGAATTCCGGCGCAGGGGGCGGTTCTCCATCGCTCGCATACAGCCAGGCGGAGTAAATGTGCGCTTCCAGGTGGTTGACGCCGATGAGCGGCAGACCGCTGCCCAGCGCCAGGCCCTTGGCAGCGTTCACGCCCACCACCAGCGAGCCCGGCAGCCCCGGACCGCGGGTCACGGCGATGGCGTCCACCTCTCTCAGGTCCAGGTGGGCAGCCTGCAAGGCGCCCTCGACGATCGGGTAGATGGCGCGCACGTGCTGGCGAGAAGCCACCTCGGGAAATACGCCCCCGAACTGGGCGTGCAGGTCCACCTGGGAGGCCACCAGGGAGGAGAGAATCAGGCGCCCCGATTCAACCACCGCTGCGGCGGTCTCATCGCAGGAGGTCTCAATGCCCAGGACACGGGCGGGGGTCA
>DATEDC010000056.1:0-21587 GCA_035286585.1 Anaerolineales bacterium
TTTCGCTCTCAGGGCCTGCACTGAACGTAGTGAAGTGATGAACTTCGCCATGATGGTTGCCTTGAGTAGAGGCAATTCTTCGAGCGAAGAATCTGATTGGAGACCCATGACCGCCGAAAGCGGAGATGAATCCCGGGAGCAGCTCCCGAAAACCCAGGAGATCCACCTGGAAGCCGTTTTGGACAACTTCCCCGATGCGGTCATTGTTACCGGTCAAGATGGACGCCTGATTTACTCTAACCGGGCGACAGAGGCGTTGCTCGGGACAATACCAGCGGACATCGATCCTGAAATTTGGCCCGAAACATTGGGCTTCTTCCTGGATGACGGCGTAACCCATTACCCGGGCAAAAAAATGCCTTTGCTGCGCGCGCTTACAGGTGAAAGCGTCCGAGCGGAGGAGATGATCCTGCACCCGCCTGGCGAGGGAGAACGCCGTTGGATTGCTATGTCCGCTCAGCCACTGGCAGGTGAAAACGGGCAAATCAGCGGCGCGATCGTGATCATCCGGGATATCACCTACCGAAAGCAAATCGAGTTTTCGCGCGAAAATTACGCCAGGCGAGTCGAGGCGCTCTACGCTGTCTCGCGCTCCATCGCAGAATCGGGCTACGTTCTCAGTCAAATTGTGAACACCGTCGCGGTTCACGCAGCACAGCACCTGGGTGATGCGTGCATCCTGACATTGCTAATGCCTGACGGCGGGGGGCCCAAGATCGCGGCCGTTCACCACCAGGATCCAAATGCCCGGGCGATACTTAAAGAAATTATGGTCACCCAGGAATATGAGCTTGAAAAGGGAATAGTGGGTGGTGTCCTCCAGACCGGCGAGCCGCTCTCGATCCCTTCCACCACTCCCGCTCAACTGGAGGCCATCGCCCTGCCCGAGTTCTCCAGGTATATGAAGGAAATTGGAATTCACAGTATGCTCATCGTTCCAATCAAAAGCCAGAGCGGAGTCCTGGGGGCTATCGGTTTATTCAGGGACCGGGAAGGATTTGCCTACACTGCCGACAACCAGTCTCTGCTCACAGATATCGCCCATCGCACTGCTCTTGCGATCGAGCACTGCATGCTCATCGAGTCGCTTCAAAAGGAAATCGCAGAGCGTAAAATAGTACAAAAAGCGCTCGACGATAGCGAGGTGCGCTTCCGTTCCATCTTTGAGTCGACCACCCTGGGGATTATGATTTTCGATCTTGAGGGAAATATTCTGCAGATCAACCCCGCTTTCCAGGAAATATGCGCGTATTCGAATTCCGAGATCATCGGCGCTCACCTCTCGAAATTGCTTCACCCAGCCGATTCGGCGCGCACATTGCGTCTCTTTGAGAACCTGAAGGACAATCTTTTTTCAAATTTCCGACTGGAGCACCGCATCCTGGATAATAATGGCTCTGTAGTTTGGGTCAATGCTACCTTTACGGGTGTGAAAACCGATGTTGGAGAGGACCAACCCCTGTTCATTTTTGGCATCGTTGAAAACATCACCGAACGTAAACGCATCGAAGCCGAGATGGTTGAGCTGAAAAGCCGCCTTCACGGCAACATTGAGAAAGAGCGTTTGCGCCTGGCGCAGGAACTCCACGATGGTCCAATGCAGGAGATCTACAGTGCAATCTACCAGATTGAAGGGCTGCGAGATAGCGTAGACGGTCCTCACCAGGAGATGCTGGAGGGCATAAAAAATGACCTCCAAAAAGTTTTGCACGAGCTAAGGGCAACAGCCAAGGAACTCCGCCCTCCAACAATCGCCAATTTTGGATTGGAAAAAGCCATCCGCTCTCACGCTGAGGATTTCAAAGAGAAGTATCCGGATATAAGTCTTCGCCTTTCTCTCGCCGTCGATCATCAACTTCTGCCGGTGGATGTCCGTTTGGTGCTGTTCCGCATATACCAGCAAGCACTGGCGAACGTGATCCGGCACGCCGCGGCTGATGAAGTGCATGTCCATTTTGTCTTCGATGCAGAAGAGGCCACCCTTGAGATTACGGATAATGGGAGCGGGTTTACGGTTCCCGCAAACTGGTTAGACCTGACCCGTCGGGGGCACTTCGGCCTGGCAGGGGCTGCGGAAAGAGCGCAAGTGTTGGGCGGCTCGTTTACCGTCGAGTCCAGGCCGGGAAGCGGCACAACAGTCCGAGTAAAATTGCCCCTCCAGGAGAGCCTGGAATAGGTGGGTTGGGGTAAAATAAAGCCAAGAGAAACCAAAAATGGCAGATATCCGCGTGCTGATTGCTGATGACCATCCGATAGTTTGCAAAGGAATTCGCAATCTGCTTGATCCTGCGGTAGGGATTAAGGTTGTGGGAGAAGCCAGCAGCGGCGCACAGACGTTGCAGATGATCGAGGATTTGAAGCCAGATGTCGTCCTGCTGGATATGGAACTGCCCGATATGAATGGCGTCGAAGTCCTGGAGAAGATTTCGGAAAGCGATTATACGGGCAAAATTCTTGGCCTTAGCTCATACGACGACAGGGAATACATCTCCCAATTACTCGCTCTCGGAGCCTCCGGCTATCTAATAAAAGATGAAGTACCTGATACGATCGTCGAAGCCGTGCGCGGGGTGGCGCGTGGCGAAAAAGGTTGGGTGAGTCGCAGGGTGGCTGCAAAACTCAGCCAGATGTTACAAGACGAAGAGACGGGTAGTAAGAATCTCACCTCCAGGGAAATGGACGTGCTCCATCTGGTAGTCGATGGTAAGACAAATGCCGAGATCGCAATCTCACTCGGCATTAGCGCAAAGACTGTTGAAAAACACCTGGACTCGATATACAGGAAAATGGGGGTAGCTTCCCGGGTTGAAGCCGCGGTCATGGCTGTGCGAGAGAATTTTTTTTAGCCCAAGTCACAACCTCGAGTGGGGATTTCCCCCCACATTGATGGGGAGCATTCCTGATTACCAAAATAACCTGAACTGCTTAAACTTGAGATGGAGGAAATGTTTATTCAAGACAGTTATTAAACATTGAATTATGAACATGAAGGAGCGAAGAATAAGAGTTGTGATTGTTGATGACCATCCAGGCGTTAGAAAGGGCATCAAAAATCTTCTCAATAAGGATGAAGAGATCCTCGTTGTTGGGGAAGCCTCGAATGGAAAGGAGGCAATTCGGCTTGTCCTTTCGCAAAAGCCGAATATCTTGCTTCTCGATGTCGAGCTGCCCCTCTTGAAGGGGGACGAAGTAGCCGGGCGTATCCGCGATATTCAACCTGAAGTTAGAGTCCTGGCAGTCAGCAGCTATAGTGATCGTGTCTATGTCCAGGGGATGCTGGAAAAGGGCGCCGTGGGGTATATTACCAAGGACGAAGCCCCCGAGATGTTGTTAGCTGCGATTCACAGCGTTGTAAACGAAGGGACCACCTGGGTTAGCCCCGGGGCATCCAAACACCTGGATAATATTAAGACAAATGAGCCCACCCTCACCCGGCGTGAAATAGAAATCCTAAACCATCTGCAGAAAGGCGAGCCAGAAAAAATCATTGCCCAGAATCTTGGTATTTCAGAACAACGCCTGCAGAAGCACCTTCAGATTCTCATGTCTAAATTCGAGGCTGAGAGTACTGCTGCCCTCATTCGTGTCGCCCGCAAATTAACCCCAGGCGCTTCCAGTTGAGTTATTTACCCCTCGGCTGATCCTGGCTTTACCCCGATCTTGTCAAATATCCTGTGCTTGATCTGTGAATCGTATACTTCCCATTTCTGAGTCTTGTATTCACCGTCTGGCCCGCTGGATAGAAAACCAATCGGTATAGAGAAACCACCAGCCATTGGTCTGCCGCCGCCAAAGTAGTTGCCCTCCCCATCCTTCCCAAATACATCTTTTATAAAGTGATCCGGGTCAAGGGTTAATTTGGAAGTTCGTAAAGAACCCACGAGCACCTCCGATTTCTCGCCATTCTCAACGATCCCGTAAACAATTGCGGTGTGCACATTCTCTTCCGTCTGTAAAAAATCGGCGGCCTGTGGGATCGTATCCCTATCCTCAGAGCGCACGTAACCGATACCGGCGACAGAATAGTTTTCAATGATCTTCCGGTTGCCCAGAGCACGATGGATAATGTCCATGGTGTGCTTGGAGCGCGCCTGGTTGACGATCTGGCTCAATAATTCCGCGTCGCGATATCGGCTCAGGAAAGCTGCCGCCTTGAGATCGGCGGGTGTCGCCCGGATGAACCCTTGTGTATCTGACAGGATTCCGTGCATCAACGCAGTCGTAATCAGCACATGATCCGTATGCGCGTTATCCAGCTCGATTACACCCTGCTCCAAGAAATCGGAATAAATCGTAGCAGTCGCCCCTACCGCTTTGATGAAGTTAAATTCTGCTTTAACACGCTCTTGAGGTTGGTGGTGATCAATGATTAACAGGACAGGCACCTGCGCTTCTTCCAGTTTGGTGATGATCTCATCCACCGTTGTGCCCTGGTGATCTACGAGGATGGCAGCCTGGTAGCGTCCCAAGTCCAGGTCTTCACGATAGCGATCAAGGCTGTTTCCGAGGACGTTTACCAGCGCCATGTTCTGGTGGTGGCTTATCTTTCCTGAGAAAACGATATCAACATCGATGCCAAACTGGGCGCTGATCAACTTGTGAGCGTAACCCGAGGAAATCGCGTCTGCATCCGGAAAGTCATGCAGCACCACCAGATGTCGCTCGCCAGAATGGGAAGCCAATATTTGGGCAAGATCAATCTTCTCTTCCATAGGTTAATCCCTTTCATGAAAAAAGCGAAGCAAACGCCGTTTAGCGGTCACTTTTTAAAACAGCGTTTGCTGACAGCGTCTGCTTCATTACACGGATTGGTTAGTTTAGCAGCTCTACTCTTTAAAAACCGGTTTGCCGACATACTGTGGTCTCAGGATACGCTGGGCATCCTGGCTGATGTCTTTCACCAGGCCTTGCGCGCCCTCGATAACCTCGACCATGCGACCTCTGCTACGCTCGTAGGCGCTGGCAGCGTTTTCCTTGATCATTTGACGAGTCTTTTCACTGGATTGCGGAGCCATGAGCAGCGCAACTCCTCCAACCAGCAAGCTACCAAATATCAAGCCCAACATGATTTTTAATTTTCGTTTTATAGCAGACATCTCTTCCTCCTGTTTTCAGGCAGCTCCACTACGACATACTGGTTGTCTTATCGTGATGCTTCACATTTAGGCTGTTAACTACTGTGATCACCTCTTCTTGCTGGCTTGCGATCTCCTCCGCCAGTTCCGCCAATTCGTGCGACTCGACGGTGCCCAACAGGGTCACAACGCCTCGGTCGTTGATTACCTCGATAATCGCGTCCTGAGTTCGTTCATCGTTCAGCAACGCATCTATTACCTTCTTTTTGGTGCGATCGTAAAGTGTCATGGCATATTCCTTTCCTGCCAATAGTATATGGACAAAATACAAATGTTTTTATGGGGGAATTTCCTATTCAGAGGGGGGGATGCCCCTATGACAATTCACCAGAATCCCTTATCTGAGTCAGGAACTTCCCCGATTGAGATTTATCTACCTCCAGGCTATAGTGTGGGTACCGGCTAATTGCATCAGGTTGAGCGTTGTAGATGCCAGTGCATGACAGGCCGGGTTCAAATATGAAATTTATGGAGGTAAGAAATGAGCATCTTGAGTTTTGTTATTTTGTTGGCTATCGCGGCTGTCGCTGGCATGTTAGGCCAGGCTCTGGTAGGCTACTCGGTTGGTGGATGTGTCATATCCAGCGTGGTAGGTTTTATCGGAGCGTTCCTCGGCCTGTGGATCGCCCGCCAGCTCGGACTGCCCGAACCGTTTCCGGTCTCAGTGGGAGGCGAAACATTCCCGCTGATCTGGGCCATCATAGGCTCGGCGCTGTTCGCAGCCGGGCTGGGGTTCATTTCACGCCGGCGCAGGCTGCTCTAGTCAACCAGCCGACTTGCGGAGGTGAGTAATGACCGAGAGATACGAAGAGGTTCGCATCCACTCGCATGGAGACGAAGAACACCGTGAAAGGATTGTTGTCGATAGAGCTGCACAGGCGCGTCGCATCGCCTATCAAGTGTCCTCATTTCTATGGGTTTTCTTTGGTCTGATAATGGGCTTGATCGGCCTGCGCGTTTTCCTCAAGATGATCGGCGCAAATCCGGGGAATATCTTCGCTCGATTTATCTACAATTTCACTGAGCTATTTCTGTGGCCTTTCATTGGGTTGACGAGCTCCCCCTCGGCGGACGGGTTGGTGTTCGAGACTTCTTCGGTGATAGCCATCCTCGTCTACGCCCTGATGGGCTGGGTGATCGTCAAGCTCACCTGGCTGCTGCTCTACAGGCCATGAAAACAGCGACTTAAAATTCGCATGGGCGTGCGGAACGATCGCCCCCATGCTTAATGACAGCGTCCTGCTGGTTGGGAGGCTAAAAGAGGATTATCAGCCTACTCAATTGCAGGGCGCTGTTCACACTTAAGACCGGAGAGCTGTAAACAAACTTATTTGATAAAAACCCTCATTCGGCACATGAGACTATCGAGCCGATCAACCAGGCTGGAGATTTCTGGACCAGGGGGCTTTTCGACCATGGAAATCGCATCTTCTCGGATATGTTTCAGGCGCATTTCCAAGGCATCCATATCGCTCGTATCCGCCCCATCTGGTTGATCATTCATCCATCCGTCCACCTTACGCCTGTCTCCCACATACTGGAAAACGATCTGGGCGCCAGCCGACACCAATGGGGCCAAAATCAAACCCACCAGCCCATAGGCATCTGCCAGCACCAGGATCACTATTACCAAAATTACTGAGCTGTAATTGCGTTTGGGAAAGATGCGTGGATCGACCACCCACTCGAGGATAAATAAAACCAGCAACGCGTATAGGCTGGCCAGCACTCCCAATATTGGATTGCTGGCAAAACTCACCAAGAGTACGGGAATGATTGCTATCAGGCCTCCGAACCAGGGAATTAACCACGCCAGTGCTCCAATCAGGGCTAACAAGAGTGGGTAATTCAGGCTAAACAAACGGTACCCAAACCACAAAAATACCGCAGCCAGTAAGCTCTGGACGATCTCGCTGCGGACGTAAGCACCCACACTATTTTCAATACCCTTCCAGATGCCTCTTACCGATGGGCGCTGCTCTACTGGAATTAGCGACAGCAATAATCGCTCGAAGTGGTTGCTATCTGCATTCCAGTAAAGGCTCAAGATCAAGATGAGAACCAATTTGGCAAAAAACACCACTGTATTCGTCGTGATACCCAGCAGCGCCTGAAAGAACCCAGAATCTACCCCACTAATTCCCGCGGTCCCGAACACTGCCTGTCCTGAGGGCAGTTGCTCTGCTACAATCCGCTGGAATGGCGTGCCCGCCTGATGCCACATTGTTTTCAAATTCTCGTAACCGAAGGCGATCTGGTTGGTTGCCTCTCCCAACTCACGGAACAATGGCTCACTCGTCAGGAAGATCATTCCGCTTATAGAAACCAGCACCAGGAAATAAGAAGAGAAAAGGGCAAGTTTTCTTGGAAATCTTCTGCGATTAAAATAATCAATCAACGGACGGAAAGCCGCCGCAATCGTTAAGGACAGTAAAAACAGCACAATTGCCTGGCGTAATTGCCAGAGGATAACAAGAAATGTGTTCGTTGCAAGCACAACGACTGAATACCAGACGATCGCCTTCATTCTTCGTCCTCTGACCAGCTTGCATTTGCCAGTAGCTTATCGATGTCTTCGGCCATCGCTTCTAGCGAATCAACGATCCCAAATGCATGATCGTCGATGTTCTTGTTATTGCGCAATTGGTTTCGCGTGCCCTGTAAGAGATTTTGAGCTTCGTAGCGCAGCGCACTGAATTTGTCCCTGCCATCCAGGTCTTGCCTGTTGCCCGCGCCGGATAATATCGAAAAACGGTGTATGGAAGTCTGGATAATTGCCGCCATAGGAATTGCCAATAGGGCACCAGCGATACCCAGTAGCGAAGTCAAAGTGGCAAGCGACAGCAGGGTGACGATCGGGCTAACTCCCACCGACCGCCTGGTTACCCTCGGCACAAGTAGATAGTTTTCCAATCCTTGAATCAGAATTGTTGCCAGAATAACCCAAATTGCCTTGCTGGCATTGATAGAAAAAGCCACGACCAGGGCTGGGACTGCCCCCAACGCAGGCCCAAACACCGGAACTGCCTCCATGATGCCTGCTAAAATCGCCAGCACCAATGCATATGGCAGTCCAATCAGTATATAAACCGGTAATGTCACCGCACCAATTACAATGCACAGCACCCCTTGTCCCAGGACGAACCTGCCTACCTTCGTTTCGATCTCAGCGAGATACTTTCGGACCAACCCTCGCCGCCCGCTGGGAATCCAAAGCAAGATGGCGCGGATGTTTCGTTCGCTTTCCTGTGTCCAGTAAAAGCCTAAAACAAGTATCGCGGTCAAGAATAAAACACCGCGGGTCAAAGTATCGATAATTGTGGGGGAGGTCCCTGTTTCTTCAGAATTTTCACCAATACCAACCAGGAATGGACTTAGGAAGTTCAAGTCAAACGGGAGTTGGAGAGCGATCTGCTGGAGAAAAAAGCTGCGGGATTGGAACAGGGATAGACGGAAATTGCTATAACGCACGGGAAAATCGCTGGCAATTGCCTCAATTTGTTCAACCAGCACAGGCAAAGTAAGGACAAAAATGCCGAGGATCAAGGCGAGCAAAGCCAGATAAATTATCAGCACACCAACGGTTGGGGATAGGCCGCGCTTTCGCAGCCAATCCACGGCCGGTCGGATTGCCATACCTAATACGATAGCAGAAAAGAGGATGATTACGACGTGGCTGAAGCGATAAAGCAGTAAAAATGATACGATCACACCTGCAACCAGGAGGGTTGCATAAACAACCTGGCGAGTGCTCCATGAGGGCATTGGTTGAGTGCTAGGTATTTGCATTTGGTCGTTACTTCCCAGGGTAACTCTTGCAAAAAAGTAATCATCCAGATCGGTTCATCCTATCGCTTAACATTGGATGCTGAAAGTAGGGATTCCCCTATTATTTTTAGGAGAGTTCCCCAGCCAGGCGAGGCTGGGAATCTCCCTAGATTTTTTATGCCTTTCCCCCATTGTGATCGATCCCCACAGATTGTATAGTCATGATACCAATCCACGCTCGAAAGGAGATAACGATGAACAAAGATATTTTGACCGGAAATTGGAAGCAGATCCGTGGCAGCCTCAAGGAGTGGTGGGGGCTTCTCACGGATGACGAGCTCGACCAGATCGAAGGACGCCGCGAGCGCCTGGTTGGTAAGATCCAGGAGAAATATGGCTATACCCGCCAGGAAGCCGAGGAATCCGTCCAGGATTTCCTGGACAGGTTTGAGGCCGAGATGGAGAAAAGGTTTACCAGGTAAAAGCAGCACTTTCGTTCCCGGAGACGCGCGAGCGTCTCCTTTTTGTTTAATCAGGATGTCGCTTTGTATGGCTGAGGTGGTTGCAGTAATTGTGTAAAAACGAGTGCCCCGCCGCTTGCAGGCGGAGAGGGTGAAAAAATAAGGACGAGTGACATTTGTTACTTGACTGCCGGAGCAAATCGACACAATAATACAATCAGGGAGCCCAACGGTCTTACCGGCAAATCCCTTCGGCAAAGTTGCCGGCGGCAAAGTTGCCGGCGGCAATTTTGCCGCATGAAAACCTGTCGGGTTGAGTAAGTTCGAAGGAGGCAGAGGTGAACCCCAAGCCATATCTATCGCAGTTGGCCGCCTGCCTGCTGCTCTCCATACTGTTATCCGCCTGCGGCGGACAGATCGACACACCAACCCCGCAGCCAGCCACCGCGACCACAGAGCCCATACCGACCTCGACCCCAAAGCCAACCGCTACTCCCGAGCCGTCCCCCACGCCCACCAATCCGCCTTCTCCCACCCCCGAGATTTCTGCCGAGATGGAGGCTGAGATGGCAGAAATCCAGGCGCAGATCAGCGAGATGCGCGGCCTGGCGGCGGGTGAAGGCCTTCAAGTGGAAGTTTACGACACGCAGGAGCTCGAGCAGTACCTGGAGGCGAAGCTGAGGCAGGAATATACGGAAGATGAGGAGTTCCAGGAGCTGGTGACCCTGGCTTATCTTGGCCTGATCCCACCGACATTCGAGCTGCGCGATTTCTATCGTGACCTGTACGCAGAGCAGCTCCTCGGTTTCTACGACCTGGAGAAGAATGAGATGGTGCTGATCCAGGGGGTCGAGTTCGACGCCCTGGGACGCATGATCTTTGCCCACGAATACGTGCACGCCATGAAAGACCGGGCTGTGGATATCGACGGCAGGCTCGGCCTGAACAATGAAAGCTGCGCTCAACAGGCTGACCGCTGCGCCGCGCTGCAGGCGTTGATCGAAGGCGATGCCACGCTGGCAAGCGCGCTGTGGATGCTGGCCAACACCACCCCGCAGGAGCAGGCTGAGATTGCCGCTGCCGGCCAGGCAGCGACGCCCGTGCTGACAAACGCGCCGACGGTTTTCCAGGAGGACCTGAGCTTCCCTTACAGCGTCGGCGTGGCGTTTGTCCAATACCTGTTCCAGCAAGGCGGCTGGGGGGCAGTGGACCAGGCTTACCTCAATCCGCCGCAATCCACCGAGCAGGTGATGCACCCGGAGAGCTATCCTGCCGACCTGCCGCTAGAAGTGAGCCTGCCGGATTTGCTGCCCGTACTGGGAGAAGGCTGGGAGCTGCTCGACCAGGGCATTATGGGTGAGTGGCGCACCCTGTTGTTGCTTACCAGCAACATAGACCCACAGGCGCGGCAGGAAGTTGGCGCCGCCCTGCCGGCGGTAACTGGCTGGGGCGGTGACGCTTACAGCCTGTACTACAACCTCGACAGCGGGCAGGCCGTGCTGGTCCTGAAAACCCAATGGGATACAGCCGAGGACGCCGCGGAGTTCTATGCTGCGTTGGAAGCGCACATCCTGGCGCGCTTCGACCTGGCTGAAAGCGAAAGCGAGCTGATCGAAATGTTCCAATACATGCAGCTCGGCTATGCCCAGTACCAGCTCCTGGAGGACACCACCTACTACATCCTGTCGCCATCTGAAGAGGTTTCCGCAGCTATCCTTGAGGCGGCGACCGGGGATTAGTTGCGCTTCCGATCTCGACTTCGCAAAAGTTCTGGAGGGTCATGAAACTCACTTGTCGCTGAGGTTATTCCCATGTATAATCGGGATAATTACCAGCTTGTTGGTGTAATAAACCCAATAAGAAGTGGGGTGAAGGAGGTGTAGAGAATCATTCCTCTTCAGAAAATCACATCTGACGATCTTTTGATAATCAAACATTTATCCATCCAACTTTTCGCCAAAGAGGAGACCCATGTTTAAGACCTCGCTTCGAATAAGCATCATCTTTTGTATCTTTTTACTCACCTTTGCCGTGGTTCCATTTGTTCTGGCTGGCGAAGAAGCCTGCGACACGCGGGTGAACAATACCTTTAATAAACTTTTGGAATGCGTCACCGTAGATGGCGTGCGCGCCCATCAAGCCGCCCTCCAGGCGATTGCGGACGCCAATAACGGCATCCGCACCTCCGGCACCCCGGGTTACAATGCCTCCGCCGCTTACGCCGCGCAGGTTTTCCAGGCTGCCGGCTACGATGTGACCATCCAAGAATTCCAGTTCCAGACGTTCATTTCACTCTCGCCCCCTATACTTGAACAAGTAGCGCCTCCCCCTGCAGGATCGATCGCCAACAATATCATGGCGTATTCGGGCAGTGGGGATGTCACCGCAGCGGTCAGCACTGTGAGCGCGATCACGGGCTGCAATGCGGCCGACTTCGCCGGGTTCCCTGCGGGGAACATCGCCCTGATCAGTCGCGGCGTGTGCACTTTTGCCCTAAAAGCAACCAACGCGTTTAATGCCGGCGCAAGCGGGGTTGTGATCTACAATAACGTCCCCGGTGTGCTGAACGGCACCCTCGGCAATGGCTTCACACTGGATATCCCGGTCACTTCGGTCACCCAGGCGGTAGGTCAGCAATTAGCCGCCACGCCGGGTTTGGTCATGCGCTTGAAGACGGATACCTTCCGTGGCATCGCCACCACCAGCAATGTGATCGCCGAATTGCCCTACGGCGACCCCAACAACGTTGTGATGGCTGGCGCCCATCTCGATTCCGTCAATGCCGGTCCGGGCATCCAGGACAACGGCTCCGGCTCAGCCGCGATCCTCGAGGTCGCCAGGCAGATGGGTAAAGTAAGGCCGTTTAACAAGGTGCGCTTCGCTCTGTGGGGCGCGGAGGAATCGGGCCTGGTTGGTTCTACCTACTATGTCAACAATCTGAGCCAGGAAGAAAAGGATAAGCTCGCCCTCTACTTGAACTTCGATATGATCGGCTCGCCCAACCATGTTTTCTTCGTCTACGATGGCGATGACTCGGATGGCGTGGGCGCTGGGCCAGGTCCAGCGGGATCGGCGCAGATCGAAAAGACCTTCGAGAGATATTACACCATGAAGGGTCTGCCTTTCAAAGGCACAGATTTCAGCGGGCGCTCAGACTACGGTCCCTTTATCGCTGCGGGCATCCCCTCGGGTGGACTGTTCACTGGCGCTGAAGGCATCAAGACCGCAGCCGAGGCGGCAATGTGGGGTGGCACAGCCGGGCAGCAGTATGACCCGTGCTATCACCTGGCTTGTGATACTTATGACAACATCAACTTGTTCGCTTATGATGTCAATTCCGATGCGGTGGCATATGCGGTGCTGCAATACGCGATGAACACTGCAGATGTCAACGGCGTGAGGGGCAAAGGCAACTTCCAGATCACGCCGGGATTCTCCGAAGATCACCACAACGAGGCAGTGGCGGAGTAATCTGTAGCTTGAATTTACATGAGTGACGAGGGGCTGTCTGGGATAAACAACCAGACAGCCCCTTTTCCATCTCCAGCCTGGAGACTCCAAGCTGCTGGGTAATAGCACATCCTGTCCTGAGATATAATGACATTTGGCCGAGCCAGAGCTGTTGTCCCTTGAATGAGACCAGCCAGATCCGCCTCCCCTGCAACACCTGATATCCTACAGAAAGGAACCAAACAACCCATGGAAGCCAAACTGGAAGAACTTAAGGCGCGCTTGCTGGAGATCAACGACCTGAACTCAGCCAACAGGCTGCTGGGCTGGGATCAAGCCACCTACATGCCGGTGAAAGGGGCGCAGGCGCGCGGCCGCCAGATGGCGACGCTGAGCCGCATCGCCCATGAGAAGTTCACCGACCCGGCCATCGGTAAGCTGCTGGATGAGCTGCGACGTTACGAAGAGAGCCTGCCGTATGATTCAGACGACGCCAGTCTGATCCGCGTCACCAGGAGGGAGTACGAGCGGGCCACCCGGGTGCCGGCTGCGTTCGTCGCCGAGCTGGACGCCCACGCCGCGGCCTCTTACCAGGCATGGACGGAAGCCCGTCCTGCGGACGATTTCGCGCGCATGCAGCCCATCTTGGAGAAGACACTCGATCTGAGCCGCCGGTTGGCGGACTGCTTTCCCGGCTACGAGCACATCGCCGACCCGCTGATCGACTACGCCGATTACGGCATGAAGGCAGCGACCGTGCGGGCGCTGTTCAACCAGCTGCGCGAGCAGCTCGTGCCAATCGTCGATGCCATCAGCGCTCAACAGCCCATCGACGATGCCTGCCTGCACCAGCGCTACCCCGAAGAGGGGCAATTCGCCTTTGGGCGGGAGGTCATAGGGGCATTTGGCTACGATTTCCAACGCGGGCGGCAGGATAAGACCCACCACCCGTTCATGACCCAATTCTCGCTGAACGACGTGCGCATCACCACACGGGTCAAAGAGGACGATTTTGGCGAGGCTTTCTTCAGCACGACCCACGAATGCGGTCACGCGCTGTACGGGCTGGGCATCGACCTGGCTTACGAGGGGACGCCGCTGGCGGATGGCGCCTCGGCAGGCGTGCACGAAAGCCAGTCGCGCACCTGGGAAAACCTGGTCAGCCGCAGCCTGCCCTTCTGGGAGCATTTCTATCCAAAGCTGCAGGCAGTTTTTCCCGCTCAGCTCAAGACCGTCCCGCTCGAGACGTTCTATCGCGCCATCAACAAAGTGCAGCGCTCGCTCATCCGCACCGACGCCGACGAAGTGACCTACAACCTGCACCCCATGATCCGCTTCGAGTTCGAGCTGCAACTGCTGGAAGGCGCACTGGAAGTGAAAGACCTGCCCGAAGCCTGGGGCGCGGCTTACCAGTCAATGCTCGGCGTGCGCGCCCCGGACGACCGAGACGGCGTGCTGCAGGATGTGCACTGGTTCGCAGGCCTGGTCGGTGGTGTGTTTCAAGGATACACCCTGGGCAACATCTTCAGCGTGCAGTTCTTCGACGCGGCGCTTAAAACGCATCCCGAGATCCCCAACCAGATGCGCCAGGGTAGGTTCGACACGCTGCACGCCTGGCTAAAAACGAATATTTATCAGCATGGCAGCAAGTTCACCGCCGCGGAGCTGGTCGAGCGCGTGACCGGTGGGCCGATGAACATCGAGCCCTACATCAACTACCTGAAGGCGAAGTACGGGGAGCTGTACCGCCTCTAGTACAGGCGTTCACTCAATTCACGATGAGTTCCACCATAGAGGGTAATTAACGATAAAGCATTGGGAGGAAGATGTCCTTCGATTCAGCCAATAAACCCCATAGCGAGAAGTGATCCAGTTGTGCTGTGAAAGTGTTTTGAGCCGCATCCAGCACACCGCCCGGCTCATTGATCCACGTGCTGCCGTCCCAGTAATACAGGTCGAGGCTGTTCTCATCGAAGCCGTTTAGGTGCGCCTCGTCGAATTGGATGGTAACCGTGTAGGGTTGACCGGGCACTATCTCCTCATTGACGTACTCATAATACGCCCAAACCTGGAAATAGCGATCGACGCCCGCCAATCCGGGTGTGTGGGGCATGTTTCCCGGGTAGCGCGGTCGATGTATGAATCCCGCCGTATCCGTAAACACGCCGGTTGGGAAGAAGTAGGTTGTTGTATCGAAGGTGGAGGTATACACACCACCAGAAGGTTCGATCAACGTGCTCAGCCCGGGTCCAAACCAGACATCCCACAAGCCACTGTAGCCGGCAGCGATCGAGACGTAATCGCCATCGACCGATACCCCGAACCCCTCGGTCGGCAGCAGATATCTGCCGGCATTATCTATAACTGGTAGCCACAAGATCTCCAACGTGCGGAAGCCTGCGGCCAGGTAGGCATAATCGCCAGAAATGACCATGTCTTTTGCTGTGCGTGGAATATATTTATCCGACACGATCAGTGGGTTTACCGGGTCCGAGACATCGAAAAGATAAATATCACTATGATCGATTTCATCACTGGCGATGAGCACATAGTCGCCTGGAACAATATCACCCCAGGCCTCGGGAGTGGGCCGGTAAACTGCAGTTAAGTAAGCGTCAAAGCTCCATGCTGGTTCGAAAAATCCGGCTTCGACGGGGTTGCCTGGGTCAGTTACATCCACGATTCTCAACCCGGCTTCACCAGCGCCAACGTAGGCGAAGATCTTGCCGGGTTGGGTGAACGAAGGAGCGACAGCCACTGCTTTAGGATAACTATCCAGATCGTAGGTAAAAGTTATCTGGCCCGTCTCAACCAGGTTCATCGTGTCGCTGATGTCGATGATGCGCAAACCTGCACTTCCATCAGCAACGTAGGCGAAATTCCCCAAAACATCCACGTCCTTGATGTTGACGGTATCGAAAGACCCCTCTGGTGCAGGCGCAGCCGGGTTGGAGATGTCCAGAAGCTGCAGCTTGCTGGGTAAATCGTTCTGGCGGTCTCTGGGCACCAGTAAGAAGGCGTGGTTATCGACGACGGAATCGATCTTTCCAGTGGTTGGATAATAGCCAATTTGACGGGTTGTTTTTGGGGTCAGGTATTCTAAAATGCGGAATCCCGTACCCGTGGTATATGCATAGTCCCCCTGGCGGACAACATCGTCTACGAATCCCTCCTGGTTGTAGTATCCTACCTCAACAGGTGAAGCGGGTACGCTGACATTTACGAGGCGCAACCCCTCCTTCCCCATGGGCAATAAAAGGAGCGCCATATCACCAACCACGATCAAATCGACATCATATTCAATATCTAAGGAGTTCAACAACTCCAAGCTGGCGACGAGTGCAGGCTGGCTTGGGTCTGCAACACTGATCACCACAAGCATCTTGAGATAAAAAAGATCAGTTTCCGTGAAGATTTCCTGGAGGCCTGTCAGATAAACATAATCGCCGCGCGCATTGATGTTCCAATTTCCCACCCAAGAGGGGTCCGTCAATGAGCCAACTTCCACCGGGAGCGCGGGGGTTGAGATGGAGACAACTTTGAGGGATGTTTCTGTTTCAACGTAGGCGTAGCTGCCCTGAATTGAGACATCGAGTATATCGTCTGGGGCAGTGTATGTTCCAACGATGGATGGGTTGGCAGGGTTGGTGATGTCGACGATCTTGAGTTTTCCACCACCGCTGGTAGGATAACCTGCCAGGTAGGCGTAAATCTTTCCGTCGCTGGGGTGAGGAGCGACAGCAATATTAAGGGGAGAGATATCTGGTATCGGAAGATGGAGTAACGAGACTGGGTTAAGTGGGTCGTTGATGTCGACCACCCACAGGCTGGATTCGGCCGCTAAAAAGGCATGATCTCCATATAGAGCGATATCGAAGGGAGCGCGGTCGTATCCGGCGCTGAAATAAACCTTTTCATCAGGAGCAGTCGGATCAGAAACATCCACTACCCTCATGGCGCCACCGGACCAAATCGAGCCGGTCCAGATTCCAGGCGAGGCCAGGAAGGCGTAATTTCCTTGCACAGCAACCCCAAGGGATTCCCCTGTCATCACACCTGTTTTACCCAGCAGGCGCGGCGTGGCGGGGGTAGAGACGTCCAGCACAGCCAGGCGCTGGCCATAGGTGGCATAAGCCAGGGTGCCGACCGCGTCGACAGAGAAAAACGACCCACCAGTTTGCCCGACCAGCTCGACCCACCAGCCGGTGTAAGTCGGGTCGAGATATTCTCCCACGCTTGGTCTTTGGGCGAACGAATTACTTTTAATGTCTTCGGCGGGCGGTTCAACTTGACCAATCGTATTTTGGGGGAATAAGAAGCTAATTGCAATCAGTAGTATAAACGCCCAGCGTACAGTTTTTGCGAACATAGCATATCCCTCCCATGATGATCGTTAGAATACTGCGGGTGGCAGCATGTGGATGATGAATTAAGTGTATAAATAGTAAATAAGCATAACAACTGCCAATTGTCATAAAAAATGTAATCTAAAATCCCTATGCATCCCAGCTGCGCTGGCTCGAATTACATTAAACCTTTGACCGTTATGGCAGATGCCCACAGAGTGCAGCATTTCGTGCATACCCATGCGATAAACCGCCGCTTTGAATTGTCCGGGAACGGTCAATGCAAAGTAGAAGTGTCTAGGAACTTGACCCACAGGCGAATCTTCTTTACAATGAGCTGGCGATTTGCTTTCGGCATGTAATGCCGCTCGGCATAGGAATGCCGAATTCTTCCCCTTGAGGTGGAGGCCTGGCGCTTGGCACGCTTTACCGAGCTGGAAATCCAACTGAGCCGCCTGGGAGAGGAGCGATACCAGGTCGATTTTGAATACCACACCCCTATGGGCGAGCTGGATATCCAGCCGCTGCGCCAGGGCCCGGCCGAGGTGGGCTTCGATTTCAAAGGCCTGAGTGCTCTCTCCCTGGATGCCGAGGCGTATGGGCGGCTGCTCAGCCGGGACTTTTTCGCCGCCGCAGAGGTCGAATCGGCATTTAAAGAAGTCCTCGCCAGCGCTCGCTCGCTGTCCGCTCCGCTGCGGGTCAAGCTGGTAATCCAGCCCAACGCAGTCGAGCTGCACGATCTGCACTGGGAGACCCTGCGCTCCCCGCACGACGATACCCCCCTAACTACCAGCGAAAACCTGCTCTTCTCGCGCCTGCTTCGCAGCCCGGAGTTCGAGGAGATCGTCCTGCCTCCCAAGAGCGACCTGCGCGCCCTGGCGGTGGTCGCCAATCCGGCCGGGTTAGGCGACTACGACCTGGAGCCCGTCGATACCGAAAGAGAGCTCTCACGCCTGGCCCATCTCATGGGGACAATGGAATGGGCCGCCATCCCGGGCATGCGCGAGCACCCGCGCGCCTCTCTGGACGATATCGCCGCTGCCCTGCGCAGCCGCTCGTACCAGATCCTCTACCTGGTCTGTCACGGCAAGATCATCCGCGGCGAGCCTTATTTGTGGCTGGAAGATGAGCGCGGCCAGGTGGCGCGCATCTCCGCCGAGGTTTTCAGCCAGAGGCTGCGCGAGCTCCAGGAGCGCCCCTTATTGGCGGTGTTGGTTTCCTGTGAGAGCGCTGGCGCCGAAGAAGGCAAGGCCATATCGGCCCTGGGGCCGCGCCTGGTGCAGGCCGGCGTGACGGTTGTGCTGGCCATGCAAGGCTCGGTGAGCGTGCCCACCATGGAGCGCTATATCCCGGCATTTTTCCAGGAGCTGCTGCGTGACGGGCAGGTCGACCGCGCCGCCGCGGTGGCGCGCGGCGCGGTGCGCGAGCGCTCCGACCACTGGATGCCGGTGCTCTTCTCCCGCCTGCGCGGCGGGTGCCTCTTCCGCCAGCCCGAAGTCTCCGCCGAACAACTCGGGCAGCGGGTTGGAGAGGGGATCTCGGCCTTAGTTGACGCCATGCGCGAACCGAAAGTGCGCCAGGCGGCCATCGAGTACCAGCTTGTCTTCCGGGAAGCTTCCGAGCATATCGGGGTGATCAGCTACTACAAGCAGCTGCACGAAGAGTTCCAAAAACTGGAGATCGACTATAACACGGTGAAAGACAACTTCAAGTTAATTTTCGAGGATGAAGACGCCTGGTTCGAGGTGAAGCTGCACGCCCAGTCCGCGGGCGATAAGATTGATGAGCTTCTCGCCATAGCGGGCAACATACCTGTCCTCGTCGATCCCCCACTTTGGCTGGAAACGATGCCGGGAATCAAAACCAGCCTTTTGAAAGCCTCAAATGAAAAAGACCCTATCCAGCTGCAGGATGCTGTGAACGCCTTGCGCCGCCTGCTCAACCGGGAGATCACCCGTAGCAACGACAGCCTGGTGGCTTTTGCCAAGACCCTCCGCTTGGGAGCCATCGTCCAGGCCATGTCCACTATTCGGGACACCATCCGACGCACTGGCCTAGAATTGCAGGTGGCCGTGACCATCGACCAGGGCGTCGAGGACCTATCGGAATTGGGCGAGCGGCTGGCGACCCTGGTCAAGACCCATGACACCTGGCAGGCGGTCGATGACCAATTGCGCCTGGCAGAGGCCACAATCTCCAGCGACCCGCTCGAATTTCAACAAGAGATCTGGCCTCAGGTGAAAAGCCTGGGGCATTCGCTCTATGGTGAGCAGTCTACCGATTGGGCGGTCGCTCTCCAGGAGCAGACTGTCGAGCTGGAGGAGAGCCTGAGCGGCGATTCCACCCGTCGGATAGGCACCCAATTTCACCGCTTCAGGACCCTCGGCAGCCAGCGCTTTCGCAAGGTGGATAAAGAACTGCTGGCGTTGTGCGCTCAGCTCCAGCAGATTGGTACTCATCTGAATATGCTGATCAGGATTTTCGATGAATGAGACCCCGATAAAACTCACACCGCGCTATCTCTCCCTGGCAGCCCTGCGCCTGGCGCACCGCGAGCTGCTCCAGCGCCACCGCCAGGATGGCAGCAATCCGCAGCTTTTGGAGGAGATCGCCGCTTTTGTCCGCGATGGCGTGGAAACCGGCCTGCTCCTGGATAACAACGCCGAACGCCAGGTGGCTCAGGACCTGCTCGACTATTGGTCCAACATCCTCCACCATGCCGGCCATGAGCACCCCGACCCCCTGCTGGCGATCTTTGACCTCTCCATGGCGCCGGAACTGGACGACGCCTTGAGCCCCTATGTGGGCTTGAACGCCTTCCAGGTCGAAGATCAGCGTAATTTCTTCGGACGGGAAGAGCGGGTGAAGGAGATGCTTGAGAAGCTTAAGGCAAGCCGCTTCCTGGCAGTTTTGGGTTCTTCGGGCAGCGGGAAATCCTCGGTTACCATGGCCGGCCTGCTGCCTGCCCTCCAATCTGGCGCCGGCGCTGGCGCCGCCATCGCTGGCGCCGCCATCGATGGCAGCGCCGACTGGCGCTACCTGCCCCGCCTGGTGCCCGGTCCGGCTCCCTTAGAGAACCTGGCTGCCTTGTTTTATCCGCACCAGCCAGCCCCTCCCGATTGGGTGGAGCAGCAAGCGCAGCGCTTCGTGGGCGATCACGACGAACTGCTGCGTCTGGCGAACGCCCTGGAGAAACCCGTGCTCCTGCTGGTCGACCAGTTCGAAGAATTGTTCACCCTGGGCGCAGACGAGCCAACCCAGCAGGCTTACATCTCCAACCTGCTCACCCTGATCCAGGAAGCGGGGTCTCCCCACTCCCTGGTGATCACCATGCGCAGCGATTACGAATCCTACCTGGCTCGTTTCGAGGCATTCCAGGGACTAGTGAACTTCTCGAGCGTTCGCCTGGAGGCATTGAGCGGTCCGCAATTAAAGGAGGCCATCGTCAAGCCTGCCGAGCTGGTCGGCTTGAAGATCCAGGAAGAAGTGGTGGAGGCCCTGGTGCGAGAGTTGGTGGGCGAGCCGGTCGGGCTACCCCTGCTGCAGTTCAGCCTGCTCAGGCTGTGGGAAAACCGGGTGCGCAACCGTGTCACCATGGATGTCTACCGGCGCATCGGCGGCGGTCGCTACGCCCTGGCGAAGGCTGCGGATGAGCTCTATGACAGCCTGATCGAGGAGGAGAAGCGCACGGCTGAGCGCATCTTGATGAAAATAGTGCGCCCCGGCGAAGGGGAGGAGATCACCCGCGACCGCGTCCGGCGCAAGGCCCTCTACCGTGAGGACCCCACCCGGGTGGATCGCGTCCTGGAGCGCTTTGTCAAGGCCCACCTGCTGCGCCTGACCCCGGGCGAAACCCGCGACGATGACCGCATCGAGGTGGCTCATGAAGCCCTGGTGCGCAACTGGAAGTTCCTGCGGGATTTGTTGGATCGCGAACGCCTGCGCCTGCGCGAGCGCCTTCGCCTGACTACCGCCGCCAGGCACTGGGAAACGCTCGCCCGAGACCCCAGCGCGGTCTGGCTGGGCGAGCAGCTTGAAGAGGCTCTGCGCCAGAAATTTGACGATCTGGACGCCACGGAAAGCGCCTACCTGGCAGCCAGCCAGGCGGTGGAACAGCGCAACCGCCAGCTCAGGGTGGCGGTGCCGGTCGCCTTCGCCCTGGTGCTGATCGTTGCCCTGGTGGTGGTGACCTGGAATGCCATTGCCCGTTCGAATGAGCAAGCTGCTGCTCGTGTGACGGCCGAGTACCTGGCCGGGGCTGCCCAGACAGCCAGCGCCAGGTACCTGGCCGAGCGAGACGTGGCCGCCACCCAGGAATTACTGGCCAACCAGGCTGAGGCCACGGCGATTGCCTCGGAGGCCGACGCTCGCCGCCAGGAGGCCGAAGCGCATCGCCAGGAAGCTGAAGCCCGCCGCCAGGCTGCCAA
>DATEDC010000057.1:0-8602 GCA_035286585.1 Anaerolineales bacterium
ATCAGGTCGACCGCTTCCCCCAGCAGGGGATCCGCGTTCTGCTCAGCGACGATCTCCTCCCAGAGCGGCATCTGCTTGAGCGGCACGCCGGAGGGATGGGCGTCTACGATCCCGCCCGCGGCCGTGGGCGCCAGGGCATGAGCGGGTGTAAAGCCCTGCCAGTAGCTCACCAGGCGCTGGATTTCGCTATCCGAGACAAAGGCGCCCTGCAAGCGCACCGGGGCGGCGGCGTCGGGGGCCTGGAAGAGCATGTCGCCGCGCCCCAGCAGGCGCTCGGCGCCCGGCTGGTCGAGGATCACGCGACTGTCCACGCCGGAAGCCACCGCAAAGGCGATCCTGGCGGGGAAGTTGGCCTTGATCAGCCCGGTGACCACGTCCACCGAGGGGCGCTGGGTGGCGATGACCAGGTGGATGCCGGTGGCGCGCGCCAGTTGCGCCAGGCGGGTGATGGTGCGCTCGGTTTCATCGGGAGCGAGCATCATCAGGTCAGCCAGCTCGTCGATGATCACCACCAACTGAGGCAGCTTTTTCTCACCCCGGGCTTCCAGCTTGGCGTTGTACTCCTTGATGTTGCGGCAGCCAGCCTGGGCCAGCTTATGGTAGCGCTGGTCCATCTCACGCATGACCCACTGCAAGGCTCCCACCACCCGCTCCAACTCCACGACGACGGGAGCGAGCAAATGCGGGATGCCGTTGTAATTGGTAAGCTCGACCCGCTTGGGGTCAACCATCACCAGGCGCAGGTCATCAGGGGTGTTGTTGAGCAGCAGGCAGGCGATCAGCGAGTTGACGCACACCGATTTGCCCGAACCCGTTGCGCCGGCGATAAGCAGGTGGGGCATGGCAATCAGATCGGCTGCCACGGCGTTGCCAGCCACATCCTGACCCAAGGCAAATCTCAGGGGTGATTTCAGGCGGCGGAAAGCCTCGCTTTCGAGCACGCCGCGCAGCGCGACCAGGGAGATCTCCTCGTTGGGCACCTCGATGCCGACAAAGCCCTTGCCCGGCACGGGCGCCTGGATACGGATGGTGCGGGCGGAAAGGGCCAGGGCCAGGTCATCGGCGAGGGCGGCGATCTTACCCACGCGGACGCGCATGCGCCCGCCGCGCGACTCGACAAAGTCGGGCTCGACGCCGAAGCGGGTAATGGTGGGCCCGCGGCTGATCTCGACCACGTGGGCCGGCGCGCCGAACGAAGCCAGGGTTTGCTCGATCAGGCGGGCGCGCCCCTGGTCCAGCTCGTCATCGTAGTTGACTTCGCCGCCTTCATCCAGGATATCCCCCAGGTTCGGCAGCGCCCAAGTGCGGGCGGCGGAGTAAGCGGGGGCGAATGGCGTTAAACCAGGCAGGTTGGACGTCGGCGGGTGAGCGGGATCACCCGCTTCTATGGCCTCCGGCACCCGGGGCAGAGGGGTATACGTATAGGGCAGGGAAGCCTCGCGGGAGGCAGCTGCGCGGCGCAGGTGGAACTCGTCCCAGCGGTCCTGCGCCCATCTCACCAAAGGGGAGATCCAGCGGAAGAGATCCAGGATGGAGACATCCAGGGCGAAGACCAGGGCGATCAGGAACCAGGCGATCAGGGCGATCGCAGTTCCCCCCAATCCGAATACTGCCTGCAAGGCGCCCAGCACCAGCGCGCCGACGTAACCGCCGCCGCGGGCGGCGGCAGCCAGTTCGAGAGCCACCTGGCGGCTCTCCGCAAAGGAGAAGAAGTGCAGCGCTGTCAGCAGGTTCGCATACAGCAAGCCGATCCCGACCAGGCGTTCGACCGAGACCAGCGGGATGCGCCCGGCAGCCATGCCGCCGAAATTGCGCAGCACCAGCCACAGGCCGACGGCGATCAAAGCCAGCGGCAGCAGGTAAACGCCCCAGCCAAAAGCCCGCCCCAGCAGAGCGATCCACCCGCCAGTCAGGGCGCCGCGGTTGGTGGAGACCAGGCTGAGCAACGTGAACAACCCCGCCAGGCTCATCAGGACGCCGGCGATATCCAGCTTGCGGTCCAGCGAGAGGCCGCTGACCAGGGCAGCCGGTGAAGGAGGGGATCCTCGGGCAGTTGGCTGCCTTGCGGTGGGCTGCCTGGAAGCGGGCCGCCTCTGGGCGGTCTTGCCCCGCGACCGAGCCGGGGGTCGGGCGCGTGTCGTAGCTCTGCCCCGGAGGTCTGGTCGCCTGGAAGCCGGCCGAGAACCTGCGCCGGTCTTCCTGGGCGCATTTTTCGCGGTTTTAGGAGCCATATTGAGGCGATTATAGCACAAATGGTCTGATAAAAACTGGGCGTTGGAGCAATAACTCACCCCAAACCACGTTTTCGGGTAAAATTACTGCTGGAGGCGTACGGTGAAGAAAAGAGCCATTGCTCCTGTTGTACACAAGTATCGGGTAAGCGAACAGCCGAAACAGGCTGACGGTTGGCGTGCTTACAGTTACCAAGCACGACTGGCGGCGCTGGAAGAGCTCCGCCGCGAATTCCACCTGTGGAAATTCAATGCTGAACCCCGACTTCAGAGAGTTTATCGAATCGTTAAACGCTAACCAGGTGCGCTACCTGGTTGTTGGGGGATATGCAGTTGCCGTACATGGTTATCCACGCTATACAAAAGATATCGATATCTGGGTCTGGATGCAACCTGATAATGCAAAGAGGATCATCCAGGCATTGAATGATTTCGGTTTTGGCTCGTTGGGATTGCAAGCGGATGATTTCCTGGCTTCTGATCAGATCATTCAACTCGGCTATGCGCCTAACCGAATTGACCTCATTACGACCTTGCAAGGCGTGGACTTTGAAGAGTGCTACGCTGCTCGTGTCATCCTGGATTTGGAAGGGCTTCAGGTAAATTTTATCAACCTGGAGCACTTGAAGCAGAACAAGCGCTCTGTAGGGCGATTGCAGGATCTAGCCGATCTAGAAAACCTGGAATAAATTAATAGCGACCACGCTCCAACATCACCTCGGGATTGGATAGCTGGTCTTCGGGGACCGCGGTGACGCTGACCGCGCAGGCCTTGTATTCAGGGATTTTGGCCTGTGGGTCGAGGGCGTCGATGGTAAGCAGGTTGGCAGCCGCTTCGGCAAAATGGAAGGGGATGAACACCACGCCGGCGCGGGCCTTTTCGGTGACGCTCAGGCGCAGGACGATCGATCCTCGGCGGGAGGCGACCCGCACAGTCTGCCCATCGAGGACCCCCATCAAGGCGGCGTCCGCCGGGTGGATCTCCGCCCGCCCCTCGGGGTAAAGGGCGTCTAGCTCGGAGTGGCGGGTCATGGTGCCGCCGTGCCAGTGCTCCAGCACCCGACCGGTGGTCAGGATGAAGGGATACTCATCGTCGGGCAGCTCCACAGAAGGTACAAACTCGAGGGGGATAAATTTGCCCCGCCCGCTGGGGAATGTCTCGCCAAACAGGTAGGGCGTGCCCGGGTGTTCGCGGTCCCAAACCGGCACCTGCAGGCCGACCTGCTCGATCCGCGGGTAGGTAACCCCGGCGTATTCGGTCACCACGCTCGCCACTTCAGCCAGGATTTCGGAGGGGTCGCAGTAATCCCAGCCGGCAGAAAGGGGCCGCCCCAGGCGAGCCTCGATGCGCTTCGCCAGGTCGCAGAGGATCTGCCAGTCGGGTCGCGACTGGCCCCGGGGAGGCAGCGCCTGGCGGACGCGCTGGACGCGGCGGTCGGTGTTGGTAAACGTACCGTCCTTCTCGGCCCAGGAGGCAGCCGGTAGGAACACGTCGGCAAAAGCGCCGGACTCGTTGATGAACAGGTCCTGCGTCACCAGGAACTCCAACTCCTGCATGTGGTGGCGGGTGATGTTGAGGTTAGGCTCCGACATCATCGGGTTCTCGCCCATGATGTACAGCGAGCGCACCCCGCCAGGGCGCACGTGGGAGAGGATCTCGGTGGTGGTCAGGCCGCGCCGCTGGCTCAACCTTCCGGGTTCGACCTTCCAGGTGGCTTCCCACTTCGCCGCGTTAGCGGGGTCGTCCACCAGCATATAGCCAGGATAGTGATAGGGCATGGCGCCCATGTCTGAAGCGCCCTGGACGTTGTTCTGGCCGCGCAGCGGGTTCAAGCCGGTGCCCTCCCGCCCGATGTGCCCGGTGAGGAACGCCAGGTGGATGACCGCAAGGGCGCTTGCGACTCCGTTCGAAAGCTGGGAGATGCCCATGCCCCAATAGATGGCGCCGCGCTCGGCGGCAGCGTACATGCGCGCTGCCTGGACGATCAGCTCGCGATCCACGCCGCAGACCATCTCGGCGTATTCAGGGGTGAACTTCTCCAGCGATTGAACGTACTCCTCGTAGCCGCTGGTGCGCTCCTCAATGAACCGGCGGTTAACCAGCCCCTCTTTGACGATCACGTGAGCCATGGCGCTGAAAAGCGGCACGTTGGTGCCCGGTTTGAGCGGCAGCCATAACGCGGCGTAATCGCACAGCTCCAAGCGGCGCGGGTCAACCACGATCATTTTGGCGCCGTATTTTTCCACCGCGGCTTTCATCTGCAGAGCGATGATGGGGTGGTTCTCGGTGGTGTTGGAGCCGACGACGATGAAACAATCGCTCTTGATCACCTCGGCGGCGGTGTTGCTCATCGCCGAAGAGCCGATCGCCTGCTGCAATGCGACCACCGAGCCAGCGTGGCACAGGCGGGTGCAGTGATCCACGTTGTTGGTGCGAAACAGGGCGCGGTAAATTTTCTGCAGCAGGTAGTTGTCTTCATTGGTGGCTTTGGCGCAGCAGTAAACCGCCATCGCCCCAGGCCCATCGCGGCGATAAATTTCCACCAGCCGGTCGGCGGTGTATTCCAGGGCCTCCTCCCACGAGACTTCGCGCCACTCAGAGAGATCGAAGGCCTGCGCCCGCTGCCCTGGCGCCTGGGGATGCTTGCGGATCAGGGGCGCGGTGACCCGCCGCGGGTGATAGATAAAATCGTAGCCGAAGCGGCCCTTGACGCACAGGTTGCCCCGGTTGACTACCGCATCAAAGGGGGAAGTGACGCGGTAGATGTAATCATCCTTGAGGTGCAGCTCCAGGGTGCAGCCCACACCGCAGTAGGGACAGGTGGTGGATACGATGCGGTCGGCTTTCAGCCGGTCAGGTTTCAGCATGGCTGCCTCCATTTCTTTTCCTGCGGCGCTCGCTCCGGGTGAGCCCCATGATTTCATCCGGGGTCAGGCCCTGCTCGAGCAGCCACTCGCGTTTGGGTTTGAGGGCGCCGGTAGGGCAGACGCCCACGCATTGCCCGCAGAACACGCAGGTGGTGGCGGGCATGGGCCGGTCAAAGAACGTGCCGATCTGGGTTTCGAAGCCGCGACCGGCGAAGTTGATGGCGTAGGTGTACTGGGCATCCTCGGCGCACACCTGCACGCAGCGCCAGCACAGCACACACTTGGCGTAATCGCGGATGTACATCGGGTTGTCATCCAGCAGGGGCGGCTCCCGGCGCTCTGCCCCTGGGAAGCGCCCGGGATGCGCGCCGTGGTCGGCGATAAAAGCCTGTATCTCGGGGGATTCGCTGAGATCGACGGCAGAATCGAGCATCTCCAGGATGGTGCGCCGGCTGCGCTCGACCCGCGGGTTGCGGGTGGAGACGAGCATACCCTCGCTCGCCGGGACCACGCAGGAGGCCGCCAGCACGCGCCAGCCCTCCACTTCTACGACGCACAGCCGGCAGAGGGCATTCGCCGTGCAGGCTTCGTGGTAGCAGATGGTGGGGATTTCGACCCCGAGCTGCCGGGCAGCCTGAAGGATAGTGGTGCCGGCAGGGACATTAACGGGCAGGTCATCAATCGTCAGGGTTACCTCAGACACAAGCGCTCCTTTATTGAATGAACCACCAAGTTCAGGCGGCTGGATCAGTTACGGCCGGTACAGCGAACAGCTCGGGCCAGAGCTTGAGGGCGCTGAGCACGGCCGTGGCGGCGGTCTGGCCCAGGCCGCACAGCGAGGCGTCGGTCATCGTCCAGCCCACATCACTCAGGCGCTCCACGTCCCCTGGCAGCGCCTTGCCAGCGGCGATGCGCTGCAGGATCTCGTGCTGGCGCTGGGTGCCGAGCTGGCAGGGATAGCACTTGCCGCACGATTCGTGGGCGAAGAAGCGCCCCAGGCGCACGAGCACATCGCGCAGGTCGCGCCGCTCGTCGAAGACCATCACCACGCCAGAGCCGAGCGGCAGGCCGGCGAGGCGCAGGTCTTCGAAGGAAAGCGGCACGTCAAGATGCTCCCGGGTGGCGAACGCGCCGGCCGCCCCGCCAAACAGGACGGCTTGCAGGCTGCGCCCCTGGCTCAAGCCGCCCGCCAGGTCGTAGAGCAAATGGCGCAGGGTGACCCCAAAGGGCACTTCGTACAGCCCGGGGCGGGCGACATCGCCCGAAACGCAGAACAGCTTGGAGCCGGGCGATTTTTCGGTGCCGTACTTGCGGAATTCGGCCGCGCCGCGGCTGATAATGAACGGCACGCTGCACAGGGTTTCGACGTTGTTGATCACCGTGGGCTTGCCGAACAGCCCGTGGGTGGTGGGAAAGGGCGGCTTGACCCGCGGGAAGCCGCGCTTGCCTTCGATGGACTCGAACAGGGCGGTCTCCTCGCCGCAGATGTACGCGCCGGCGCCCAGGCGCAGCTCGATTTCGAAGTCAAAGCCGGAGCCGAGGATGTCGCTGCCCAGGTAGCCAGACCCCCGGGCTTCGTCAAGCGCCGCTTGCAGGGTCCGGTAGGCGTAGGGATATTCGCCGCGCACGTAGATAAATCCCTGCCGGGCGCCGACGGCGTAGGCCGCGATGAGCATACCTTCCAGCACGCGCTGGGGGTCGCCATCCATGAGCACCCGGTCTTTGAATGTCCCCGGTTCGGACTCGTCGGCGTTGCAGACCACGTATTTGGGCTCGCCCGGTGCAGCCGCGGCGCCTTCCCACTTGAGGCCGGTGGGGAACGCCGCCCCGCCGCGCCCGACCAGGCCGGAGGCTTTGACCTCCGCCACTACCGCCTGGGGGGACATGTTGAAGGCTTTGCGCAGCCCGGCGTAGCCGCCCGAAGCCAGGTATTCCTCCAGGGAAGTGGGCTCGCCCCAGCCGCAGTTGGCGGTCAGCAGGCGCAGGTCGCCGGCGACAAATGGTTTCGGCCGGGCTCCGTCCAGGGAAAGGATGCCCGCGGCGCGAGCCGGGTCGATGCGCCCGCGGGCGTTTTCGCCGACCAGGGCGGCGGGGGCGTGCTCGCACAGGCCCAGGCAGGGGGCGCGCTCGACGGTGTAGGCGCCGTCAACGCTCATCTCTCCGGGGGCGAGGTCCAAGTGGCGGCAGACATTTTGCAGGATTTCCTCGCCGCCGGTCAGAGCGCAGGCCGGGTCGGTGCAGACCTGCACCACGGTTCTCCCCGTGGGCCGGGTGTAGAGCATGGCGTAGAAATCGATCACGCCGTAAACGTCTGCCAGGGGCACGCCCAACAGGCGCCCGACTTCAGCGGCGACCGGTTCGGGCAGGTAGCCGTAGATCGATTGAGCGCTTTGCAGGGCGGGCAGCAGGGCGGTGCGCCCCTGGGGGGCCTGGTCGTTCAGGGCGAGGCGCAGCGGAGCGAGATCGAAATCTGACATGAAACCTCCGATATTAAGTATACCATTTTCGAGCGGGCTGGTCCCGAGGGTAGCAGCGGAAATCGGGAATATAATAAAAGAATGGAAGCAAATATCCTTCTTGGGCGAGATCAAAAGATACTCGAAATCCCGCGGGCAACCTGGGAAGGACACCTGGCGCAGATTCCGGGACACAGCCAGTCAAGGTTGAATTTCATGACGGAGTCCCACCATCAAATTCGCAATTTGGTTGTGAAGGAGATGGTTAACAGGCAAAAGCCAATTGAGCCGAGGTTCATCTCTGAAAAGCTGGATATGCCACTCGAACGGATGAAACCCATCCTGGAGGAATTGGAGAGCAAGCTGTTCTTCCTGGTGAGGAACGAACAGGGTGCAGTCGCCTGGGCTTATCCAGTAACCGTAGAGGCCACACCACATAAATTGAAATTTGCCAGCGGAGAACGCCTTTATGGCGCCTGAGCGGAAGACGCGCTAGCGACGCCCTTCGTGCAAGGGCAATTACAAAAAGATTATGTTTCTGTCGAAGTGGAAACGAAGTGCCAGCATTGCGACCGGGTATTGCAATTGAAGATCGATAGCAACATGCGGATTTCGGTTCACGAGTCGGGGGCAAATCCATTGGTGTTTATGCCAGATATCGATTGGGGTAATTTTGCAGAGCGAACCATCATCGATGCTTACTGACGAAATTCAGTCTTCTTCTGGTCAGAAGAACACGCCAGAGAATACCGGGGGGACACAAGACAGGTCAACGGAGTCTATCTCACCCTGAGGCAGTGTGCTTATATGATCCCTGTAACCCAAGGAGCCTTGTTCGCCTTCAGATAGGTTCGCCATTTTCGATAAGCTTCGCCCATCCCGGTAAAATCGTGCCACGCACTTGCAGAAGATACTGTTGGCGAACCTGCTATACTAGAAGCAGGAGATAGGTGATGAGCTTGAAAATCGAACCGCCCCGGCCGATGCCCCCGGAAACAGCCGCCGTGGGGCGAGCGCTTTTGAAAGGCAACAGCCCCTACCGGTTGA
>DATEDC010000058.1:0-7457 GCA_035286585.1 Anaerolineales bacterium
TGGGCGCGCTGGACTTCTCCTTCGGGCTTTACCGCCTGGCGCTGACCGAAAGCCCGGCGCTGCTGCCGGGGAGCCTCCCGGCGGCGCCTGTTTGGCCGGGGGCGAGCCTCTTCACCCTCGCAACCTTTAATCTGGAAAACCTGTTCGACACCGTCGATGACCCTGACACGCAGGATACCGTGCTCTCCCCTGCGGAGTACCAGCGCCGCTTGCAGAAGCGCGCCCTGGCGATCCATGCCGACCTGGCCGAGCCGACCCTGCTCGCCGTCCAGGAGGCTGAGAACCTGGAGGTGCTCCAGGCGTTGATCGCTCGGGAGGAGATCCTCGCCGATTACGTGCCTGTTTTGCTCAACGGGCCCGACGCCCGCGGGCTGGACGTCGCCCTGCTCTACCGCCCCGACCAGATCAGCCTGCTGAGCTACCGCCAGGAGCAGGGCTGCACGGCACTGATCGATGGCCTGGGCCCGGACGGGAATTCCGACGTGCAAAACCCGCAGAACGCGATCACCTGCGACAGCGACGGGGACGGAATCCTGGACGGCAACCGGCTGTTCTCGCGCCCGCCCCTGGTCGTGCAGCTCAACCTGGCTCTGCCGGAGATAGCGGCTGAAGCTAACCGACCCGCGCAGGAGGCGGACCTCTGGGTGATCGTCAACCACTGGAAGTCCAAGCTGCACGACTCCGCGACGCAGGCGTACACCCTGCCGCGCCGCCTGGAGCAGGCCCAGTTCGTCGCCAGCCTGGTCTCCGACCTGCGCCAGGATGCGCCGGGGGCGAATATCCTCGTTGCCGGCGACCTGAACGACAACCCGGACTCGGCGCCGCTTGAGGCCCTCCGGGCGGCAGGGCTGCGCGACCTGACCGCAGGGGTGGGGAGGGCGACTCGCTACTCGTACATTTACCAGGGCGTCTCCCTACAGCTCGATTACCTGTTTGCGCTGCTCGACCGCCGCTGGGTGCCCGTTGGCGCCGGCTTCGCTCATCTCAACGCCGATTACCCGGCGGTATATGCCCGCGATGCAGGGACTTCGCGGCGCAGCTCGGACCACGACCCGTTCCGGGTCGGGTTCCTCTGGCACGACCAGTTTTCTTATCTGCCCATCGTGGCTACCAGGTGAGCCATTCCGGCTCAGGGGGGCTCCTTCGAAATCGGCGATGAGACGCCGGGGGTGTACGCAAATGGACGGACGAAATCGTAAGCGGGGATTGCTATACTGGATGGGAGTTTGTTCGGCGCTTGCCCTGGCGCTGTTGATTTTGAACCTTCACGCGCTGGCGCGCTCCAAGCTGCTCACGGGGATGAGCCACCTGCCGCTGGTGTATAACCTCTGGCCGCCCCCCACACCCACCCCTTCCCCCGGGCGGCTGTTGATCAGCGAGGTGCTCTATAAACCTCTGGGCGCCGAGCCGGCGGGCGAATGGGTGGAGGTTTTTAACGTTGGCGATTACCCCCTCGACCTGAGCCAGTACAAGCTCGGCGATGAAGAAACGCCGGGCGGGGGCGAAGGGATGTACCGCTTCCCCGCCGGGCTATCGATTGGCCCCGGGCAGGTGCTGGTGATCGCCTATCGGGCGAGCACCTTCCGGGGGAATCATGGCTTCGACCCGGATTACGAGCTGAGCGAGTCGGACCTCGGCGTGCCCAACCTGGAGAAATATACTGGCTGGGCCAACGGCTCGCTCGGGCTGGATAATGGCGGCGACGAGGTGCTGGTGCTGGACAGGGCCGATCAGCCGGTGGAGGCGGTCTCCTGGGGCAACTCGACCTTCGCCTTCGACCCCTCCGTCTCCCTGGCGGCGGATGGGCATTCGCTCGAACGTTACCCGGCCTACCAGGACAGGGATAACGCCTCCGATTGGCGCGAGCAGCCTGTCCCGGCTCCCGGGTGGGTCGATCTGACGCCCCCGACTCCCACGCCTACTCTGACGCGCACGCCCACCCAGACACCGACACCCACCTCGACATCCACACCTACCCAGACACCCACGCCCACTTCGACGCGCACCGCCACCCCGACGCGCACCCCTACCCCGACGCGCACGCCCACCCCAACGCCGGTGCCGCTGCCAGTGCTGGTGATCAACGAAATCCACGCTGACCCGCACAGCACGCTAGGGGATGCCAATCGGGATGGCGTCTCGCATGCCGATCAGGATGAATTCGTCGAGCTGGTCAATCTGGATGGCGCTGCGCTGGACCTGAGCGGCTGGCGCTTGTACGACCTGGTGGAACTGCGCCACGTGTTCCCCGCTGGCACGCTCCTGCCGCACGGCTGCGGGGTGGTGGTATTTGGCGGTGGATCGCCCCAGGGCAGCTTCGGCGGCAGCCTGGTTCAAACTGCCTCGAGCGGCTATCTCAGGCTGAACAATTCGGGCGATCTGGTGGCGCTGCTGGATGCGGATGGCAGGCAGGTGCTGGCGTATACCTTTGGCGTCGAAGGCGGGGATGACCAGTCGCTCACCCGCTCCCCCGATCTCAGCGGGCCCGACCCGCTGGTCAGGCACAGCAGCGCCCCAGGTTCGGGTGGCGCCCTCTATTCACCCGGCACGCGCCTGGATGGGAGCCTCTTCTTCGGCTGCCAGGAATGATCGTCTGTCCCGACGATCTCGGCTGTAACACTTTACGGCGATCGCCGTTAAAAGTAACAACCAAACCGTAAACTGGGAGCGGGAGGGGGAGGGGAAAACCCCCGCTCCGATTAAACAAAGCGCCCGGTAAACGCCGGGCGCTTGTTTCGTCGTTTGAGCACGGCTACTCTTCTCAGGCCGGTCGGCCTCCAACCTGGCGGATCACCATCACCACTTTGCCCTGAATCTCCACCGTGCTGGGGTCATCGACCACGATTGCCTGCATGTTGGGATTGGCTGGCTGCAGGCGCACTTTCCCCTTTTCCAGGTAAAAATACTTCAGGGTGGTCTCATCCTTGTCGTTCAGCCAGACAGCGACCATCTCGCCATTGCGCGCTTCCCGGGCGGGGCGCATGATGACGATATCCCCGTCGAACACCATGGCATCGATCATCGAGTCGCCTTTCACTTCCAGGGCGAACAGGTCTTTGGCGTCCTTTTCGTTGGGCAGCATGCTTTGGGCCACATCCACCATACTGTCCGCATCGTAATATGAAAAGTCGGAGGCCGGTACGGGCACGGGTGTGCCCGCGGCGATGCGCCCCACCATGGGGATACGCAGCAGCTCTTCGACCGCCTGGCGCGCCCTCGCCGCGGAGCCCTTCAGGCCGGCTGCGGCTGCGCCAGCCATCCCCGACAGCGGCTTCAGCACGCGGATGCCGCGCGAGACGCGGCCATCGCGCTCGATGTATCCGCCTTCTTCGAGCTGGCTGAGGTAGTATTTGACCACCGAAGTCGAGGAGATGTTCGCCAGATCGCAGATCTCGCGGATCGAGGGTGGATAGCCGTTCTGGTCCTGGAAGCGCTCGAGCACCTCCAGGATCCTTTTCTGCCGCTCCGTCAGTCCTTTTGCACGCTTTCTCGCCATCATATTAGCTGCTCCTCGAGGCGCTGTGCGCCCCTGACCATCGTTTGGTTGCGTTAAAACTGCTTGAATATTCGTTCATTTGTGCTAAGAATAAATATAACCGAACATTCGTTCTGTGTCAAGAGGTTTTTCGAATTTGTTTTACCAGTATCCGGGTTAGGTTTCGCCCTCGATATCGCTATTTCCTTCACCGCTCTCCGCTCCTGTGGCATAATCGGAGGGTCGATGGCTCGCGACCTTTTCACAAACCTGGTTTACGCTCGCTCCTGGCCTCTCCTCGGCCGCCTGGCGTATTACGCTCTGAAGCTGCTCGGGGCGGAGATCCCACCCTCGGTGCAGATCGGTCGGGATTTCGAGCTCGCCCACGGCGGCTTTGGCGTGGTGATTCACCCGCGCACGGTCATCGGTCAGCGGGTGAAGATCTACCCGGGCGTGGGCCTGGGCAGGGCGGATATCCACCTCCCGATGAGCGAGTCGCGCTTCGAGGGCATTATCCTGGAGGACGATGTCATCCTCTCGCCTGGGGCGAAAGTGCTGGGCAAAGAGGGCGTGTTGCGGGTGGGTCGCGGCACCATCGTGGGCGCCAACGCGGTGCTGCTCGATTCGACCGGCGAGGACGAGATCTGGGCTGGTGTCCCTGCTCGCCGCCTGGGCTCGCGCCGGGATAGAAAAGAAGCCTCAGGGGACGGTCCCAGCCCATGAAGACGGAGAGGATCTGCATTCTGCCCCACGTGAGCGGGGTCGGCGGTATGGTCTCCTTCCGGGCACGCATCACCGCCGCTCTGACCCGCCGCGGCGTGCAGGTCAGCGCTGACCTGGCAGATGAGCCCTGCCGCGCCATCCTGGTCATCGGCGGCACGCGCCAGCTCCCGGGCTTGTGGCGCCTCAAGCGCCGTGGCGTGCGCATCGTGCAGCGCCTGGATGGGATGAATTGGGTGCACCGGGTGCGCCGCACCGGCGCCCGCCATTTTTTGCGCGCCGAATACGGCAATTTCCTGCTGGCTTATATCCGCAATCGCCTGGCAGATCGGGTGGTCTACCAGAGCGAGTTTGCCCGCGGCTGGTGGGAGCGCCAGTACGGCTCGGCAAGAGTTCCATCGACGGTGGTGTACAACGGCGTGGACCTGGACGAATATTCGCCCGTAGGGCCGCAGGATCGACCGGCGGACTGCTACCGCCTGCTGCTGGTGGAGGGCAGCCTGATGGGCGGCTATGAGCTCGGCCTGGAAGCCGCTATCGGCCTGGTAGAACGGCTAAATAATGCGCATAGCCATCTTTTGGATAAACCGGTAGAGCTGATGGTGGTGGGCCGCGTAGCCTCCGAAACAGCGGCTCGCTGGGAGGGACGCCCCGGCCTGCGCCTGCGCTGGGCGGGTATTGTGCCCGGCGAGTCCATCCCCGAGATCGACCGCTCGGCGCACCTGCTGTACTCCGCCGATGTGAACCCCGCCTGCCCGAATTCGGTCGTCGAGGCGCTGGCTTGCGGGCTGCCGGTCCTGGCTTTGGCTACCGGCGCCCTGCCCGAAATGGTGACCGGCGAAGCCGGGCGGGTTGTGCCCTATGGGGGCGACCCCTGGCGGCTCGAACCGCCGGACCTCGAAGCGCTCAGCCAGGCTGCCCTGGAGATCCTGGGGGATCAGCAGCGCTTTCGCCGGGCTGCCCGCCGGCGGGCTGAAGCCGCATTCAGCCTGGAGCGCACCGTGAGCGGATACCTCGAGGCTCTGATGGGTGGGTAAAATGAGCAATGCTGTTCTCTCGCTGGCTGCCCTCGTCGCCCGCTATTCCCCTCCCGGGCTGAAGCGGGCCTTCTACCGCCTGCCGTGGCTGTCCAGGGCGATCCGCCGGTCGCTGAACCGCCTCGCGCCGCACGGGTTGGTGGTGGTGCAGGTGGCGGCGGGGGTTTTGCAGGGATTGAAGTTGCGCCTGGACCTGCAGGTCGAGAAGGACTACTGGCTCGGCACCTATGAGCCTGAGCTGCAGGCCGCGGTGCTTAAATTTATGCGCCCGGGCATGGTCGCCTACGACGTGGGCGCCAATATCGGCTACGTGAGCCTGATGCTCGCCCGCGCGGTGGGGGCCGGCGGCCGCGTGTACGCCTTCGAAGCCCTGCCCGCCAACCTGGAACGCCTGGGCGAAAACCTGGCGCTGAACGGGATGCAATCCACGGTAAGGGTTGTGCCCGCCGCGGTTACCGATCGATCCGGCCCCGTCCAGTTTCTGGTAGGCCCCTCCGGCGGGGTGGGTAAAGTCGCCGGGTCGGCAGGCCGCCGGTCGCTGGATTATCCCGAGCAGATGCGCGTGAATGGCATCGCCCTGGATGCTTTCGTTTATGCCGACGGCAACTATGCCGACGGCAACTATGCCAACGGCAACCCACCCCCGCAGGTGGTCAAGATGGACATCGAGGGCGGGGAGGTGCTGGCCTTGCCCGGCATGCGCCGGCTGCTGAGGGAAGCGCGGCCGCTGCTCTTCCTGGAGCTGCACGGGCCTGAAGCTGCCCGGGTCGCCTGGGATATCCTTACTTCGGCAGGCTATCGTCTCTGCCGCATGGCGCCTGGTTATGCGAGTGTATCCGCGGTGGAAGCCCTGGATTGGAAAGCCTACCTGGTGGCGCTGCCCTCGGGTTGGGAGGCGCCGGCGTGAGCGAGGACGGTTTGCGCTTCCGCGGGCGGCTGGCGCTGCAGCAGCGCACCCTGCCGGCTTACCGGGCGGCGTTCTTCGACCTGCTGGGAGAGGCGTGTGAAGGCGGCCTGAGCGTGTTCGCCGGGGCGCCGCGCCTCGAAGAGGCCATCGTCACCACAGACCGCCTGGAAGTCGCCCGGTTCAGCCCGGCGCGCAACCTGCACTTTGCGCGGGTGGGCTCACCGTTTTACCTGTGCTGGCAGTTCGGCCTGCTCGCCTGGCTCCAGGCCTTCCAGCCGGACGCCCTGATCCTGGAAGCCAACCCGCGCAATCTCAGCTCGCGGCTGGGCGCCTCCTGGATGCGCCAGCGGGGAAAGCCGGTGTTGGGCTGGGGTCTGGGCGTGCCTGTATCCGGTGACAGGCTGGGGCAGGTCCGCCATAGGGGCAGGGAGCGCTTCTTGAGCCAGTTCGATGGGGTCATTGCCTACAGCCGCCAGGGGGCGGAGCAGTACCGCCTGGCGGGTTTTCCCGCCGAGCGCGTCTTCGTGGCGACCAACGCCGTTTCCCCGCCTGCGCATAAACCGCCTCCGGAGCGCCCAAGCGCTTTTGGTGAGCGACCATCTATCCTCTTCGTGGGACGCCTGCAAGCCCGCAAGCGGATCGACCTGCTGCTGCACGCCTGCGCCGGCCTGCCGGAGGATATTCAGCCGCGGCTGGTGGTGGTGGGCGAGGGCCCGGAGCGGGAAGCATTTCAAGCCCTGGCGGCCCAGATTTACCCGCATGTGGAGTTCCCCGGCACCCGCCATGGAGCGGAGCTGGAGCCCTATTTCGCTCAGGCCGACCTGTTCGTCCTGCCCGGCACCGGCGGGCTGGCAGTGCAGCAGGCCATGGCTTACGGCTTGCCGGTCATCGCCGCCGAAGGCGACGGCACCCAGGCGGACCTGGTGCGCTCGGGCAACGGCTGGCAGGTGCAGCCCGGCAACCTGGCCAGCTTGCAGTCTGCGCTGCGCGAGGCGCTCGCCGACCCCGCGCGCCTGCGCCGCATGGGGGCAGAATCGTACCGCATCGTGAAGGAGGAGGTCAACATCCAGGCTATGGTGGCGGCGTTCGTCGAGGCGCTGCATGTGGTGAGTTCGAGTGCGTTCGTTCGCTGAACGCGCCATTATCAATAATAGACCAACTTGCCACGCACTTCCATAAGATACTGTTGGCGAACTAGCAGCCACAAAGTGAATACTGACATCAGAGTGGGCTGTTTTACTCTCTGGAAAGGTTCGTCGCCTGGATGGTGATGGTCAGTTGGCAGCCCTGGGAACCAATCCCCAGGGCCGTCGATATC
>DATEDC010000059.1:0-10840 GCA_035286585.1 Anaerolineales bacterium
TCCGGTCTATATCGCCCGCTCAGGGGTTGCCGACCTGGCTCGGACGATCAATACCGCCACCATGCAAGATTTGCTGCTCGCCATGGAGGTAGCCGGTCAATCCCCCTACATCGCCCGGGCGCTGGAAGAAGCCCGGATGAAAGGCATCCCCACCGCGGCAATTGTGGGCGCCTCCTCGCTGGCCTCCGCTCGCTCCGCAGACATCGTTCTGGCAGCCCAGGCTCACCCCTCTCTCGGTGTAGGGATCGTCTCGATAGAGGCTGTTGTATATGCGCTGGCCCAGGTGCTGAGCTGGAAGTACTCCGACCATTTCGCCGGCACCGAGCAGGCTATCGCCGAGCTGTCCAGCCGCATCCAACAGCCGCTCGAATAATTATCCACACCAGGAGGCTACGTGCGTTTCGTTCGCTACCAATCCGGCTCAGATTTACCGCGCTTCGGCTGGCTGCTCGAGGGCAGGGTCGGGCCTATCGAAGGCTCCCCCTTTGAGGGCTTTCGCCGCCTGGAAGCCGACAAGGGCCTCGATACGGTGAAATTGCTCGCCCCTGTGCAGCCATCCAAGATCATTTGTGTGGGGCGCAATTACGCTGCCCATGCCAAAGAACACGACGCCGAGATACCGACCGTGCCCTTATTGTTCCTCAAACCGCCATCTGCGCTGATTGCCGCTGGCGAAACGATCTACCTTCCACCTCAATCCGAGCAGGTGGAGCATGAAGCCGAGCTGGCGGTGGTGATCGGGGTGCGCGGGCGCTGGATCCCCACCGAAGAGGCCATGGACTACGTGTTTGGCTATACAATTGCCAATGATGTCACCGCCCGAGACTTGCAACGGCGCGATGGGCAGTGGACCCGCAGCAAGGGCTTCGATACATTCTGCCCGCTCGGTCCTTGGATCGACACCGACCTTGACCCGGCAGACGCCCTGATCTCCTGCCACGTAAACGACGAGATGCGCCAGATGGCCTCCACGCGAGATATGGTTTTCAACGTGCGCCAGCTCGTCGCCTTCGCCTCCTCGATTATGACCCTGGAGCCGGGTGACCTGCTGCTCACCGGCACACCCGCTGGCGTCGGCCTACTCAAGCCCGGTGATGTTGTCAAAGCCAGCATTGAGGGCATAGGTGAGCTGGTGAACCGGGTAGCTCTGGAGCCGCAGCGTTAGATTCGGCTCAACCTTCTCCTATGGAACTGGACATCCGTACTGCGGTTCAAACCGCGCTGGTTATCTTAGGCTTCTTAATCCTCCTGTTCATCTGGCGCGGTTACGTTTCGATCCGCACTGCCCGGCAGTTGCCCTTCTTCCGCATGCGCCGGCAGCGGATGGTGCGCGGCTGGCGGCTGATCTTCGCAGCCCTGATCCTGCTTATTGTGGCGTACCTGGTGAACACCCGCTCTGAGCCGCTGATCTACAGCTACTTCCCCCCCACAGCCACATCCACCCAAACGCCAACCATTACGCTCACCCCCACCATCAGCCTGACCCCGACGATTACCCTCAGCCCAACCATCACCCTCACGCCGCGCGTCTCCAACACCCCCACGATTACTCCCACACCGTTCGTCCCTCTGGCGATCGAGGCACGCTTCGAGAGCACCATCACCCCGAACCCGGAGGCGGTCTTCAGCGCATTGACCTTCACCGATGGCCTGGATGCGCTTTACCGCCCTCTGCGCCCCGGCACGGTGTTCGAAAATCCGATCACGCATATGTACGCCATCTTCAGCTATGATGGCATGATTAAAGGCTCTCAATGGACGGCGCTCTGGTACCGGGATGGCGAGTTGGTCCATTTTGAGACCCTGCCATGGGATGGCGAAACCGGCGGGCTGGGATACACCGATTGGGCGCCAAAGCCAGAGGAGTGGCTGCCTGGCATATATGAAGTTCAAATCTTTGTTGGCCTGACCTGGAAAGTTTCCGGTTTCTTCGAGGTGCAGGGCGAGCCCCCTACCCCGCTGCCAACGGATACTCCCACTACCACATCCACTCCCACTCGTACGCTAACCCCAACCCGCACCCCGCGCCCGACCCGCACGCTCACCCCCATCCCGCCAACCCGGACTCCTTACATCAGACCCACGATTACTCCCACCCGCACTCCGTGGCCCACCCTGACTCGCACGCCCGTCACACCCAGCATTACGCCCCAGCCCACGCGCACGCGCACCCCGACCCCCACGCCCTAGGCGCTGGCTTTAGGCGCCATCTGTACAAGCGCCCGGGCGATCTGGCTGGCTATGCGGGCATTATTGAGCAGCAGACCCAGGTTGGCCCGCAGGCTCAATCCGCCGGTGACCTCGTTGACCTTCTTCAACAGGTAAGGCGTGACCTCTTGCCCGCTGATCTTCTCCGCCTGGGCCTGCTTTAAGGCTGCCAGCACGGCTGCCCTGACCTGCTGAGAATCCAGGGCGACTTCTTCAGGCGGAGGTGCAGCCACCAACAGCGCGCTCCGCATGCCCAGCGACCAGTGCATCCAGGCAAACATGGCTACCTCCTCGGGTGAGTTCGCCTGCGCGCTGGTCTTGTAGCCGCTCTTGCGGGCGTAAAAAGCAGGAAAATCGTCCGTTTGGTAGCCCACCACCGGCACCCCCCAGGTCTCCAGATATTCCAATGTTGCCGCCAGATCCAGGATGGCTTTGGCGCCAGCGCACACCACGATCATCGGGGTGCCCGCCAGGGCTGGCAAATCGGCAGAGATATCGAAGCTCGCCTTGCGCCTGGGACCGGTTGCATGGTGCACCCCTCCGATGCCGCCCGTGGCAAACACGTGTATGCCTGCCATGTGCGCCGCGTACAGGGTGCCTGCCACCGTGGTGCCTCCGCTGGCAAGCCTGGCAATCGCCGGGCCAATATCGCGCAAGCTGATCTTGAGCAGGTTTTCCCTGCCGCTCGCCAGCCGCTCCAGGTGAACCGCCTCCAGGCCAATGTGCAGCTTCCCGTCGATCAGCGCAATCGTCGCCGGGTTGGCGCCCTGGTGTCGCACCTCGCTTTCCATGTCCTCAGCCAGGCTCAAATTTTCCGGAAAAGGTAGCCCATGGGTGATCACCGTCGATTCTAGCGCCACCAGCGGCAGGTTCAGCTCCAGGGCGCGGGCTACATCGGGCGAGAGATGGAAAAATGGGGGTAATTTCTCGGGCAAGGTCAGATCACCAACTGGTCGTAAAGCTTTTCTAACGAGAGATCGGGGACCACCGCGCCGCGGTGCCGCAGGGTCAATGAGGCAGCCGAGACCCCCAGTCGGACAGCGTCATCCAGGGGGATATCGTTCAGCAGGGCGAAGATCACCGTCGCCGAGAGGGCGTCGCCTGCCCCGGTCGGATCGACGATCTCGGTGCGGATCGCCGGGATATACCCGCTGGTTTCAGAGGTGGCGTAGCACAGGCCCTGCTCCGCCAGTGTGATGATGGCAATCTGCACGCCCATGCTTACGAGCGCCTTGGCTGCCTCCAGGGCTTGTCTGCGCGTGTTCACCTTGATTTTGGGGTCGAAGAATACCGCCGCTTCGGCGCTGTTGGGCGTGATCAGGGTCAGCCGCGGCAGATACGGCTTCAGTCGAGGCGCAAGAGCGACCGACGTCGCATCGGCGCAAACCGGCAGGCGCCTCTTTTTTGCCAGCGACATCACCGTGCGCAGCGTATCCTTGGGGATATTGGCATCGATGAACAGCGTGGAAGCCTCTTTGAAAAGGCGCTCGTGAGCCAGGATATGCTCCCGGGTGAGTTCCGCGATGGCGCGCATATCATCCAGGCCGAAGAGGTATTCTCCTCTCGAGTCCACCACCGCCAGGTAGGTGCCAGTCACCTGCTGGGTAGTGCGCAGCACGCCTACGGTATTCACACCCGCCGCCTGCAGGCCCTGCAGGAGCCGCTCGCCGTTTTCGTCTTCGCCCACCACGCTGATCAGGTTGACCGCCTCGCCCAGCCGTGCCAGGTTCTCCGCCACGTTGCGCGCCACGCCGCCAAAGGAGGAGCGGATCTGGCTCGGGTTGGAGGTGCCGCTGTGCAGCTCGGATTTCATGCGCCCGACGATGTCCACGCCTGCGCCGCCGATCACCAGCACGGGCGCTTCGGGCGACTGAGAAAACAAATCCATCTGCACTATGCGCCTCCCAGCCATCGGGCTGTGAAATACGAAAGATATGCGAGAACTTGTTGCAGCCAGACAAGTTGAGCCGGGTTGCTCGGATCCCGCTGGTGGGCTTCGTAAGCCTGGTTCAATATTTGCCGGTAAGCCACCATCACTTTCAGCATCAAGTCTCGTGCCGGGGCGTTCCGGCTCTCGGTATAAATACGGATGGGCACTTCCTGGATCAGGCGCAGCTTCTCGAACAGGCTGTGCTCCAGGCGTAAGCGCCCCAGGGCGAGGGTGTTGCCGCGCACCAGGTTTTGGCGGCTCAGGCGCCAGGCTTCCTGGTGCTTGTCGAGCACGATGGAATCGACCGGATCCCAGGCGCCTCCGCCGATCCAGCGGATTTCTACCCCGCGCTCGGCGGCCCTCGCGGCGAACTCTTCGGCGAACAGCTCGGTCATGATGTCCGGGCGGGTATGGAACGGTAGCTCGGGCGCGCTCAGCAGGCTTTCACCACTCGCCAGCAAACCGGAAAACTGCGTAGAGCTTTGAGCCAGCTCCGCCTCCTGCTCCTGGTGTTCTTCAACGTCTCGGCTCCCGATGGAGGCTAAAAATTCGTTCATCGTATGTTTTGAGATGAAACTGACAAACTCGCGGCGGATAACGGAGCGCATGGCTGGCTCCAGCGGGTTCGGCCCCTGGTTGTATACCAGGTTCAGCACTGCCTGGGGATCGAACGGGTACGGGTGCGACATGGTAGGTTCACGCCCGTCCCGGTAGATGCTGTAGACGATGTTGACGTCTTTCAAGCGGATGCGCAGGCCGTCCCGGGTGCGCCCCTCAATGGGGAACTTCTCTTCGATATGGTCGTAAAGCTTCAAAGACTGGCGCAGGCGCTCGAATCCGGAGAGGGTCTCGACATTTGCCACGCCGTTCGTTGTCGGGCCGATAACTCGTGGCGTCCCAGCCACGCTTTCGAACAGCGTCACGCTGTCGTAGTGCACCTGCACCAGCCCCGGACCGCCGATGCGGAAGATGGGAGAGCGCTTGTGCTCCTGGATGACGTCTCCGACACGGATCTGGATGACATTGTACTGGCTGGCAAAAGCAGCCTGGAGGATAAACCGCTCTGCCGTGCGGATGTCGTCCAGCTCGTAGATGTCCTCCAGGTACGTGGCTGCAACCCGATAAGTGATCCAGAACGCCATGGCTGCCACCAGCACGTGGCGCAGCACGCCAGGGGCGAACAGGGCTTCGAAGGGGTAGGCGATGAACTGCCTGGCGAAATCGAAAGGTAAATCGGTTGGGATGAGCTGGGAGGCCAGCAAGCCCCATAGCGCGCCGGCAAACGTTGCCAGGATAGCCGATGAGTAGCGGCGCATCGCCCCCAGCGTAGAGCCAGCCAGCAGGCGGTTCACTGCGTAGAGCAGCAGCCAGAAGAGGGTCGCCAGGAAGAAGACGAGCAGGAGCAGGCGCGGGTCGAACAGCGCCCGGGAGATCGAGCGCAGGAAAGCAACCCCATCGGCGACGTCCCACCCCGGCTGTACGCCCCTGTAGCCGAGGGAGGCCCATGCCACCGCCCCCAGCAGGGTGAAGAGCCAGCGCCTGCGCCGTGCGCCGGCCAGCGTCAGCCCGAATGCCCAATCCGAGTTGAGGAACTCGGTGAGCGCATCGGCGATCTCGCTGAGCTCCTCGCTTAAAGCTTCTAAGATCGCCTCGCCGGTCAATCCGTCCCCACCGCCATTCTCTGGCCCTGGCGGAGCGCCCTGCAGGCCCAGGCGGGCGCGCAGCCAGGCCACAGCCTGCGTCGCCGCCTGCTGCAAAAGTTGGATTATCCCGCTGGGGGCATTCTCAGTACTCACGGGCGTTGCTCCCGGAGGTAGTTGACGATCTCGCCCAGCAAGACCAGCTCGTTCATCAGGCGCGGGTAAAGCTGCGAGTCGGCGCGGCAGCCGTCCAGCGTGCCGAGCACCATTTTCTCCAGGACAACCCGCATCTGGTATGCCTTCGCCTCGGGGTCGCGCGGCCGGGGCTGGGAGAGCATATCGGGAGTGATGCGCCGGGTGGCTGCCTCGGCGAACCAGGTCAGCCCGTCCTGCTTGCCCTGCTGCACCTGCAGGCCGCGCCCCCGCTCCACCCGGTTGTATTCCGCCTGCGAGCGGGTCAGCCAGTTTGCCACCCAGTCGTCCAGCAGCTTCTTCTCCACCAACGGCTCAAAGCGCAGCCGGTTGATCATCACGGCATCCACCCGGATGCCACAGGCTTGCAGGACCTCGAACTCCCGGCTGGGCGCCAGCGTCCCGGTCGGGTTGCCGAATTCGTCCAACTCCTCCACTTCGCTCTCTTTGAGGCGCTGGTTCACCTTGTTCAGAATCGTCTCCAGGCCAGTCTCGCCTGCTGGCTCCCCCGGAACGGGCAGGGCGAACAACTCGCTCAGTTTGAACTTCTGCAGGTACTCCCGCCACACATCCACTGCCAGGTATGCCGGCAGCTTTTCCAGGGGCACGTGCGGCTGTGGCTCCTCACGCCCCCCCAGGACCCGTCTCCCCTCCACCGTCACCCAACGCCGGACGGCGCTCTCGTTGTAGTGAAAGCCGGGGCTAGTCTCGCCCGCCCAGGGCTCCAGGCGGAAGAGGGTCATCACGTTGGGGACCACTTCAACCCCATCGCGGGTCAGCCCACTGGTCTCTTTACGCCGTCCCTGACGCGCTTCATACTCTTCCTTGCTTTCCTTCTCGCCCTTAGGCTTAAATGGGTCATCCTCTTCGCTATCACCTCTTGGTCCCAGCGCCGGGAAGGGACCGATCTTGCGGTGCAGGTCAACCGTGCCTGCCAGGCGTTCTCTTCTCCTGGTGAACACCAGTCCTGGTCCGGAGACCTGGGTGAATTCCACGTTATTGTGCAGCACTGCCGCGCTGGCAGTGTCCAGGATCACCACCCCCGGGCCGTCGCGCTCTATCTCGCCGGCCCGCTTGCGTACAGCTCCATCCTCAACGAAGAGCGTAGGGCCAGAAGTGCCTGCCGCGTAAACCACCAAGCGGTCGAAGGCCCGAAAGCGCTCCACCAGCTTGCGCACAGGAAGCACGAATTGGGCGAAAAAGGCCAGCCAGAGCAGGAAACCAAACAAAAAGAGCAAGCCATCGGAGAAGAGCAGTTGAACGTTGACCGGGATATCCCCCCACCGGCGGAGGATCAAGAACAGGATCGTTTTGAGAATATCGAAAGTATCGATCCCCTGGTTTGCCGCCCGGATCAGGAAAACGTACCCCGCCATCCCAGCCAGGATGACGCCAAACGTTTGGACCTTTGGGTTACGCGTAAACGAGCGTTGGTTCTCCATGCCACTTATTTTATACCACTTGTCCTGAATCGAGCAAATGGCTTGAGATACCCGTGATATACTTGTGCGCGGGTGGCTGCGAAGGTTCGGGAGTTTTTGGTCAGCAAACGCAGCAAATTAACACAAATGGCTCTCCATTTCTCCGCTTTTGTCTTGATCATGTGGCTGCTCTCGGTGGTCTGGTTGGATAGCACTAGAACTGCCTACATCTATTGGGCCGGGCTGGTGATCTTCCTGTGGTGGCTTGCCTGGAACCGCCGCCAGCCGCCGCTGCTTCCCCAGGCATCCAGGAGGATGGTCATATATGTTATCTATATCGGCGGAGTGCTCGCTATGGCCGTGTTCATCTATAACCCCCTCGTCTTATTGCTACTGATCGAATTGGTCCTGCTCATGGGGCTCGATCTGCGCTCCCGCATGAAAAAAACAGGCAGAAATGGGGAACTGCCCCTCCGCTGATCTATTTGCCTCGCCTCTGCAAGCCAGCCCGGTGAATACCAGCCTCCTGACGAAATCGACAAGAGCAGCCCATAATTGCAGGCTAAATTTCGAACGAATATGAGGTAATAAATGACAGATTTTCCCGGAAAAGGCAAGGTGGCGGTGCTCAAGACCGCTCCCGAAACCGTTGTAGACGACATCGAGCGGTTAATGCGACTGGCTGGCTTTGAAGCCGCCCTGCCTAAAGATAAAACCACCGGTCTGAAGATCAATATCTCCTGGCAAACCTGGTATCCGGCCTGTTCCTCCTCGCCGTGGCAGATCGAGGGCGTGATCAGAACCCTGCAAAACGCCGGCTATACTGACCTGGTTGGTGTGCACAACGACACCGTGGTGGTAAACACCGCCGACGGTGAGCGCAACAACAAGCACCGCTTCGTGACCGACAAATACAATGTGCCCTGCCTGTACCTGTACAACCAGGATTTCGAGTGGGTCGAATACCAACCCAGGCGCCCCTTCCTGGTGCTGGACAAGGTCTACCCGCAGGGCGTTTTCATCCCCAAAGCGTTGGTCGGGATGAATATCATCCACCTGCCTACGGTCAAAACCCACGTCTTCACCACCATCACAGGGGCGATGAAAAACGCCTTTGGAGGGCTGCTGCACCGGGACCGGCACTGGACGCACGCCGTCATTCACGACACCCTGGTGGACCTGCTCGCCATCCAGCAAGATATCCATCCGGGGATATTCGCCGTGATGGACGGCACCTTCGCCGGCGATGGACCCGGGCCGCGCGCCATGCGCTGGCACGAGAAGGACATCCTGCTCGCCTCCGCCGACCAGGTCGCCATCGACGCGGTCTCCGCCAGGCTGCAGGGCTTCGACCCGCTGAGCATCCGCTTCATCCGCAAAGCCCACGAGCTCGGTTTGGGTGTGGGCGACCCGCGCCAGATCGAGATCCTCGGTTACGATATCGAGCAGGAGCCGCCCTGGAATTTCGTCCAGGAGGACACCTTCGCCAGCCGCGGCCAGAAGATGATCTATCACGGCCCGCTTAAGCCGCTCGAAAAGCTGCTGCTGCAAAGCCCGCTGGTGCCCTGGTCGTATTTCGCCAGCAACTTCTACCACAACGTGTACTGGTACCCGTTTGTCGGTCGCCAGCGCGTCCAGGCCGCTTTGGATACCCGTTGGGGGAGGCTGTTCGAGTCCTACGGCGACGGGCAGGTGGTGATGCCCGGAATGGAGCCCAAGACCATCCGCCAGGCTGCCATCGGGCTGGGAGCTTTCGCCGCCGCCCTCGCCGGGGCCGCCTATCTGCTCGCCAGGCGCAGATAGAGCGCCTCCCCAACCGCAGTATCACTACTTGCAGCGCTGCTCCATGCCAGCCCGCCTCGATCCCAGCCAGACGAGCCAGCCATCCGTCTCCAGCCTGACCCGCCGGGTAGCCCTGGGGCTGCTGTTCGGCTTTGTCGTCCTGCTGGTCCTGGCCCTGGCGAGCGACCTGCGCCAGGTAAGCGCGCAGATGCTTGCCTTCCGCTGGGCGCTCTTCCCGGCCGCGCTGGGGCTGACGCTCTTCAATTACACCCTGCGCTTCTTCAAGTGGCATTACTACCTGGGGCAGATCGGCGTGCGCGGCCTGCCGCTGCTCCACAGCGCCCGGCTGTTCGTGGCCGGCTTCCCGCTTGCGGTCACGCCCGGCAAGGCTGGTGAAGTGCTCAAGGGCCTCTGGCTGCGGCAGGCTTCCGGTGTGCCGGCGGCGCGCGGCGTGTCGGTGGTGATCGCTGAGCGGGTCAGCGACGGGTTGGCGGTGATGATGCTCTCCATCCTGGGCGTTTTCGCCTACCCGCAGTACTGGCCGGCTTTCGCCTTTATGCTGGCTGCCCTGTTGGGGGTGGTGTTGGTCTCCCAAATCCGCCCGCTGGCCCTGTGGCTTCTCGCTCTGGGCGAGCGCTTGCCGCTGTTCAGGCGCTTCGCTCACAATATGCACGAGTTCTACGAGGGCAGCTTCGCCCTCTTTCGCCCCCGGGCGACCCTGCTGGCGGTCGGGCTGGGTACAGTCTCCTGGCTGGGGGAGGGGCTGGGCATGTACCTGATCCTGGTCGGGCTGGGCGTGCCGCCCGGCTGGGGGACGCTCTCCGTGGGCGTGTTCGCCCTGTCGTTTTCGGTGGCGATCGGGGCGGCCTCCACTCTGCCCGGCGGACTGGGCGCCTCCGAGGCGACCATCGCCGTGATCCTCTCATTGGCGCTCGGACTGGATAGCAGCACCGCCGCGGCTGCCACCCTGCTGATCCGCTTCGCCACGCTGTGGTTTGGGGTCAGCCTGGGGTTGGCGGTGTGGGCTTTCTCACCCCAACTGCTCGGGCTGGCAGCCGCAAAAGCTCCCGCGGCGCAGCCTGAGGGCGAACCCAAATGAACGCCGCACGGACGGAGGCGGCGAGATGGAAAGTCGAGCTGCACTGCCACACCAGCTATTCCAAAGACAGCCTGGCACCGCCCGCGAAGCTGCTGCGCGCCTGCCGGAGCAAAGGCATCGACCGCCTGGCGGTCACCGACCACAACACCATCCAGGGGGCTCTGGCTGCCCGAGAGCTGGACCCCGAGCGGGTGATTGTGGGCGAAGAGATCATGACCCAGGGGGGCGAGCTGCTCGCTTTCTTCGTCCGGGAGCATGTGCCGCCCGGGCTGCCGCCCGAGGAGACTATTGCCCGCTTGCGACTCCAGGGCGCCTTCATCAGCGTTGCCCACCCGTTCGACAACCTGCGTAAAGGTCATTGGAGGCTGCCCGACCTGCTCGCCATCCTGCCGCTGGTGGACGCAATCGAGACCTTCAACGCCCGCTGCGTCCGGCCGGTCGCCAACCGCCATGCGCAGGCTTTCGCCCGGGAGCATAACCTGGCGAGCACGGTCGGCTCGGACGCCCACACGCCCGGCGAGCTGGGCGCGGCTTTCTTGTGGATGCCCGAATTCAACGACGCCCTCAG
>DATEDC010000060.1:0-24967 GCA_035286585.1 Anaerolineales bacterium
CCTCTACCTGCGCATGTTTGGCGATCCATGGGAGCGTGCGCTGGCACTGGGCGACCTGCTCCCTGCCAACCTGTCTCAGCCCACGCTGGAGCTGCCCTTCCTCCCCGGCGAGCGCTGGAGCCTCACGGCTGGCCCGCATACATCCTGGAATGCGGGAACGCCGCGCGGCGCCCTGGATTTTTCTCCGGTCACCGGTGAGCCGGTTTGCGCCGTCTCGCGGGCATGGGCGACAGCCGCCGCACCGGGGATAGTCGCCCGCGCCGAACGCAACGCCGTCGCCCTCGATCTTGACGGCGACGGCAGCGAGGCGACCGGCTGGGTGCTTGTATATCTGCACCTGGCGCAACAGGACCTGATCCCAGCGGGTGGTGTGGTGGCGCAGGACGAGCCTTTGGGCCACCCCTCGTGCGAAGGCGGGCGGGCGACCGGCAAGCACGTCCACCTGGCCCGCAAGTACAACGGCGAGTGGCTGCCCGCCGATGGCCCCGTGCCCTTCGTGCTCAGCGGCTGGAGGGCGGTGGCGGCCGCAGCCAACTACCAGGGAGAATTGGTCAAAGGCGAACAGGTGGTGTCCTCCAGTTCGAGCGGCAGCCGCATCTCCGTCATTGTGCGTTGACTTTCCTCGATATGCCCCACTCCTGAAACATTGATTGCATGTTATAATCTTTTTGCACTTCAAGTGGGATCGACCAACATCCTGAAAGAATAATTGCCTGTTCAGACAACGCAGGACGGCTTGCCCGAATAAAGCGGCAATTTGCCGAATGCCGTTCGTTGTATGTTGGAGGGAGCACCTATGAAGCGAATTCCGGCCTTTCTGTCAGTTCTGATCCTGCTGATCCTCAGCGCCTGCGAGCTGCCGATGCCTGGGGCGGAGGCGCCCCCAGCTACCATCACCGAGACCGAAGCATCGGGGGTGCCAGTCGCCCCACCTACCGATGCGGCCCCCCCTAGCCCGCTGCCGACATTCACCCCCACCTCCCCGCCGCCTGAGGCGCCGCCCGTAGGGCCGCAACCCACCCCGTACCCCGCCCCCGTCTCACCCGCCGCGCCGATAGTCCAGCCAGTCCAGCCGACTGCCACGCTGCCGGCGCCCACAGCTACCTCCACCCCCTTAGTCACCTTCGACCCGCGTCTCGCCATCGGCGAGCCGGAGTACGAGAACCCGATGAGGTTCCCCAATTACGGGGAGTGGACGCAGGCGGGGAGGCGGAACCTGCCGGACAACCGCAACCTCCGGCTGCGCTTTAAAGATGGTCAGTTGTACGTCACCGGCAAGCGCCCAGAATTCAGCACCTGGTGGTTCACCTATCACACCCTGAGCGATGCGTACATCGAGATGACCTTCAACAGCGAGAACTGCTCCGGCGATGACGCCTATGGGATCATCACCCGCGGCTCGCCGCACCGCGCCGGGGTATCTTATGGCTACGTGGCTGCTTTCACCTGCGAAGGCGCCTTGTGGGTTTTCCGCCTGGATGACGCCGACCCCTGGGAGATTGAGAACCTGGTCGTATTAGAAGATGTCAGCGCCATCAACGCTGGACCCGACGAGGAGAATGTGATCGGGGTGCGCCAGGAGGGCGAGCGCCTGGTGATCTACGCCAACGGCGTCCAGGTAGCCGAGGTCGAGGACGACCACTTCTCCAAGGGACGGGTGGGCGTGTATGTGCGCTCAGCTCGGCCTGGAGTATACACTTACCGGGTCACCAATTTTGCCTACTGGCTGCTGGGAGAAGAGGAATAGAGCCTGAACTCCTAGTTTCATCCTCAAAACTGAGCCCTGGAGTGCGTCTCTAGGGCTCGGTATTTTGAGGTGATCTTCCTCATGCGGTTTCCAGCGAGGCTGCTTTGTGACCGTTACCTCCAGTCGCCTCCGGCGCCGCTTCACGCCAGAATTGGCTCATGTACAAGTTGTAATAAAAACCCTTCTTCCTCAGCAGCTCTTCATGCCGACCCTGTTCCACGATACGACCCTCATTCAGCACCAACACCACGTCCGCGTTTTGGATGGTGCTCAGACGGTGGGCGATCACAAAGCTGGTGCGCCCCTGCAAGAGCTGCTCAAGAGCACTCTGGATCATGCGCTCGGTGCGGGTGTCCACGCTGGAGGTGGCTTCATCGAGGATCAAGATGCGCGGGTCGGCCAGGGCAGCCCGGGCGACCGCCAGCAACTGGCGCTGTCCCTGGCTCAAGCCGCTGCCGCGCTCGCCCAGCACGGTCTGGTAGCCGTCTGGCAGGCGCTCAATAAAGGTATCAGCGCGCGCCAGCCTGGCGGCAGCCATCACCTCCTCGTCGCTTGCTTCGGGCTTGCCGAAGCGGATGTTCTCCATCACTGTGGCGCTGAAAAGGAAGGTATCTTGCAGCACAATCCCGATCTGGCGGCGCAGGCTCTCAGCGGTCACCTGGCGCACGTCATACCCGTCAATGCGCAAGGAGCCTTCGCATACATCGTAGAAGCGCGGAATCAGATTCATGATGGTGGTCTTGCCTGCCCCGGTTGGCCCCACGATGGCGATCGTCTGCCCCGGCTCGGCCCGGAAGCTAACCTGGTTCAGCACAGGCTGGCCTGGCTGGTAGGCTGCACACACATTCTCGAAGACCACTTCCCCCTGGACAGGAGGCAATTCCACCGCTTGGGGGTCGTCCAGCAGGTCGGGCTGCTCGTCGATCAGATTGAAAATGCGCTCGCCGCCCGCGATGGCATTCTGTAAATTTGTCCACAACACGGAAATCTGCTGGATGGGCTGGTTGAAGCGCTGCACGTACGCCAGGAAGGTGATCACCAGGCCAAGCGAGATGGTTGTGCCAAACAAGCCCTGGTCGCCTAGCAAGGCCAGGCCGCCCGCCGCGGCGACAATTGCCAGAGCCAGGTAGCCCAGGGCTTCCAGGGTAGGAGCCAAGGCGCTAGTGAAAGCCACAGCGCGGATATTGGCGTCCCGGTTCGCGGCGTTGGTCAGGCGGAAATTCTCGATATTTTCCTCGGCGCGGTTAAACGCCTGCACCTCGCGCACTGCGGAGATGTTCTCCTGCAGCTCGGCGTTGACCGAGCCCATCTCCTGCCGGGTGCGGCGGAAGGCCTTACGCGCCTGGGATGAGAACCAAAAGGTCGCCCCTAGCATGACCGGCACCACCAGCAAACTGAGCAGTGCCAGGGGCAGGTTCTTCGTCAGCATATTGTAGGCGATCCAGGCGATCAGCAAAGTGCCGCTGAGCACATTGATGAGCGCGAAGTTGACCGCCTGTTGGACGGCTTCTGAGTCGTTGGTGATGCGGCTCATCAGGTCGCCGGCCTCGCGTTCGCTGTAATAGCTCACTGAGAGGCGGTGCAGGTTGCGGAAAACATCCATGCGCATGGCGCGCAGCACGTGCGCGCCAGCCCAGGTCATTGCCAGAAAAGTGGCGCCGGTGAGCAGCGAGACCATCACGTATAAGCCGATAATGACCAGGATCAGGCGGCCCAATCCAGCCAGGCGGCTCTCCAAGGTCAGCAGGGAGGTGCCAGTCGGCGGAGGGTTAAATCCACCCAGAGTCAGGGCGTTTTTGATCACGCGCTGGGTCAGACCGGCAGGCTCGTTTTCGGCAGCCAGCCAACAATTGGAGGCGGCGCTCTGTGAAGCTTGGCCCGGAAAATTGCCCGCCACCTGGCCCGGCGTGGAAGGAGTCAAATAGCAGTCTACCACCTGCCCTATCAGGTCTGGGGTAGTGACCTGCGCCCAGGTGGTCGCGACGACCAGAACCGCGATGAGGATTAGCACCGCCCAGTAGGGTTTAAAGTAGCTGCCAAAACGGGACAAGGTATCGCCCAGGAGGCGCGGCTTGAGCGTCTCCTGGCTCATGATGCGGCGTAAACCGTCATTTCCACCAAACATAAGTGCTTTCTCCAGTTTTCCGATTTTTCTCCATGTTCATCCGTGCCTGCTCCGGGTCTGTCGAAGGACTCGTCTGTGTTATTTCCTGGGTAAAGAAGGGTGCCCTCATGCAATCTAGGGGACATTGGCGCCCACAAGCGCCTCGTCTCCCACCAATTGCGAGTGATAGATCTCGGCATAAATCGGGCTGGTCTCCATCAGCTCGGCGTGCCGGCCGCGCGCTACGATCGCGCCCCTCTCCAGGACCAGGATCTGATCCGCATTGACCACGGTACTAATACGCTGGGCGACAACGAAACTGGTGCAGCCCTGCACCAATTTATCCAGGGCGCGCTGGATTTCTGCCTCAGTCGCCAGGTCAACGCTGCTGGTCGAATCGTCCAAGATCAGGATTTTCGGTTCCAGCAGCAGGGCGCGGGCGATGGCGATGCGCTGTTTTTGACCCCCGCTCAGGGTGGCCCCGCGCTCACCAACCGGTGTATCGTAGCCTTGAGGGAAGGACATGATGAAATCGTGCGCGGCAGCGGCTTTGGCTGAAGCAACGATCTCATCCAGGCTGGCTTCCGGCCGACCGAAGGCGACGTTCTGGCGGATGGTGCCGGCAAACAGCGTGGTCTCTTGCAGGACAATGCCGATCTGTGAGCGCAGCGAGTCCAGGGTTACTTCGCGCAGATCATGACCATCGATGGTCACCCGGCCCTGGCTGGGGTCGTAAAAGCGCGGCAGCAAGTTGATGATGGTGGTCTTGCCGGAGCCGGTGGCACCCAGCAGCGCCACAGTCTGCCCGGGTTCGGCGGTGAAGCTGACCTCATTGAGCACCGGCTCGCCGCTGCCAAAATAGCGAAAAGTGACATTCTCGAAGCTCACCCTGCCCCAGATGGCTGGCAAGGGTTGTGCCCCGGGTTTGTCGCTCACCTCGTTTTCAGCGTCGAGGATTTCGAATATGCGCCCCGCGGAGGCAGCTGCCTGCCCGAGCTGGGTGATGATAAAGCCAAACTGGGCAAGTGGCAGGAAAATGTACACCAGGTACAGACTGAATTCCTGCCATACACCCAGGCTCAAGGTAGCGTTCAAGATTTGCTGACTGCCGAAATACAAGGTGGAAGCCTGCCCCAGGTTGGCGACCAGGAATACCAATGGGAACAGGAAGGTGAACAGGCGCGCCAGCTTGATCTGCTGGTCCATCAACGAAGTGGCAGACTGCTTGAATTTTGCCTGCTCGCTCTTTTCGCGGTTGAATGCTTTAATCAGCTTAATCCCCGCCAGGTTTTCCTGCAGCAGCGTATTGAGGGACGATAAGCGGGCTTGCAGCTCGGCGAATAATGGTTGGCTGAATACCCCGAAAAAGACGAATAGCACCATGGCTGTCGGCAGGATCGGCAGCACCACCAGCGTCAGGCGCAGGTTGGTGGTGAGCAGGATGATAAGCGTTCCTACCAGCAGCACCATCGCGCCCACCAACTGCAGCAACCCCTGGCCGATAAACAGGCGCACCTTCTCGACATCGTCGGTGGCGCGCACCATCAGTTGGCCGGTCTGGTTGCGGTCATGATAGGAGAAGGAAAGCTTTTGGATCTTGGCGAACAGGTCGTTGCGCAGGTCAAAAGCTACGATCTGCGAGTTGCGCTCGCCCCAAAATACCTGCAAGAAAGCGAAAAGGCCGCGCAAGGCGGCGAAGATTAGGATCGCCACCCCGGCGGTGATCAACGCTCGCGGCGCATCTGCCTGGTCGGCGGTCAACTTATCCACCAGCTCGGCCAGCGTCCAGGCAGAGGGCAGTTTCAGGGTTTCTAGTATGCGCGGTAGGGCCTGGGTAAGGGCAACAGAGGGGACTTGCTCCAGCGCCGAAAGCACATTCATGGCGATCACGCCCTGGGTGACAGCGTCAATAATGTTGCGCACCATGCGCGGCACGGCCAGTTGCGACAGCGTGGCGATAACTAGGAACAGGTAGGGCAGCAGAGCTTCCCGCTGGTAGCGACCCAGGTAATAGACTGCTCGGCGAAGGGCGTCCCAGTTGATGCTACGCTGGCGGTTAGAAGAACGGGTTCTCTGCAAAGTGTGCTCCTTTAATTCGTGGTTAGCTATTTGTACCTCACCCACCTGACATGATAGGTTTTAGAATCAGGCAAGCCAATCGCGACTCTTTCGAGTACCTCTAAGCTTTCGACCCACAGTTTCTAACCAAACCTGCCGGATCCTAATTACGATGTTATAGATTGGGCCTCCAGACTGTGGGCAGCTTCTGTCAGCGTGGTCAGCGCCTGAATGATGGCGGCTTGCTCTTCAGCGGAGAGCGCAGCCGTGAGTGCCTGTAGCCAGCGCTGGCGGGCGGCGATGCCTTCTTGCACCAGGGCGATGGCACGCGGGGTCAGGGAAATGTTCTTGATACGTCTATCGCTGGGGTCTTCGTTACGCTCCAGCAAGCCGAGATTAACCAGCCGATCGATCAACTGACTGGCGGCCGGGTTGGTCACGCCCAAGTGCTCGCCGATTTCGGACACCCCGCAGGCGTGATGGTAGTGCAATCGCAAAAGAACGCTGAGCTGTGACATCGATAACCCGCTATGCTTCATGAAATGCCAGAAATCGTGCATGGAGCGGTGCATAAACACCTCCGCCCAGGCGCGCAGAACTTGATCGAGAGATTGGGAGTTTTCCATCAGTTAATCCACCTTATTAGTTAAGCTAGCTTAATTTTATTATCGTTTGTCTGATTTGTCTAGTAAGAGTTTCATCAACCCTGCTCGGGTAAATGTGGTGTATTTGTCGAGTCTGGCGGGGGTAATTTTCAAGGCTCAAGGTTCACTTCCACGCTCGCCAGGTGCACATCCCCCTGAAAGACTACGCTCGGATCGCGCACCACCACTCGCCCCGCCCCAGGGGCAGCCACCTGGAAGGGCAGATCGATGGCGAAGGGGCCGTATTGGCCCATATCCGCCGCTAGCACGATCACGGGCTGCGAGGCGAGCAGGGTACCCTCCGCGTCCAACAGCTCCACAATCAAAGTGCCCTCGAAACTGGGCAGGGCTATGCCTTCCACGCGGGCCAGACCGCCGGAGAGGCTCTCGCCCAGGGCTGGCCGAGTGATGCTGATCCTTTCGGTGCGGTAGCCGGCAGGGCGGATTAACTGTTCCCCCTGCGGGGCAAGAGTCACGCCGACCGAGGCCAGGTGATTCGTGCCGCCGTCGCGCGGGCTGCTGCTCGAGACCAGGATAAACGCCTGGCGCTCCGAAGCTACGCTGAAGGGGATCTCGGCTGTGAAGGGCCCGCGGCTGCCCATTTCGGCCTGGATGGTGATCGGCAGGACGATCAATTCACTGCCGTCATCCAGCACCACCTGCACCAGCAGGTGAGATTCAAAGGTTGGGCCGGCGATGCCCCTCAGGTGGATGGCGCCCACCAGCCGTGAGCCGGGTCCCGGCTCCAGGATCAGAATACCCTCCTCGGGCAGCTCGTTGGGCGGGGTAGCTGTGGGCATAGGTGTTGGAACAGCCGTGTTCGTAGCGGACGGAAACGCGGTGGCAGTGGGTAAAGTTGGGGTGGCGACTGGTCCTGGCGGAGCGGCAGTCTGCGTGGCTGTCCGCGCGGCTGGAACGCAGCCCGTGAGCAGGACAACCAATGCGAGCAGGTATAGTATTTTCCAGGACATGCCTCGTTCCTCCTTATGGGTGGATAATCACCGACTTATTCAGCGTTATTTTATCTTAATAAAAAAGTAGTTGCATTTCGCTTGCCTTTGATGTAAAGTATGGGTGTTAAGGAACTTTCTTCGCCCACTCAAGCTGTAAGAAGGTGCATTTTTATGTCCGCTAAGCCAGACCTATCCGTTATCATCGTCTCCTGGAATGTATGTGCGTTGCTCAGGAACTGCCTGCTATCGGTTCTCGAGGCAGTCCAGGGCCACCAGGCTGAAATCTTTGTAGTGGATAACGCCTCCCGAGATGGTAGCGCGGAGATGGTGGCGGGCGAATTTCCCAAGGTGCGCCTGATTGCCAACCGCGAGAACCTGGGATTTGGGGCGGCGAACAACCAGGCGTTAAAGCTGTGCAGGGGCAAATATATCCTGTTGCTCAATCCGGATACGTTCGTTCCGCCGGATGCGATTCATAAGATGATCCACTTTTTTAAGCGGCGACGCAAGGCTGGATTGGTTGGACCCGAGCAGGTAGATGGGAAAGGGCGCCTGTTGCTGAACTGGGTGCGGTGGAACCCGCGCGAGATGGCCGAGTTCGTGATGGAAAACCTGCTCGCTTTGTTCACCGGGCGCTATCGCATCCTGTTTCGCCGGCCGCGGCGTGTGCCGATCCTTAACGCAGCCTGCTGGTTAGCCCGCCGCAAAGTGCTGGAAACGACAGGCTTTTTCGATGATGACCTGTTCATGTATGCTGAAGAGCCGGATATGTGCAGCCGGATTCGCAAAGCGGGTTGGGAAATCTGGTTGCTGCGCGAGGTGCACATCGTTCACTATAAGCGCCAGAGCATCCGCCAGCGCGGCCTGTTGGTGGAACTGAAGTTCTTTTTCACCAGTATGTACACCTGGCTGCGCAAGCGCTGGCAGAAAGAGGAGATTTAAGACACCTTCGCTCAGCCTGACCCGGAAAGACAAGGATATAAAAAGCTGGATGGTTTTAGACATCCAGCTTCTTCAGCGTGGAAGAAATAAACTCTAAGACTCGCTGCCCAACACCTTCGCGCCCGTAGGGCCTGGGCTGCCCCCGGTCGGCTCAATCGTGACGCCAAAACTCGAATAGCTGGCTAAAGGCTGCGGCGAAGAGACCCAATGCGAGCCATACCCATCTTTGCCCACTGAAAATACACCGCCGTTCGTGCGCTGTCCATCTTGGATCAGCCAGAGCTGGTACTGGGAGGCAGAGTCCAAGACTGCCAGCCCGTCTACAATTAAAGTGCCATGTTCCCCATCCTGGCTGAGGACCAGCACTCCCGAAGCATCAGGCGAGGTCTCAGTGCCAGTCAGGACGATGGTGCTGAAGGGCAGCTGCGCCTTGCTCTCTAACTGGTTCATCCGCTGCCATAAGAGCAGGTTATTTGCACCCAGCATCAGGATCAAAACCAGGCCAACCAACCCCCAAGCCGGCGCACCCTTCCGGAAATAGGCTGCCAGGTGCTCCCACCAGATGGGCTGATTCTGGGTAGCCGGGGCATTTCTTGCCTGGGCGGCGCGCTGCATGATCTTGCTTTTTAAGCCTGGCGGCGGTTCGCTTTCACGCCCGACGAGCGGCAGGACCTGCACAATCTCCCGGTAGGTTTGCAGATCGGCGCGGCAAAGGTCGCATTCCCTAAGATGTGCTTCGACCTGGGCCTTTTCAACCGCATCCAGGCAGTCTAAGGCGTAAGCCGAAAGCAAGTTGAAAACGTGTGCTTCTCTTGACATTCTGATACCTTTAAAGGTTTCCCTCCTTGGGAATATACGTACAAACGGCTAAAAAAGATTTATTTTCACAGATGATCTACCTCTTGAAGAAGCTGGCGAAGCTTCTGCATTGCCAGGCGGATGCGGGTTTTTATGGTGCCAAGCGGCTCACCCAGCGCGTTTGCGATCTGGCTGTGAGTATAGCCTTGAAAATAGGCATACGCAAGCACCAGGCGCTGCTCGTCGGGCAACTGCGCCATAGCCCGCCGTATCTGCCGGCTGCTATCCGAGGCCTCCACCTCGGCTTCCACGTTCAGGGCATCCGGTAGTTCGAAACCCGGGTCGTCAACCCAGGTAGCCCGGTTGCCTTCGGGTCGTACATTGCGCCTCCGGATGACATCGATCGCCCGATAGCGGGCGATGCTGGTGATCCAGGTAACCACCTTGCCTTGCTCGGCTCGAAAGGTTTCCGCTTTATTCCAAACCCTGAGAAATACATCCTGGGTGATTTCCTCTGCCAGGGCCTGGTCTTGAAGCGCGTTGAACGCCATGCTGTAGACCAGTCGACCGTAGCGGTCATAGAGCACACTTAGGGCTGCTTCCTGGTTTTGTTGGACGAAGCCGATCAGCGCTTCGTCATCCAGCCTGGTGTATTCCACTGAATCCTTATTACTTATCAAGAATTGTGTGAGCGAATAACTCAAGCGGAATTATAACCTCTCCTTGCCATCTCCCGAGCATAAGAATTTGATTAATAAGCCGCAGCCCGGCGTAACTTTTCCCCACCTGCGGCGACTGAAATATCAAAGCGGCTTGACGAAAAGTCGGTTACGCTTTCTGGAGGAACTGTCACACGAGGAAACCGCTCAGGTCGTCGGTAGATCTGTACAAGCCGACCGGGGATTGTAGCACCGGGCTTTGAAATCCTCGTGGGAGATGCTCTACGAAGCAGAGGAGTAAGTAGAAATGAACCACCCAGAAGAGAACAATGAATCATCGGAATCCCGGCTCATCGAGCAGTTGAAGCTCCTTCGCGCCGCGCCCGAGCGTGAGCAAGAGGCGGCAGCTCGTTCGCGGGCGAAGTTTATCGCTCGGGCTGAGAAGTTATTTACCGAACCGGTTAAATCGCCATTTGCCTGGTTGACCAGGCGGCTGGCGCCCCAACAATTCAAGCTAAAGGAGGAAGATTCAATGAGTATACCCAATCGAAGATTTGCTTTCACCGCCCTGGCAACTGTATTAGTGATTGCCTTACTGCTTTTCGGCGGCGCAGGGGCGACCGCTCTCGCAGCCAGATCCGCGCTGCCCGGGGACGCCCTTTACTCGCTCAAGACTGGCATTGAACAGACCCAGATCAGCCTATCCCGCAGCGCTTACAACAGGGCTCAGCTTCAGATGGGATTTGCAGAACGCCGCCTGGACGAGATCGCTGCCTTGATCGCCGATAAGCGCTTCAATGATATTGGCAAAGCCGTCGCTGAGTTCGAGCGCCATATCCAGCAAGCCATCGGCGAGCTGCAGAACGTCGCTGCTGGAGACCCGGCGCGAGCCACCGAGCTGGCAACTCAGATAACATCCGCTCTTTCCCGCTATGCGCTCACCTTGAGCGGCATGCTCGCCCACGTCCCGGACGAAGTCAAACCGGAAGTCGAGCGGGCGATGATGGCCTCCCAGTTTGCCCACGCCAGGGGAGACGAATTTGAGTTCACCGGTACGGTCATCGAGATCAAGCAAGATGCCTGGGTGGTGGGCGAATTTACCGTCGCGATCGCCCTCGAGACGGAGATCAAAGATGTCATCGTCGTCGGTGATGTGGTCAAGGTGCACGCTTTCGAAGATGCCAACGGAGTGTTGACTGCCAGGGAGATCGAGCTGTTCGTGGGTGACGACAACGCCAACGAGAATATGAACGCGAACGAAAACGAGAATGACAATGAAGCCAATGAAAACATGAATGAAAACATGAACGACAATGCCAATCATAATGAGAACGGCAATGACAACGACAATATGAACGGCAATGACAACGATGACGACGATGATGACAACGGCAACATGAACGGTAACATGAATGACAATGATAATGACGACGATGACGACAACGGCAATATGAACGGCAACGATAACGATGACGATGACAATGACAACAACATGAACCGCAACACCAACCAAAACAACAACCACAACGACAATGACAACGACAACAATAACGACAACGATAATGACAACGATAACAACGATGATTGAATCGCCTGCAGCACGAGGATAAAGTCAGCAGTACTGCGCTTACCATCATGAATTTGAAAACCGGACTGCAGACTGGTATGATTGAGTCTGCAGTCCGGTTTTCCAGGCGGCATTAGATGAGCGGTAAGCTCAACCCGATTTCTCAAAGATTGTTCCACTCCACAGACCGTAAAGCGATGAGGTTTCCGCGGATGGCTCAGGCGCTGTTCCATCTGGAGCGGCGCACCTGGCTGACTGGTGCGTTCCTGGCAGCGTCTTTCTTCACCTTCCTATCCCTGGTGCAGTTCGCCACCCCGGCCCTGGCTGGGGTAGATGGTTATTACCATATTAAATTCGCTTCGCTCATGCGCACCCAGGGCTTGAAACCGGAATTCTCCTGGCTGCCGCTCACCGTGTTGAATGCCCGCGAATTTTACGATCACCATTTTCTGTTCCACGTGGCGCTCATCCCATTCACCCTCAGCGATCTCCGCCTGGGGGCGAAATTGGCCAGCGTTGCCTTCCCCAGCCTGGCTTTCATGAGTATCTGGTGGCTTTTCCACCGCCAGCGGCTGCCTTACGCTGCTCTGTGGGCGTTGGGTTTGCTGGCGATATCCGAGGCGTTCATTTACCGGGTAAGCATGGTGCGCGCCCAGTCGCTTTCCATCCTGGTGCTGGTGCTTGGGCTGCACTGGATGCTGAGGCGAGAATACCGCTACCTGGCCCCGCTGGGATTTATTTACGTCTGGCTCTACAATGCGTTTCCCCTGCTGCTGGTTTTTGCCCTACTCTACACGCTTGCCCTGGCGATCATCGAGCGGCAGCTCGATTTCCGCCCTGTCCTGTACACCGGCCTGGGTCTCGGGCTGGGGATGTTGATCAACCCGTACTTTCCGGATAATTTTGTCTTCGTCTACCGCCACCTGCTGCCGAAATTGAGCGACGCCACCGCGGTGAGCGTGGGCAGCGAGTGGTATCCCTATGAAACCACTCAACTCATGGAGAATTCCCCCCTGGGGTTGCTCGCCTTTGTATCCGGCGTATTTGCGCTGGGCTTAAAAGATCGCCGCATGGACACGCGCACTGCCACGGCGCTGTTCATCGCCGTGATGTTTGGGCTGATGCTCTTTCAAGCGCGGCGGTTTATTGAATATTTCCCACCTTTTGCCCTGATCTTCGCCGCGCTGGCCTGGTCGAGTGTGCTGCCCCCTGCGGCGCCTGCCGCAGATCCTGGCAGCCATGCTCCTCCCCATGCTGAGCGCCAGCGGGGGGGGCGGCTGGTGCAGTGGGCGCCGGTCCTGCTGATGGCTGCCCTGCTGCTGCCGGGGTTGATCCATACTTTTGGCCAGGCGCGGCTCAGCCTGCGCGGCTCAACCCCGCATGAGCGCTATGCTCAGGCTTCCGCCTGGCTGCAGGAGAACACCCCGCCCGGAGCGCGCATTTTCCAAACCGATTGGGATGATTTTCCCCGGCTGTTTTTCTATAACACCCAGAACACCTACCTGGTGGGGCTGGACCCCACCTACATGCAGCTTTATGATGCCGAGCTTTATGATCTGTGGGTGGATATCACCCAGGGAGATGTGGAGCGCCCCTCCGATTACATTTACCCTCGCTTTGGCGCCCAATATGTGCTCACCGATCACCATCACGGCGATTTTATCCGCCTGGCTGCCGCTGACCCGGGCCTGGAGCTCGTTTATCGGGATGGGGATGCGATCATCTACCAGGTCAAATAAGGCTTACCGTGCAGCCGAGCCCCGGTAAATCGCTGCAGATCAGCCAGCCCTCTTCCAGCCGAAAACCTGGCACGCTGGGGTCATCGACCAGGTCAAGGTTGCCATCCAGGTCGGCGTAACCGACATTGGGACTGCTCAAAGCAAAGCTCAAGCCGGCCGCGATAAGCAGGGCAGGCTCGATCAGGCAGCCGACCATGGTTGCCAGGTTGGCGGCTCTGGCAATCGCATCGATCTGGCGGGCGCAGCGCAACCCACCGCAGCTTGCCATTTTAACGCTCATCCCATCTGCATAGCGGTGGGTTGCCAGTTTCAGGGCGGATTTCGGACCAGACAGGCTTTGATCGGCCAGCACCGGCAGCGGGCTGTGCCGGGTTACCTGGCCCAGAGATTCCAGATCGTGCGCTGGGGTGGGCTGCTCCAGCATTTCGAGCTGGCTTTCCAGGGCTCGGGCTACATCCAGCGCCTGCTCAACCGTGTAGCCCCCATCGGCGTCCAGCCGCAGGACGATGTTGGGCAGGGAGCGGTGAATTGCCCGGATGCGCCGGACGTCTTCCTGCGGATCCAGCCCGCCCTTGATTTTCAGCTTGCGAAAACCGAGGCGGGCCTTCTCCTGCGCCCTTTCGACGCTCTCCTGCACGGAGGCGATGGGGATGGTCACCGAGGTCTGGATGCGCTGGCGATAGCCGCCCAGGATGCGGTACAGCGGCATCCCGGCAGCAAGGCCTAGCAGGTCGTGGAAGAGCAGGTCGAAGGCGCATAAAGCTGCGCTGGAGCCTGTGATCTCTGCGGATAGCCTGCTCAGGGAGTACTCAATATTCGTTGGGTGCAGGTCGGGGAGCAGGTCCGCGCCGGCCTGGCAGGCGCGCAGCGTATCGCCCGGGTCTTCTCCGTTTAGGGCCGGGTGAGCGACCGTGCAGCTCCAGGCAACCCTGCCATCCCGGGTTTCCAGGCGGATGAAGATGGCGGTGATGGCGGAGATTTCGGCCGCGGTCCCCATCCGGATAGGTCCGCGCAGCGCCAGCTCGACAGGCGTAACTTCAGCATGGGTGATCTGTATGTGGCACCTCCCGCGTTTTAGCGATCATTTGCAGCTCATTGCCTGATGATTCGAATTATACCCTGCCGCAGAGGGTCTGCTTTGCTGCTCCATCACCGCCCATTCGTTGCATCCAGACAAGGCTCCCTTAACAGAGACTTGCAGGGTGAGCTTTAGCTCGCCGCAGCCGGGCATACTGAAGCTTGCATTACATGTCGTTTATATGAATTGCCAGATCTGCGGGTTGGAATTATAATAGTGGTATAAGACATGTATACCACTAATCCACCTGGGACTTCTGTTTCATGGCAGGGTTGTCCGTATGTCGCTGACACTTGATTCCGTCAAGAATCTCTCCTACTCCATACCTCTGTATGTCCAGATTGCCGAGGGGTTGATTGCCCAGATCGAGTCTGGGGAGCTCTCCCCTGGCGCCCAATTGCCTGCGGAGCGGGATTTGAGCCACAAGTTGGGAGTCAACCGCCTCACCCTGCGCCGTGCCCTGCGCGTGCTCGAATCCCAGGGCTTGATCGTGCGCAAGCACGGCATTGGCACCTACGTTGCCGAACCCAAGATCGAGCGCCGGATGGAGGTCGTCTTCCGCTTCACGCGTGGGATGCAGACGCGCGGCTACACGCCGGCTGCGAAAATCATCTCGCTCGAGGTCTCGGTGATCGAAGCCTCCCTCGCCCGTGAGCTGGCGGTGCCGCTTTCTTCGCTGGCTTACCTGATCTTGCGCCTGCGTTCAATAAACCAGGAAGCGGTTATGCTGGAGAGCTATACAATCCCCACCCAGCGCTTTCCCGGTCTCGACCGCTACGATCTGGAAAATCGCTCTATCTACGAGGTGATGGAGACGGGGTACGGCGTCACCATTGCCCGCGCCCGGCAGAGCTTTGAGCCGGTGGTGGCCTCTGATTTCGAGGCCGGTTTGCTGAATGTAGAAGTGGGTGCGCCGTTGATGCTGGAGAGGCGGCTCTCGTTCGATAACCAGGGGCATCCGGTAGAGCTCGGCAAGGATCGCTACCGCGGCGACCGTTTTCGTTTCGTCACCGAAGCGGCGCCTTTCGATCTGTAGGAAAATATCTAAGGAAACCAGGCCATTTGGATGACTGGAAGGAGTAGCTGGATGATCCCAAGTTTTGCTGCCCTGTTGACCCAAGAGCAGGTTGAGCGCGTGCACCTGGCTTCGCTCGAGATTCTCGAAAACATCGGAATGCTCGTCCGCAACCCGCGGGCGCGAGGGATCTTTGCCGCCCATGGAGGCCAGGTGGACCCGGAAAGCGAGATCGTCAGGCTGCCCGGCGAGGTTGTCGAGCGTTACCGGCACATGTTCCCGCCCGGCTTCACCTTTTACGGGCGCGAGCCGCGCTTCGACCGCACCATCCCGGATGACAGCCCGCTGATCCTGACCGGCAGCTCGGCGCCCAATATGATCGATCCGGTCACGGGTTATGAGCGCCGGGCGCGCTCGGACGACCTGGCGCGCATCGCCCACCTGATCAACGAGCTGCCGGGCTATGATGTCTTTTCCATCTCCACCCTGGCGGATGACGCCCCTCCAGGGCAGTTCAGCCTGACGCGCTTCTACCCCGCGATCAAGAACACCCTGAAGCCGGTCAGGGCAAATACACCTCCCGCCGAAGTCGAAGACATGCTGCGCCTGGCTTACCTGGTAGCCGGCGGCGAGGCTGCGTTTCGAGAGCGCCCCTTTATCACTTTCCACTACTGCCCGGTGGTTTCTCCGCTGACGATGGATTTTGATTCAACCGAGCTGCTCATCTTCTTCGCAGAGCGAGACCTGCCCAGCTATTTTTCAATCGTGCCCAACGCCGGCCTGACCTCCCCCCTGACGCTGCCTGCCACGTTGACGCAGTGCAACGCGGAATTCCTGGCTGCGGCCGTCCTCACCCAGATGATTCGACCGGGTAAGGCGCTGATCTATAACACCCTGCCAACCGTCGCCGATATGCGCACCGGCGCTTACTCGCCGGGCGCCGTAGAGACCGGCATGCTGCACATGGCTTGCGCCCAGATGGCGCGTTTCTACAACCTCACCGCCGGCGGCTACATCGGGCTGACCAACTCGAAAATCAACGACGCCCAGTCCGGGTATGAAACCGGCATGTCGGTGGTGGCTGGTTACCTGGGCGGCGTGCATATTTTCAACATGGGCGGCTTGCTGGACGCCCTCATGGCGTTTGACTTTGCCAAAGCCGTGATCGACGGCGAGATCGCCATGATGCTCAAGCGTATGGCTCGCGGCTTCGAGTTCAGCGAGGCGGAGCTGGCCCTGGACCAGATCGCCGAGATTGGACCCGGCGGCATGTTTGCTGCCACCGAGCACACCCTGGAGCGGATGCGCTCAGCCATGTACCTGGCGGATATCGCTGATCGAGACCCGCGCGCCCAGTGGCAGGAGCGCGGCGGGTTGGACGCCCAAGCGCGCGCTCTGCGCAAGGCGCAGGATATTCTGACCCGCCAAAACCCGGCAGTCTTATCGCCCGAGGTGGACGCTCTTATCCGCAGCGAATTTCCCGGGGTGGTGGCAGGCGATTCTCAGCCGCCGGAGGGCTGGAAGCGCACCCCGCAAGGGATCGGAGCCGATGACGAGCTAGGTGAGCGGCGCAGAAGGCGGCGGCACCTGCGGGAAGTTGCAGTTTGATTTGATGATGATCGCCTGCCTGGGAGCCGATTCATATGGCCCCTGAGGTGGTCAAGGTTCTTAGCGAAGGAAGGCGGCATAATTGCCGCGGCATGATTGCCGATGGATAACATCGCTAACCAGAGTAAATTTTGCCAGCTTGCGTTAATGCCCTCCGGCAGGCAGGGGAAGGTCCGCCGCGGCGCCAACCTGCTCCAGGCGGCCCGGGAATTGGGCGTTGAGCTGGAATCGATTTGCGGCGGTCGCCAGACCTGCGGAAAATGCCAGGTATATGTCGAAGCGGGCAACTTCCCCAAGCTTGGTATCACCTCGCAGCCCGAGCACCTGACCCCGCCGACCTCTGCCGAGGATGCTTACCACCTGGAGCACGGGCTGCTCCCCGGTCGCCGGCTGGCTTGCTCTGCTGAAGTGATCGGAGATGTGCTCGTCTCTGTGCCGGAGGAAAGCCAGGCGCGCAAGCAGATCATCGCCAAGGCGGCCTCAGACCGGGTGATTGCGGTCGATCCGGCGGTGAGGCAGGTTTACGTCGAGGTGGAGCCGGCTGAGCTGGGCGACCGCCGGGGGGATTGGGAGCGCCTGGCGCTGGCGCTCGAGGCGCAGTGGGGTTTGACCGGCCTGGAAATCGATGGAATAATCCTCCCTGACCTGCAGCAGGCCTTGCGTCTCGGCGATTTTAAAGTCACTGTGTCGCTCTGGCAAGAAAGGGAGGTCCTGCGCGTCCAGCCGGGCTACCGTGAGGGTGTGTATGGCCTGGCGGTAGACGTGGGCTCGACGACCGTGGTGGCGCACCTGTGCGATTTGCGCACCGGGCAGGTGCTGGCTACCGAAGCGATGATGAATCCCCAGGTCCGCTACGGCGAGGATTTGATGAGCCGGGTCAGCTACGCTACCAGTCAGCCCCAGGGGCTGGCGCGCCTGCACCGGGCGATCATCCGCACCCTGAACGAGCTGGCCGAAAAGGCGGCCCAAAAAGCCGGCGTTGCCCTCGAGGATATCCTGGATGCTGTCCTGGTTGGCAACACGGTCATGCACCACCTCCTGTTGGGGATGAACCCGCAGGAACTCGGCGGTGCGCCTTTCGCCCTGGCGCGAGATTCGGCTCTCGATCTCAAAGCTCGCGACCTGGGTCTCCACTTGAGCCCTGCCGGGCGCGCCCACCTGCTGCCGCTAATCGCCGGTCATGTGGGCGCGGATAATGTCGCAGTCCTGCTGGCAGAGGCTCCTCACGACCAGGATGAGATCATGCTGGTGGTGGATGTGGGCACCAATGCCGAGATCTTGTTGGGCGACCGGCAGCAGGTGCTTGTCTGTTCCAGCCCGACCGGACCCGCTTTCGAGGGCGCTCAAATTACCCACGGGCAGCGCGCTGCCCCGGGGGCGATCGAGCGGGTGCGCGTTGACCCGCAGTCATTGGAACCTCGGGTTAAGGTCATCGGATATCCGCACTGGATCATCCCGGGGGAGTCGCAGGCTCTGCCCTCGGAAGCCCGCGCCACGGGGATCTGCGGCAGCGGGATCATCGAGGCGGTTGCCGAGATGTTCCTGGCGGGCATTCTTGGCCCAGACGGCAGGTTTATCCAGACGGCAGCGGAGCGCTCGCCCCGCGTGCGCTACCATGGGCGGACGGGCGAATACATCCTGCTGGAAGAAGTATTCACGCTGACCGGCGCCCCGATCATCATCACCCAAAGTGATGTGCGCGCCATCCAGCTTGCCAAGGCGGCCCTGTACGCCGGGGCGAAGTTGTTGATGAACCACCGCGGTGTGGCTAAGGTGGACCAGGTTGTCCTGGCAGGGGCGTTTGGCAGCTTCATCAGCCCATACCATGCCATGATGCTTGGCCTGATCCCGGATTGTGACCTGGAGAAAGTGACCGCGGTCGGCAATGCCGCTGGCGATGGGGCGCGCTTCGCCCTGCTCAACCGCCAGATGCGCCTGAATGCCGCTCGCCTGGCTCGTTGGGTGGATTATGTGGAAACCCCTCTGGAGGCCTCCTTCCAGGATGAGTTCGTGGCTGCTTTGGGGCTGCCGCATTCCCGGGACGCCTTTCCCACGCTAGCAGGTATGTTGCCAGAAAACAATAATGCAAGTAAGCAAAAACGCCGTAACAGAATCCGCGATCGCTCCCAGGAACAGGTATAATGCCTGGAAGCCAGGCGCAGAGTTATTCATCTGCGGCGGACAATACCAAGCATCGGAGTCTGGACATGAGTGAAGAAATTGATATTACCCAACTGCAAACCCCGGAGCTGCTCGAGCTTATCCAGGATGACCTTTACGATGGGCTGGCAGTAGAAGTGGTCGCCAGTGTAAAAGAGCTACTCAAGCGCGGCATGTCGCCTTACGATGTGCTCACCAAAGGATTGGTGGCGGGCATGGAAGTGGTGGGCGTGGATTTCCGGGATGGGATCCTGTTTGTGCCCGAGGTACTGATGGCAGCCAAGGCGATGAAAGCCGGGATGGAGGTACTGCGTCCGCTGCTGGCTGAGACCGGCGCGCCTCAAATCGGTACGATGGTGATCGGCACCGTCAAGGGCGACATCCACGATATCGGCAAAAACCTGGTGGCGATGATGATGGAAGGCGCTGGCTTTACCGTTGTCAACCTGGGGATTAACGTCGACGCAGACAAGTTCCTGAACGCAATCTACGAGCACAAGCCCCAAATCCTGGGGATGAGCGCCCTGCTGACCACCACGATGCCCTATATGGCGGTGGTCATTGGTGCGCTCAAAGAGAAGGGCTTGCGTGATCAGATGATCGTGCTGGTGGGTGGCGCGCCGCTGAACGAAGCCTTTGCCGAGGAGATCGGCGCAGACGCGTACTGCCGGGATGCTGCCGTGGCGGTCGAGACGGCTAAAAAGCTGCTGGCGATCAAGCGCGGCGAAATGGTCTGATCAGGAGGTGATCAGTGATCGAGACTTATTTGCGTGAAAGCCCTTATTTGATCGTCGATGGCGCCATGGGCACTATGCTCTTTGCAGCAGGGCTGGAGCATGGCGACCCTCCGGAATTGTGGAACGTAGATTATCCCGAACGGGTGGCAGAGGTGCACCGGGGATATCTGGAAGCCGGCGCGCAGATCCTGCTGACCAACACCTTCGGCGGGAACCGCTACCGCTTGATGCTCCACGGCCTGGAAGGGCGGGTGCGCGAGCTCAACCTGGCTGCCGCCCGGCTCTTGCGCCAGGTGGTAGAAAGCGGCCCGTATCAAGCCCTGGTGGCGGGGGACATCGGCCCCTCGGGGCAGGTGCTGGAGCCCTACGGGGAGCTGTCCTTCGAGCAGGCTCGCGAGGCTTTCGCCGAGCAGGCTGCCGCCCTGATTGCCGGCGGGGTGGACCTGCTGTGGGTCGAAACTATGTCGGATTTAAACGAGGTAAACGCCGCGGTGGAGGGTATCCGCCAGGTTTCCAGTGACCTGCCATTGGTGACGACCATGACCTTCGATACTCGCGGGCGCACCATGATGGGCATCACCCCGGAGCGAGCCATCGAGAAACTGGGTTCCTTTGGCGCTGTGGCTGCCGGCGGCAACTGCGGCAACGGGCCGGAAGAGATCATCGCAGTGGTTGAGAAAATGCACGCCCTGGCGCCCGAGGCCATCCTGGTAGCCAAAGCCAATGCAGGCATACCCGAGCTGGTGGCCGGCCGGGCGGTCTACCGGGCAACGCCGGAGATGATGGCAGATTACGCTGTGGCAGCCTATCAGGCAGGGGCGCGGGTCATTGGAGCCTGTTGCGGCAGCACGCCAGCCCACATCCAGGCGATCACCGAGGCGCTGGCGGCGCGGGTGGTCGCATGAAGCGCACCGCCCTGATTGCCTGCGGGGCGCTGGCGCGCGAGGTGCTGGCGCTGAAAGAGAAATACGGCTGGGAGGCGGATATCCTGGCGCTCCCCTCCCTGCTGCACAACACGCCGCGGCGCATACCGGGGGCGATACTCAAGCGTATCCGCGAGGCTCGCCAATCCTATGAACGTGTGCTGGTAGTGTACGGCGACTGCGGCACGGGCGGGATGCTGGACAGGCTGCTGGAGAGGGAAGGGGTGCAGCGCGTGGCGGGTCCGCACTGCTACGAGATATACGCTGATGGCAGCTTTGAGCGCCTGATGGAAGAAGCCCTGGGCACATTTTTCTTAACCGATTACCTGGTGAGGTCGTTCGATCACCTGGTGCTGGAAGATTTAGGCCTCGCCCGCCACCCTGAGCTGCGCGACGAGTATTTCAAGAACTACACCCGGGTGGTTTACCTGGCCCAGCGGAACGACCCTGCTCTACAAGCCCGCGCTGCCTGGGCTGCCGCCGCCCTGGGGTTACCGCTCGAGGTAAGGCTGACCGGCTACGGCGGCCTGGAGCGCCGCCTGAAGGAGTTGATGGAGACATGACCGCCAGCTACCAGATACTATATTGGCGGGACATACCTGCCCAGGTGCGCACCCGCCTCGGAGGCGAGCGGGTGACCCGCCCGCTGGCAGAGCGCTTCCAGGAAGCGATCGACGCGGCTGCCATGCGCGCCAACGCCACCAGCACGGATGATTACCTGGAGGAGTGGCGCACCAGCGACTGGCAGCCCGGCGAAGGAGACCCGGCGAACCTGGCCGACCGGTTGGTCGCCCAGCTTGAGGCGGATTACCCCCCAGAACGCCTGGATGGCCTGGCGCGTCGCGGCGGCTACGAGTAGAATCCCGCACATCATCCAGCGGCATGATGAGATCATCCAGCGGCATGATGAGATCATCCAGCGGCATGTTGCGTCGCTTGCAGAATTACCCCCACCTGCTGGAACTGGCTTACCACGCCACCTATCGGATGCTGAAACCCTTCCGCCGCTGGCTGGTGCCAGGCGGCAGGGTGGAGGGTTTTATGGTCACCCTGGAGCGCTGGACCAAGGGCGCCATATTCGACTGCCGGATGTGCGGACAGTGCGTGCTGCACACTACCGGCATGACCTGCCCGGTGACCTGCCCGAAAAACATGCGCAACGGGCCGTGCGGCGGGGTTCTGGCTAACGGCAACTGCGAAATCCTTCCCCACATGCCCTGTGTCTGGTTGCAGGCCTGGGAGCGTTCCCGGCGAATGCCCCAGCACGGTGAGGAAATCCTGGCGCTCCAGGCGCCGCTCAACCATAGTTTGAAGGGCACTTCTGCATGGATCAACGACCTGAAGCCCAACCCTCCGTTCACGCCAAAAGGCTGGCAGGGATGAGGTCTGGCTCCCGGCTGGAGCGCGTCCTGCGCTCGGGCCGCTTTGCCGTGACCGCCGAGCTGAACCCCCCCGACAGCGCCGACCCCCAGGCGGTGTATGAGCGCGCCCTGGTACTGGCGGAGGTGTGCGACGCGATTAACGCCACCGACGCCTCCGGGGCGAACGTGCACATGTCCAGTGTGGGCGTATGCGCCCTGCTTACCCGGGCTGGTTACGAGCCGGTTATGCAGGTCTCCTGCCGGGATCGCAACCGGATCGCCATCCAGGGCGACCTGCTCGGAGCGGCGGCCATGGGTGTGCGCAACGTGCTCTGCCTGACGGGGGATGGCGTCCAGGCAGGGGACCAGCCGGAGGCCAAACCGGTCTTCGACCTGGATTCGATCACCCTGCTGCGCACAGCCTCCATCCTGCGCGATCAGGGTCGCTTCCTGAGCGGGCGTGTTCTTGAGACGCCGCCACGTTTCTTCCTGGGCGCAGCCAGTAACCCTTTCGTCCCGCCGTACGATTTTCGCCCCCTGCGCCTGGCCAAAAAGATCCAGGCGGGCGCTGAGTTCATCCAGACCCAATTTTGCTTTGACGTGGGGCGCTTCAGCCAGTTCATGAGCGTGGTGCGTGAGCTGGGACTGCACAAGCGGGTTTTTATCCTGGTGGGCGTGGGACCGTTGCGCTCGGCCAGGTCTGCCGAGTGGATGCGCACCCACGTGCCAGGCGTGGTGATCCCGGATGAAATCATCCGCCGCCTGCAGGGCGTGCCCCCCAGCGAGCAAAGACAGGAGGGCAAGCGCATCTGCGTGGAGATCATCCAGCAGGTGCGTGAAATCGAGGGGGTGTGCGGCGTGCACGTGATGGCTTACCGCCAGGAGGAGCTTGTGGCCGAGATTATTCAAGAAGCCGGGTTGCTGCCGCGCCGCTGGCAAAGCCGGCCTGGGATGGTATCATAGCCTATCAGAGAGGAGGTACGATGACAGAGACATTACTAAGTTCACTCACCCAGGTGGTAAAGATTGGGCCGGGGCATCCCTTTGTCATCATCGGGGAGCGCATCAACCCTACCGGGCGCAAAAAGCTGGCGGCTGAGATGGCTGCCTGGGATTTCGAGCGCGTGCGGGCAGATGCAATCGCCCAGGTGAAAGCCGGCGCTCAAATGCTGGATGTCAACGCCGGCATCCCGCTGGTGGACGAGCCAGCGGTTCTGGCTGAGGCGGTGCGTATCGTGCAGAGCGTGGTGGAGGTGCCGCTGAGCATCGATTCGTCCGTGGTCGCTGCCCTGGAAGCAGGGCTGGCGGCTTACCAGGGCAAGCCGCTGGTCAACTCGGTGACCGGCGAGGAGGAGCGCCTGGAGAAGGTGCTGCCGCTGGTGAAGCAGTATGGGGCGGCGGTGATCGGCATCACCAACGACGAGACCGGCATCTCGGAAGACCCGGCGGAGCGCTTTGCGATTGCCAAAAAGATCGTCGAACGGGCGGAGGCTTACGGCATCCCGCGCCAGGATGTGCTGATCGACCCGCTGGCTATGCCGGTGGGCGCGGTGCGCGCTGCCGGCACCACCCTGTTTGCCATCGTCCGCCGCGTGCGCGAAGAGCTGGGCGTGAACACGATCTGCGGCGCTTCTAACGTCTCCTTTGGGCTGCCCGATCGCACCACCCTGAACGCCACTTTTTTAGCCATGGCGATCTCCGCCGGGCTGACCTGCGCCATCACCAACCCGCTGGAAGAGAGCTTGCGTAAGGCCATTCTGGCAGCCAATGTGTTCATGGGTCTGGATGAGAATTGCATGGAATGGCTGAAAGCCCAGAGGGCCGCTGCTCGGCGGGCGAGCGGCGAGGTGGAGGAGGGGGCCCAGCGCCGCCGCTCTCGCCGCGAGGGGCGTTAATTTATCCGTGAAATCCGTTCTGATAATCCGTTGTCAGCGGCTCTCACACTCTTCAACCCGCTTTCCGAAAGCGGTTTAGACTATCCATCTTCCAGATGATTAACCCACACAGAAAGGTACCCAATATGTTACACAAAGCCCGACAAATCCGCCCTCAATTGGTCCACTGGCGGCGGACGATCCACCGCCAGCCGGAGCTGGGGTTCCATGTCTACCACACCGCGGAGCTGGTGGCGCAAACCCTCGCCGAGCTGGGCGTGGAGGTGCAGACCGGGGTGGGCAAAACAGGCGTGGTCGGCTACCTGGGCGAGGCGGAGGGTCCGGTGATCGCCATCCGGGCGGATATGGACGCCCTGCCTATCCAGGAAGCCAACCAGGTGGAATACGCCTCCCAGGTTCCCGGCAGCATGCACGCCTGTGGGCACGACGCCCACACCGCCATGCTCTTAGGCGTGGCGAAGCTGCTCAGCCAGGAGAAGCTGCCCGGCCAGGTGCGGCTGCTCTTCCAGCCCTCCGAGGAGAACTTCGACGAGGAGGGGATCAGCGGCGCTCCGCGCATGATCGCTGACGGCGCTCTCGAAGGGGTGCAGCGGGTGATCGCCCTGCACGTGGACGGCACGCTGGAGGTCGGCAGGGTAGCCGCCGAAGATGGCCCGGTGGGGGCTGCGGTGGATACTTTCAAAGCCCATATCCTCGGCAGCGGGGGTCACGGGGCTTACCCTCATCAAGTTGTGGACCCGATCTGGCTGGCTTCCCACGTGCTGAGCGCTCTGTACGCTATTCCCTCGCGCCAGGTGACCCCCTTACAGCCGTGCGTGGTCTCGGTAGGTGTGATCCAGGGCGGCAGCGCCGAGAACGTGATCCCGGCTGAGGTCTACCTGGAAGGCACGCTGCGCAGTTACACCGACCAGGTGCGCGAGAAATTGATCCTGGAAGTGGAGCGGGCGCTGGCGCTGAGCCGAAACTACGAGGGGGATTA
>DATEDC010000061.1:0-4545 GCA_035286585.1 Anaerolineales bacterium
GCCGTTTCTTACATCGTAAATGGCGATCCCCTCTATCCCAGCCACTGCCAGGGCATCTCCAGCGGGATCCCAGGCCAGGTCCATCACGGCATGCTGCTCGAATTCCGCCAGAGCGGAGACCTGGGCGGCGTTGCCAGACCAGATGGGAACCAGCTCCTCAGGCAGCTCTGTGCCGGGCAGCGCGAGAAGCAGCGCGGTGGGAGTTAGCGTGGGGGTTGGGGTGAGGGTTGGCGTGGCGGTAGGGGCGGTGGTGGGCGTCCGAGTCAGTGGAGGCGGAGGGGTCTGGGTCGGAACAACCTCTGTTGTTGGGGCTGCCTCGGGCGTTGGCGCGGAGAACGAGCAGGCAGCCGAACCGGCGCTAGCAATGAGAAGAAAAACAGCTATATACCACCACCTACTACGTATCAATACTATCCATTTCCAAGGAAGTGCTTATTTTGACGCAATTGCGAATGGTCCGTGCCACCGGGCAGAAATCAGCGTGAAAGCCCCATACTCGCTCGGCGACATCGCGCTGCTCGGGGCGAATTTTCAACCGGTAGGTAACGTGGATGCTTTTTACGATCAGCACTTTGCCGTCCTTGAAAATCTCGCCTCTGGCCTGGGAGGTCAGATAACCTTCGCCTGCGGGGATGCCGCGCGCCTCCAGCGCGCCTCCGAACGTGCCCGTCAGTCAACCCGCGGTCGCGGCGACCAGGTAATCCAGGGTGGTTGCGTGTGGCTCATGGATGGTCAGGTCGGTGCCGTAGTGTTCGGCGATTTGCGAGTGAACGCCAAAAGCCACCGGCTCTGCTTCGGCGGGCAAATAAGCGCGACGGTATGGGCCCTTGATGCGCTCAATGCGAACGTTAGAGATGTAAACCGGTTGATCGCTCATGAATCTGCCTCCTTCTGTGTGTCCAGCTCAATTCCTCAAAGTAGCTACAGTGACGCCTTCCCCGCCTTCCTTCTCACCGCCGGATTCGTATGAGCGCACATGCGGGTTGCCGGAGAGAGATTTGCGGACGACCTGGCGCAATTTCCCGGTGCCTTTGCCGTGGATGATGCGCACGAATGGCAGGCCGGCCAAATAGGCGGAGTCCAGGTACTTCTCCAATGCCTCCACGGCGTCTTCCGCGTCTCGGCCGCGCAGGTCAAGCTCGATGCCAGGCGAGGAGGGGAGGGAGAAAGATTTCGCCGGGCGTTCCTCATTCTCCAGTTTGGCGGCGTCTCGTTCTCGTCCCTCCACCAGCTCCAATTCTGCAATCCGGGTGCGGATGCGCAATCCGCCGACCTGGATCTCGGCTTCCTCTTCGCTCAGGGAAGTGATCGTCCCGATGGTATTGAGCGAGCGCAGGCGGACCTTGTCGCCCAGGCGTATTGCCCGGCGTAAAGGTACGCCGTCGATTTTTTGCGGTCTGCGTTCTACGGGTCGATCCACTTCTTGCTCAATAGCCTCCAGGCGAGTTTGAATCGAGGCGAGGGCTTCCAAAGGCTGGCGCGCCTGGATAAGATCGCGGTGCAGGTCGCGGATTTCGAGGCGCAGTTTTTGAGTCTCCTCATCTAACTCGAGGCGCGCGTTTTCCAGCACCTGGCGGCGTTCGTCCTCGATCTTATCAAGACGCGCCGCCAACTCGGCCTTGAGTTTTTCGGCTTGCTTGAGGGTATGATCGGCTGACTGTCGCGCCTGGCGAGATAAATCCCGCTGGCGGTGGATTTCATCGAGCAGGTCTTCCGCGCGCAGATCGGAGGGGCTGAGCTCGAGGCGAGCCGCCTGGATGATCTCTTCCGGCATCCCAAGGCGCTGAGCGATTGCCAGGGCATTCGAACGCCCAGGCAGCCCAATCGTCAGGTGAAACGTGGGCTGCAAGGTCTCCAGGTTGAATTCAACACTGGCGTTCACGACCCCTGGCGTGGCGTGGGCATAAGCTTTTAGTTCCGGGTGGTGGGTGGTCACCAACGTGGTAATGCCGCGCTGGAGCAGGTGGGTGAGCAAGGCGCGCGCCAGGGCGGCGCCCTCTTGAGGATCTGTGCCCGCGCCTAATTCATCCAGGATCACCAGGGAGTGCTGATCGGCTCTTTCCAGGAGGCGAATGATATTGGTAATGTGACCTGAAAAAGTGGATAGAGACTGCTCAATCGATTGCTCGTCGCCGATATCGGCATAAATTTCCTGGAAAACGCTGAGCTGGGAGCCTGAACCGGCGGGGATATGCAGTCCTGTTTGAGCCATCAATACCAGCAGACCAACCGTCTTGAGCGTGACGGTTTTTCCGCCGGTATTTGGCCCAGTGATCACCAGGCAATATGTCTGATCATCCAGCTCGACGTCAATCGGCACGACCGTTTGCGGGTCAAGAAGCGGGTGGCGGGCACGGTAAAGGCGGATCACGGTGCCGGGGTGGGGGGCAGACCGGCTTTCTGCTTTTTTTGATTCGATTGGCAGCAGAACAGGCTCGATGGCTGCCAGATCGTCGGCGTACTTGGCGCAGGCGAAAGCCAGGTCAAGCCGGGCGATGGCATCCAGGCTGACGAATATATCGGCGGCGAAACTGCTGATTTTGTGGGACAACTCCGCCAGTATGCGGCGCTCTTCGTCTCTCTCGGCGAGCTGCAGCTCGCGGTACTGGTTGTTCAGCTCCACCACTGCCAGGGGTTCGACAAAGAGGGTAGCCCCAGAGGCGGATTGATCGTGGACGATGGATTTGATGCGTCCTTTGAATTCTGAGCGCAGGGGGAGCACGTAGCGACCGTCGCGCTGGGTGACCAGCGCCTCCTGGAGGTAAGGGGCGTTATTTGGATCGCTGACCATGCGCTGCATTTTGGTGAGCAGGCGATCGTGGGCGATGCGCAGATCCCGCCGGATCGCATTGAGCCTCTCGGAGGCGGCATCCAATATTTCGCCGCGCTCGGAAATGGCGCGGGATATATCGTCAATCAGGCTGTTGGGGAAAGCAATCTGATAGGCAATAGCAGTAAGGTGCGGGTATAGTGCATCCTGGCGGTCGAAAAGGCGTCTCAGGTTGCGTGCGCTGAGCAGGGTGGACTTGATATCGAGCAGGTCGGTTGGGGTGAGAACTCCACCGTGTTGGGCCAGGTCGACCGAAGGGCGCACATCCCTCGCGCCACCAATCGTCAGATCGGGACGGGCGAGGAGCAACTGCAAAGCTTCGCGGGTGACTGCCTGGCGCCCCCTGATTTCCTCGATGTCCTGGATGGGCTCGAGCCCGCGGGCCATTTCTTTCGAAACGGCAAAGGCGCAATAAGCAGCCAGCCGGTCGAGGATTTTCGGATATTCGAGAGTTTGCAGGGTTTTTGGATCCATTGACACAGCCTGAGAATTAACAGCCATGGAAAGATCGACCTTTCAAAATTGGAGTGTACCATAGAATGGAATGTAGGATAAAATATGGTTAATACAGGTGGATAATTCTCAGGGGATAGCAGCGTAAAGCTTCGGTCTATTATTGGATAGTGATTTTAAAAACCTTTTTTTCGCTGACTCGGGTGTTAAAACTGAGCACGGTCAGTCTAATCATGCGCTGCTGAGCAATTCACTATCGACGAAAGGAGGTGTGACTGATGCATGAAAAAAATACCGGCGCGCAAGGCCTGGTTGAATATGCTCTGCTTATTATGTTAATTGCCATGATCGTGATTATCCTGCTGTGGCTACTCGGCGCGCCGATAGGAAATATGTTTAGTAATGTTGTCTCGAATATATGAGTTGGTGAACGAAGCAAATCGGGAAGGAAACAAAGAAGAAACTGCGTGATGGCCGGCCATCACGCAGTTTTAATGATTTTCATACGTTGTAAACTTGACATTCCTGTTAGTTTGGGTATAATATAGGCAAGACTTAACAAGGCAGGATCTAGCCCGGGAGGGCAGATCTGTAACAATCCAGTTAGACGCCTGTGCGTCAGAGACCTGAGCAGGATGCTTGAAGGTCTGACGGGCCGATGTCAGTAAGTTAGGACATCGGCAGTTGCGTCTGTCTAACCAACCTGGAGCAAAGCCTTGACAGCCACACTTGAGGCTGGTAAAATCCAGCCCGCTTAGTTGGCAGAACCTTAACAACTGAAGAGTGATAGAAAGCAAGCCTGACAATTCCAGTATAAACTTTGACTCTCTGCACTGAATAAGTGCATAAAAGTTTTTGCGGAGAGTTTGATCCTGGCTCAGGATGAACGCTGGCGGCGTGCCTAATACATGCAAGTCGAACGGGGAGCTTTTGTATTCGTACGAGAGTTCCTAGTGGCGAACGGGTGAGTAACGCGTTGGTGACCTGCCCCTAAGTGAGGGATAACAGTTCGAAAGGGCTGCTAATACCTCATGTGGTTGTCCGGGTTAGAGACCGGACAACTAAAGGAGCAATCCGCTTGGGGAGGGGCCTGCGTCCCATCAGCTAGTTGGTAGGGTAATGGCCTACCAAGGCGACGACGGGTAGGGGACCTGAGAGGGTGACCCCCCACACTGGCACTGAAACACGGGCCAGACACCTACGGGTGGCAGCAGTAGGGAATATTGCACAATGGGCGAAAGCCTGATGCAGCAACGCCGCGT
>DATEDC010000062.1:0-5501 GCA_035286585.1 Anaerolineales bacterium
GAGAACGGAAAGAAAGCACGCCGAGAAAGACATCTTCGATATCGCCAACCGCTGCGCAGACTGCCATCCGAACGGCAATGACGATTGATTGAGCAAGGCGAACGGGATATTAGCAGACCTGACGGGTTTTCCCGGGAAAACCCGTCAGGTCTATTCAGACAAGTTGCCCGGTCCTTCACTAAGGTGCGGGCTCCAGCACGAGCAGGTCGTGGTCTCCCGCCTCGGCCTGGAAGCGCAGCCAGTTGGATGGGTGGTACTCAAACGTGCGCCAGGCGTCGATGAAATGATCGTATTGCGGGTGCATGGGGTGTCCGCTCTGCCCCAGGCTGTGAATCATGCGCGAGTTGCTCAGGTCGCTCAGGTCGATCACCTGGCGCAAGGCCGGGATGCAGGATACCTGGTAAGGGTTGACTGCGCTCCAGCATGTTTTCTGCACCACCGACTCGCTGCCGTGGGTGGGGAAGGGGCCGCGGTTGAAGATGTTTTCGATCAGGCCGATCCCCGAGCGCCCCAGGGTAGCGTGCTGATAATAGATGGTGTGCAGCTCGCCCCAGCGCCACTTGCCCACGTCAGCCCCCAATTTCTCCACCCCCTCGGCGTAGGCCTCCTGGAAGGCTTTCACCAGGATGTCGTCGCGACTCTCGGTGTGCTCGGGAGTCGCCAGGTCATCCCACCACTGCGAGTCCGGCTGCTGGAGCAAGTAATAAACCGCATCGGAATCCTGGTGCTGGCCGCTTGGATACCGGCTGGCGGGAAGCTGGTCGTGGAAGGTAGCGGCGAGCAGGCGCGCCCAAAAGATGTTGAACAGGGCCGCCTCGGGGCTGTCCATGGTCATTTGAACGTCCCAGGTGAGCAGGCGGTCGCGCCCCAGACCCACCAGCGGGTCGTCAAAGCGCAAGTCCTCCAGGTAGGGGATGATCTCCAGGGCGGAGAGGCTCAGGTTATCGGTCTGGATGAGGATCATATCTTCCAGGGATACGCCATCCGGGTCATTCTGGATCAGCTCGCTGATGCGCTGCGCCCGCTGGCCGCGATCCTGGCTGGTATTGATCAGGTAGGGGTAGTCCTCTGCCCGCACCTGGGGGTTATTAGCGGTGGCGATGAAACCCTGGGCCGGGTTGAAGGTGCGCGGCAGCTCCTCGTAGGGGATAAAGCCGGTCCAGATATAATCATCGTTCCATCCCGGGACGGGCAGAGATCCGTCTCCACCGGCGCGGATGGGGACTTTGCCGGGCATGATGTAGCCGATATTGCCGTCCACGTCGGCGTAGAGCCAGTTCTGCTTGCCGGCGTCGAACAGGCGCAGCGCTTCGCTGAATTCATCCCAGTTCTGGGCCCGGAGCACCCCAAGGACTGCTTCAACGGAACGAATGGGCTGCAGCGCTGTCCAGGCGTAAGAGAGGGCGTACAACTGCAGGTCGCCGCGATCATAGGCGAATTGATCCTGGTCGGTCATGAAATCCGAAGCGAGCACCCCGTTGCGCGTGCTGCGCACCAGAACCACCACCGGCCCGTCCTGGCCGCGCACCTTGATCTCCTCGCGGCGAATGTGCATATCCACCCACTCGCCGTTCACCTGGTACTGGTTTGGGTTCTCGGGGTTGAGGCGCTCGACGAACACGTCCTCAGCGTCGAAGGAGGCGTTGGTCAGCCCCCAGGCGATGCGGTCGTTGTGACCGATCAGGACGCCGGGAACCCCAGGCAGCGAGAAGCCGCGAAAGTTATAAATGCAGGCGGGGGATTTCTCGACGCAATGCATGCCGATCTCGTACCATAAAGCCGGCGCATTGACGCTCATGTGCGGATCGTTTGCCAGCAAGGGTTTGCCGCTGACGGTTCTGCTCCCCGAGACCGCAAAGCTGTTCGAGCCGCCAAGGAGGCCAAAGCCCAGCCCTGCCAGCTCAGGTGGGACGGGCTGGCGATCCACCCATGCAGCGCGCAACGCGAGCAGGTAGTCCAGCTCTGCCGCGCCCAACCCGGCAGGCCGGGCGGAGTTCAAACGCGTGGTTTTGCCCAGGTCCTCCGTGGGGACGATCACCGGGCGGTCCGGGCGGTAGGCGGGGTTCAAATCAGCATACCCCTGCTCACCCACTGCGGCGAGCAGGTCGATATTGTCCAGCTCATCCAGGCGGCTGGCCTGGTCGTAGATCATCATCTCAGCCCAAATCATCGCATCGACCGGGGTCCAGGGCTCGATCTCGATCTTAACGCCTTGCAGACCCAGCAGAGCGAACTCCAGGCCCAACTGGGCTGGCTCCCGTGCCGAGATATAGGCGTTGACCCCGGCAGTGTAAGCGTCCACGACGCGGCGGGCTTCGTCACCCAGCATCTCATACGATTGGCGGGTGAGATCGTAAAAGCCGAAATGGCGCAGGTATCTATCCGTTGCCAGGGTGGTCTGGCCGAAAATCTCCGAAAGCCGTCCGGAGGCGGTGCGGCGCTGGAACTCCATCTGCCAGAATCGCTCCTGGGCGTGCACGTAGCCCTGGGCGAAGAACAGGTCTTCCGGCGTGCTGGCGTAGATATGCGCCACCCCATATTCATCGCGCACGATCTCCACCGGTTGGATAAGGCCAGAGACCTGCAGCCTGCCATCCGTATCTGGATGCGCCTGGCGGGTAAACCAGTAAAAGCCCCCGCCCAAAGCCAGGGCAATGACTGCCAGCACAGCAAGACTGATTCCTAACCTTTTTACAGTTTTCGACATCGTTTTTCCCTCCCCAGGCAATAGAGTATGGTCGGCAGGCGTCTCAATGAAATGGAAAGGCACATCACCGGCGATAAACTCTCGATGAGCGCCCGCGCTGGACAACAGATGTGATTATATCGTATCCTGCAATGTTACAATATCCACACGATGCTCGAATTTCCCCACCGCCGCTATAATCCCCTGATCGGGGAATGGGTGCTGGTCTCTCCGCAGCGCGCCCAACGCCCCTGGCAGGGGCAGGTAGAAAAAAGCTCGGCGGCTGGCCTGCCGGCCTACGACCCACACTGCTACCTGTGCCCGGGCAACCCGCGGGCTGGAGGGGCGCAAAACCCGCCCTACGCAAACACCTACGTGTTCACCAATGACTACCCCGCCCTGCTGCCGGAGCTCCACGCAACGCCTGGCGCCGCCCACCCCCTGCTGCAGAGCCAGAGCCAGCCGGGCACCTGCCGGGTGGTGTGTTTTTCGCCGCGCCATGACCTGTCGCTTGCCGAGATGGAGTGCGGGGATATTCGCCTTATCATCGACCTGTGGGCGGACCAGGTGAGCGAGTTGGGGCAGGATTACGGCTGGGTGCAGGTCTTCGAGAACAAAGGCGAGATCATGGGCTGCTCCAACCCGCACCCCCACGGGCAGATTTGGGCCAGCAAGCACCTGCCCAACCAGGCGAGGCGTGAAGACCAGCAGCAGCGCCTCTACCTGGCAGCCCAGCGGCAGCCGCTGCTGCTGGAATACGCCGAGCTGGAAGCCGCCCATGAAGATCGCCTGGTGATCCTCGACGATCACTGGCTGGCGGTGGTGCCCTATTGGGCGGTCTGGCCTTTCGAAACCCTGCTCCTGCCGCGCCGCCCGGTTCTGCGCCTGCCCGACCTGGCAGATACCGAGCGGGAGTCCCTGGCAGGGATACTCAAACGCCTGCTGGTCCGCTACGACAACCTGTTCGAAACCGCTTTCCCCTACTCGATGGGCTGGCACGAAGCGCCGACGGAGGCCGGCGATTTCAGCCACTGGCAGCTTCACGCCCATTTCTACCCACCCCTGCTGCGCTCGGCGGAGGTGAAGAAATTCATGGTGGGCTATGAGATGCTTGATGAGCCCCAGCGGGATCTCACCCCGGAGCAAGCCGCAGCGCGCCTGCGCAGCTTACCTGAGATGCATTACAAAGCCCGGGGCGAATAACCAGAGGAATTTCAGGCTAGGAGAAGAAATACCCGGAGAGCGAGCGTGACGACCATCGAAGTGCATCACGAGATAAGTATTATAATGACCATGTGATCATCGACCTGCGGGACGTTCCAAACCAGGTTGTCTGAAGGTCAATGGATCAGGAGTGTGCGTGATGACAGAAAACAGCTTCGAGATTGACCGCTGCGCAGGCGAAGGGCCGCAGTCAGCCCTGGAACAGAAGCTCATCGAAGAATACCTGGCAGAAAAGGGCTACCGGATGGAAGACCTGCACGCCCTGCCCGAGGAACAGGCGAAAGTGCTGATGCAGGAAGCCTGCCGCTACGCCTCGCTGAAGCTGGCCGAGGTGGAGTCGAAAACCAGGTTCCGCAAAGAGATCCACTACAAGGATTGAGGGCGCCGATAATCGAGCGCTGGCGCAGGCAGGGGATCGGAAATTGGCAGACCTGACGGGTTTTCATGCGGCAAATGCCGGTAAGACCGCTTGGCTTCCTTCAGTTGATTGCCAGGGCAGGCTCCTGCGGAAACCCGTCAGGTCTATGCTAAGGAGGAAGGCATGCTGATCAGCGATAAGCACCAGTTAAACCTGGATGACCACGAAAACCTGGTTTTTCGCTACGAAAAAAGCCCGAACTTCAAGCCCAACCTGGTCCACGAGTACCTGATGATCCACTACACGGCGGGACCTTCGGTGCAATCCGTGGTCAACACTTTTAAATCTGGCGAGCTGTCCGCCCACCTGGTCATCGGCCGGGATGGGCAGGAGGTGGTCCAGATGGTGGACTTCGACAAGAAGGGCGTCCACGCTCACACGTATAACAACAACGCCATCGGCATCGAGCTGGATTACCCTGGCGACCTGCGGGAGGTGAAAAACCACTGGAAGTCGCTCGAGCGCTTTGAGCCCACTGAGTACATCTACGGGCAGGCTGAAAATGACTGGCGCCTGCGCCCCTGGCCGCTTTTCCCCAAAGCCCAATTAGACACCCTGTTGAAGGTCTCGCGGCAGATCCTGGAGCGCTACAACATCACCAAGATCCTCGGTCACGAGGAGATCAACGAGGGCAAGCTGGACCCCGGGCCGGCTTTCCCGATGGTTATTTTCAAAGAGAAGCTGCTCGGCGGGGATACAGGGCGGCTGGTGCTGGAGGAAACCACCCAGGCGACCCAAATGCGAACCGGACCCGGTCCCGAATATCCGCTGCTCTCGATAAGCGAGCTGCCCGCCGGGACGCCGGTCTCGATCACTGGCGAGGAAAAAGGCTGGGTCCTGATCGAGGTGGTGGGCGAGCTGGACGGCAACCCGTGGACGAAAGGCTGGGTGGATGGGGATGTCATCCGGGCGAAGCAATCTATGCCCGTAGTGCGCGATCACCGCCTGTTCACCCAGGACAGCCGGAAGTATAAGTCGCTGGTCCCCTTCTTCACCAATTACAGCCGGAAAAAGGGCGATCTGAAAGACCCGAAATACATCATCATGCACATCACCACCGGCATCAAGATGCAAAGCACGATCAACTGGTTCCGCAGCCCCAGCTCGGGCGTATCCGCGCACCTGCTGATTGGGCGGGATGGCAGGGTGGTGCAGTTCGTGGATCTCGACACC
>DATEDC010000063.1:0-40578 GCA_035286585.1 Anaerolineales bacterium
GGGTATATCCTGCCAGGTGAGCACTGCCGCCACGCCGAGCAAAGCCTTCGCCTGGCTGGTATCGATGCGCCTGATCCAGGCGTGCGCCACGGGGCTGAGCAGCACTTTGGCATAGAGCATGCCTCGCGCTTCGATATCGGCAGTAAAGGCTGGCTTGCCCTGCACGAGCTTAACCGCGTCCACTTTGGGCTCGGGCTTACCCACACTCTTCCAGCTCTCCGCCTGGGGAGCCACAGTGATCCGCGGCATCACCCGCGAAGAGACCACCAGCGTCTCCGGCCTCGCCCCACCCGCAGGCTCCCCAGCGCCCTGGGATGGGAATTCATTTCCCGGAAGCCAATCGGGCGGCGCGGGAATGGTCGGGATTTCCCCTCCCACCGGCTCCACATGCTCGCCGCGCAGCGCCGCAGCAGCGCGCAGCACCGCCTGCACCGGTTTTAAATACCCGGTGCAGCGGCACAGCACGCCCGATAACGCCTGCCTGACTTGCTCCTCCGTTGGATCTGCCTGCCTGTCCAAGAGCTCTTTGGCTGCCAGGATCTGCGCCGGGGTGCAATATCCACATTGAATGGCGCCCGTCTCCACAAACGCCTGCTGCAGGGGATGCAAACCCGGAGTGCTCTTCCAGCCCTGCTCAGGGTGCTGCCCTATTGCTTCGATTGTTTCCACCTGGTGTCCCTGCGCCTGGGCAGCAAGCAGCACGCAGGCATTGACGGGTCGGCCATCTAGCAAAACCGTGCAGGCGCCGCACTCGCCAGTCTCGCAGCCCTGTTTGACGCCAAAATAACCCAGGCTGCGCAGGCTCTCCAGCAGGCTTTCACCCGGGGGCGCACTGACAATATGCTCGTGTTCGTTGACCAAAAGCTGTATTCTCATCGGTTGACCTGACTGTTAATCGACCTCACCCAGCGTCAGCCCAGCACCGTCTCCAGTCCGCGCCGCGCCAGCAGGGCAGCCATTTCCTGGCGGTATTCCGCGCTGGCCCATTCGTCTCCGGCGTGGGCGTAAGCGGATCGCGCTGCGGTCTCCAGGCCTTCCGCCTCGGGTCCGTCCATTGCCAGCAGCGGCGCCTTTCCGTAGCCTCCCAGCGCCAGGCGCGTCCTGCCTGAAGGCCAGCGCGCCAGCGCGGCGCACACTATTGGCAAATCCGCTGGCGTGCGTGAGACGTAATGGTAAGCCAGTCTGGCGTTAATGGGAATCTCCACCCGCACGATCAGCTTACCGCGCAGACTCGCTTCCCTGACGGGCAGCAAGTCGCCCAGACGTACCTGTTTCTCGCCGGGCAGCCAGACCAGGCTGGTGTCCAGCGCCAGAAGGGCAGTGGCGAAAGGTGAGCGGCCGTCGGCGGCTACGAGCGATCCAGCCACGCTTGCCATCTGGCGCAAATTGTAGTTGCCTTCCTGGAGGATCACGGCACGCAGTGATGGAGGGGTGACTTCTGCTTCCAAAAGGCGCTGCAGCTTGAGCGTGGCGCCGAGGACCAATACGTTACCCCGCGCCTGCAGTCCATCTAACCTCAAATCCTGTAAATCCACCAACGCGTATTTTTTGTCAGACGGCCGGTTCAAAATCGTGCCGCCGCCCATGGGAAAAGAAACAGGATCGACGCGCTGCAACAGATGCAGCGCTTCGCCGATCGTTCTGGGTCGTTGGTACTCAACGATCATGCTGTGCTCTCCAGACAGGGTTCATGTCGATAGGGAACAGCTGTTAATTCAGTCATCGTACACCTGCCAGCCTAGAGCTTCAATCCTTTCCATTTCGATCACACCCTGCGGCACATTCACCAGCAGGGCTTCCGCCTCCGCCAGCAGCTCACCAGCGGCGTTGTAGATGGCGCCGTGAGAGGTAGCGGTTTGCGACTTGATCTTCAGCGCTCGCCCGACTAGCCGCAGCGGCTCACCGATGGGCACATTCGCCCTGTAGCGCAGCTCCAGGGTTGCAGTGTACATAAAGCGGGGGGTATCGTCCGCCATCAGGGCACGGCCGCAGATCTCATCTAACAAGGCTGCCACAATCCCGCCGTGCACCAACCCAGGGTAACCCTGGTAATTTTCGGGCACCGTGTACTCGGCGCTGACCTCGTCGAGTCCCTGGCTGTAGAACTTGATCTGCAATCCAATTGGGTTAGCCACTCCGCACACAAAGCAGGAGCGCGAGTTGGGTTGTTTCACACCAGTGCTCATCTGGTTCACGCCGGCGCGAATGTGTCGATGAGCAGGTGGACATCGCCGCCCACCGGGTACAGAATCGGGCATGTGCAGCCGCGCTGGCGGTATTCGTCCACTTTGAGGAGCGCCTGCTCTGGCGTCCCTGAAGCGGTGATGCGCTGGATTAATTCTTCCGGCACCAGGTGCTTGGCCTGTTGAATCTGCGCGTGGGTGGCTGGCCAACCGAGAATGGACTGGATCTTATCCACAACTTCCTGAGACACCCCGGAGGCTTTGGCGATGTGAGGCTGCTGGGCAAGATATTGAGTCAGCAGCTCGCGGGTGGTATCGATCGCCCGCTCGCCATCCAGGTCCACCGAGCACACCACGAGCTGAGGCCGGTCGATGTCATCCAGAGCACGACCGACGCTGCGCGCTCCATGCTCTAAAAGCTCCAAAGCCCGGTCGTTATATTCAGGCGGCACGCAATAGTTCAACACCACGCCGTCGGCAATCTCGCCAGCCAGCTCCATCATCTTATCGCCCGTCGCGCCGATCATGACCGGCACGTTGCGCGGCTCGCGCCGCCCATGAACCACATCGAGCTCGATCCCATCCACATGGTGAAATTCCCCGTGAAAGGTCACCCGCTCCATGTTGAGCAGTCGGCGCAGCACCTCGATCGTCTCTCGCATTGCAGTGAGCGGTTTGCGCCGCTCGATGCCCACATTGCGCGCCAGCGGATCCCACCAGGCACCGATGCCACAGATGATGCGATTCGGCGCCAGGTCATCCAGGGTGAGAAAAGTCGCTGCCAACAGGCCGATATTGCGCGTCCAGTTGTTGATCACTCCCGAACCTACTTTGAGCCGCTCGGTTACCGCCGCATAGGCCGCCATAGGCACGATGGCATCTCGCACCAAACGCGATTCTGCCTGCCATACGGCCTCGAACCCACGCCGCTCGGCATAGCGAACATAATCGAGACCTGCTCGCAGATCATGGGCGTCCTGGAGATAAAGAGCAACGCGCTCAGCCATCCGTTCCTCCGCATTTCGCAAATTTTTTTAGTTATACACCGAACTCGGCGCCTAACTCGCCTTCGACCATTTCCAAATCCTCGGGCAGGTCAACATCCAGCGCCAGAGAGGGGAGAGTGCAGATTTCCAGGCGAGCGCCGGCCAATTTCGCCCGTTCGCAGTGCCGCTGGAATGAGCCGGGGCCAAAATCATACTCGATCAAGCCCGGAGGGCAAACCAGCAGGGCGTTCGTCCCTTGCTGGCGGTGATCGGGAGCCACCACCACCACCGGCGGATCTTTGGCAAAATCGAGCATGGCGCGCACATCCTCCGTCGTGATTAAAGGCAGGTCGGCGGGCACGACAAGTACGCCGCGAGTGATATGACTCCTGGCGATCACTGTCGCGCGCGCCAGGGCGAGATTCAGGTGGGGTGAACCATTTTCCTGCACCGTGCGCGCCCCATGCTCGCGCGCCAGAGCCAAAGCTTCCGGATCGCGGCTGACCACGAGCACATGCTCGATCTCCGCCATCGAAGCCAATGTCTCAACCGTGTGCACCAATAGCTGGCGGTTAAGATCTGTGCGCTGTTCTTGTGACAGCACACTCGCCAGCCGTGACTTGCCGCGACCTAAAGGTTTTACCGGTACAATCGCCCAGAGTGTCATCTTCCAATCCTTTCTGCACCTCGTAATTGTACGTACCGATACCGAGATGGAATTTAGACGCTTTGGCGATCTCTTTTCTTCTCCATTGATGCGAACTTCTGGCGGCTCACTCAACGAACGCACACTTGGTGACCAAAATCCAAAACCTGCCTCGCCAACCTGATGCGGTCGGCGGGGGTTTTCATCAGCGTGTCAGCCACCAGAACGTCAAGCTGTTCTCGGCGCATTTCTTCAGCCTGACTTTCATCCACTAAATCGAGCACAAAACCCGCCAGAAGCCCGGCATAATGGCGGGCCACTGCCTGCGCGCAGGGCTGGATGCCCAATTCCAAGTACATCTTGGCTGCCGGACCTTTCACCGCCTCGCCTCCAATGATCGGCGAAACTGCAATCACGGGCCGCGAGACAACAGCCTCCCTTATCCCCGGCACCGCCAGGATCGGATCGATGCTCACCCATGGATTCGAGGGGCAGATAATGACCAGCTTTGCACTCCCAAGCGCCTCCAATACCCCCGGCGCAGGCTGAGCGGCCTCCACGCCTGCAAAGCGAAAGCCAGAAACCCTGGGATGGCACTGGCGGTACACGAAGTACTCTTGAAAAGGCAATTCACCCTCATCAGTATACACCCAAGTCGGCACGTTGTCATCCGAGGCTGGCAAAACTGTAAATCGGACCCCCCAGGAAGTGCAGAAATCGCGCGTGATTTTACTCAACCGCTCGCCAGACCTGAGACGCCGCGTGCGCTCCAGGTGGGTGCCCAAATCTCGATCGCCTAAACGGAACCACGTCGGACCACCGATCTCCGCAAGGCTTTCCAGGGCGTTCCAGGTCTCTCCTGCTCGACCCCATCCTGTAGCCGGGTTTGCTTTTCCAGCCAGCGTATAGCAAACCGTATCCAGATCGGGACAGATCCTGAGACCCAGGTGATCAAAATCATCGCCCACATTTACGATGACGACCAACTGGGCTGGCAATAGACACTGCGCCAGACCATCCACCAGTTTGGCTCCACCCACGCCTCCTGCCAGCGCTACGATCTTGTCCATGCTTTCCTTCGACCAGTGTCAATCATAACGCGTTAGCTCGGCCAGCGGGCGGCGTGAGCGGCCCTCGGGGGTTATCGCCGGATAACCTGACAGAATCAATCCCTGTGGCTCCCAGCTATCTGGTAAACACAGCGTTCTACGAACTGTTTCAGGCGCAAACAGTGGCGCGCACAGCCAGACCGCGCCCAGGCGCAGGCAGTGAGCCGCCAGCAGCAGGTTTTCGGCCGCCATCGCCACGCCCTGCACTGCCATGATATATTCAGCCTGCTGGCGCTTCTGGTCCGGATAGTTATCCAGGCTCTCTATTTCCAGGCAGACCAGGATGTCCAGCGGCGCTTCTGTGATGCGCTGCCGGGAGCGCTCCACCTGCGCTTTGGCTGAAGCCAGGGGAACGCCGTCCTGGAGCAAATCTCGCAGGAAGTCCGCACCCATCGCCTCCGCCAGCCGCAGCTTGACCTCCGGCTTCTGGATCACCATGAAGCGAGCCGGTTGGCGGTTGTGCGCCGAGGGAGCCTGAATAGCAGCCTTGAGGAGCTGTTCGATCGCCTCGGCTGGCACGGGATTTTTCAGGAACTGCCTGACCGAGCGGCGGGTGAGGAGCCAGGAGATGATGTCCTCATCCCGCTCCGCCCAAAAATCAGAGGTCATATCTGATCGCACCCATAGCTCAGTAAACCCTCGAACCTGCACATTCCCTGCTCAACGGAACAAATCCTCCTCCCGGGTGCGCAGCAGCTCGCGCAGCGACCCATCACGTAAGGCATACGGGAAACCGCGCACATGGGCAGCAGGCGTGGCTTCGGCAGCCTGACCTATCATTAAAGATGCAGCCGCAGCCAGCTCATCGGCGGCGCCGACCTGGGTAATCTGCAGGTTATAGCCAAATAAATCCGGCACCCCGCGTAAATCCACCAATCCAGGCATCCCCGAAAGGCCAATAGCCATGCCAACGGTCCCCAAGCGCCAGGCGCGCCCATGCGAGTCGATGATCAACACCCCCAGGCGGGCGGCGCTGCGCTCTTCAAGGCAATGCCGCAGCCGATGGGCCGAGGCCTGCGGATCTTCGGGCAGCAGCAGCACCCAATCCTCTGTCTGACTTTCACCTCCACAGACATTGGAATGGTCGATCCCCGCGTTGGCGCACACAAATCCCAGCCTGTGCTCCACGATGATCGTCCCCGCTTTGCAGCGCAGAACCAGGCTGCTCTCGCCCAGGATCAGTTCCACCAGCCGCGGGTCTTTACCTGCCAGCCCCGCCAACTGTATGGCTGCTTGCGATGGCTGCACTTCTACCAAGTTCACCTGGCGACCCTCAGCTTTAGAGACGATCTTGGAGGTGACCACCAGGATATCGCCATCCACCAGGTCGAGGTTCATCCGGGTCAGGGATTGAAAAATGATCTCAGCCAGGTCATCCCCTGGCTGAATGAACGGAATGCCGGTAACTGGCGTGATGGTAAGCACGGGTGAGCTCATTGATAGTCTAAATCCAGGGTGATGGCACGAAAAATTTCAAATCCAGACGCATGCGATTTTACCCGCGTTTAGCTCAATCCTGATCGATGCCAGTGATTCCGATGCTGGCGGTTTTCACTCCGTAATATTTGTTCAGGCTGATCAAGATCGAAGTCAGACCCTCAACGACCACTGCATTGTCCAACCCGCCAGCATAATAGGCCCGCATGCCACCCATCTCAGCCAGCCGCATAACTGCCATGGCCGCATGGCTGTCATCAGCACAAACCAGCACATCGGCATCAATTTTTTCGCCCAGGTTTTTCCGCAGCGTGTGGGCCGGCACGTTCTGAAAGGCAGCCACCACCCGCACGCCTGAACCGAGAACATTCTGGGCATAGCGCGCCGCAGCGGGAGGCCTGGGCGGCTTAGGCTCTCGGAAATCGACCCTGGCGGTGGTATCCACCAGGATCTTGCCCTGTAGCGCCTCCTTCAGGCTGGTCACCGCGCCCTCATGCGCAGTATGGATCACGGTGAGAACGCATATATCCGCCATGCGGACAGCCTGGCTGTTCTCCATACCTCGAATAGTTTGCAGCCCGAGCATCTCGTTCAACGAGGCCGCGGTCTCCCGGGCTTTTTCAGCCTGCCGCGAACCGATAATAACCGTATAGCCAATGCTTGCCCAGCGCATTGCCAGTCCGGGTCCTACTTTGCCTGTACCCCCCAGAATGGCTATCTTTGGCATAGATTCGCTCATTTTCACTCCATCCTCTGTAATTGCGACTTGGCGTCTTCGTTTCTCCGTAGATCGTCCCTTTACGCGTCCTGGAAAGCATGACCCAATTATTGAAATTGAGCCTGGTAGCGCTGCCAGACCTGAGGGGCTAAGCTTCGGGCGCGAGCGGTGATTTCTTCCTCGTCCATCGTCAGCAATTTTCGATCGCGCATCAACATTTTCCCGGCTACCATCGTGCTTGTCACCATGCTCTCATGGAAGCCGAAGAGGATGTGCCAGGGCAGGTTGCCGGGCGTCAACGGCGTGTGCGGCTTGTAATCCACGAATATTAAATCCGCATGGGCGCCGGCCCGGATGACTCCCAGCGGGGCCTCAGGGAAAAACGATCCGGCTAATGCCGCGTTGTTCACCCCCCCCATCCTGGCGATATCGGCGCCGTTCATTCGCCTTGGATCGCGATGCCAGACTTTAGGCAGCAGATACGCCGTCTTCCACTCCTCCCACATGGTGTGTGAGAATCCATCCGTGCCCAGGCAGACCGGAATCCCCGCCCGCAAGAAAGATTCTACCTGGGCGACGCCTACACCGTTGTTCATATTCGAACGCGGCTGGTGGGTGACCCACGTGTTGGTCTCGAGCAGCAAATTCATCTCCCGCGCGTCGACGTGCACTGCATGAGCCACGATGCTGCGCGGCCCGAGGATTCCGTGCTGATACAGACGGTCTACCACGCGCAGCCCCGATTTTGCCAGGCTGTCGTACTCATCCGCTTCATGCTCGGCGATATGAATATGAAAGCCGATGCCCTCCGGCGCAGCAGAGCGGCACTTTTCCAGGGTAGCTTGGGAGAGCGTCAGGCTGGCGTGCAACCCAAACGTCCCGGCTACCCGACCGCCAGCCACCTTACTGGTCGTGGCTCTCTGGATAAAGCGCAGATTTTCCCGGATGCCTGCCTCCGCGCCACTCGATCCATTGCGGTCGGTGACCTCATAACAAAGCACCGCTCTCAGCCCGGATTGGTCCACCGCCTGGGCAATCACATCCAGTGAGCCCTCGACGGCGCTGGGCGAGGCGTGGTGGTCGATCAGGGTGGTTGTGCCGTGCTTGATTGCATCGAGCAGCATCACCTCCGCCGAAGCCCGCACGGAAGCCTCATCCAGGGCACGGTCCAGGGGCCACCACAGTTTTTCCAAGATCTCGGGAAAGTCCTTGGGAGCTGCGCCTGGAATTGCCAGCCCGCGCGCGTAGGCGCCGTAAAAGTGCGTATGTGCGCAGATGTTGCCCGGCATCACGTACTCCCCTCTGACATCCACCCGGACCGCACCCGAATAGCGCTCCTCTAATTCGCCCTGCGGGCCAAAGTCGGCGATTAACCCATCTTCAATCAGCACAGCCTGATCTGCCAAAACCTGATTCTCATCTCCCCAGGTGATCAAATTCGCGTTCGTGATCAGCATATCTATAGCCTTCCTCAATTAAAACCCGAGCACGAGCTGAATTTGCTCCAGGGTTTCTATAGCCCCTGGTATGCTCTCCCGCACCCAGCCGATTGCCTGGTTGCCATCCATACCTAAGCCTCGCTTCGCCATGCAGGCCAGGAAGGTGCCCGTCCGCCCGATCCCGGCGTTGCAATGCACCAGCACGTTAACGCCACCTTGCAGCAGCTCCATAGCCCGGGCGATGGCTGCCTCCATAGCCTCAGGTTCGGGCACCTCAAAATCGGGTATCGGCAGGTAGATAACCTCCAGGCCCTCGCGAGAATAAAAAGCGCGCAGGTCACGCCCACTCTTTGCCAGGCACTCCTGGTCGGAGACCAGTAATACGATCACCCCTACACTGTTCTGCTTGAACTGCTCGTACAATCGACCATCCATGTCACCGGCGCGGAATGGCATTGGGCTGCGGTACAGGCGCCCAGGAAAGCTCACGGGCAGCTCGGTCAAACTGTCGGCTTGGAAAATTCCTGGATTAATGCCCATGCTTCAATCGAAGGCTGTTGGCAGTTGCGGATTATATAGGAGAGCAAATGCATCGGCAATGTGCTTCGGCTTGGTGCGCTCACCCGAGAGAAACTGCGGAATTTCATCGACGCCAAAAAACGACACCTCCGAAGTCTCCTGGCTGGGGCTGGGTTCGCCGCCCAGCAGCTCGCATAAAAACACCACCTTGAATGCGTGGAAAAGCTCAAGCGGGCCGCTGCGGTTGGCGTCGTACACGCCAATTACCCGCTTGGCTTTCACCCGAAATCCTGCCTCCTCAAGCACCTCGCGCTCCGCCGCCTGGGAAGGCACATCGCCCACGTCTGCCCAACCGCCGGGCAGAGTCCAGCCGCCGTCTTGCCGTTCGCGCACCATCAGCAGCTTATCATCCCGAAAGACTGCCCCGCGCACATCCACGCGCGGCGTGGCATAGCCCTGCTGGGAGAGATACAATTTCAGGATGCGCTCCTGGTCAACGCTGGAATATGCGCTCATAATCTCGGCCGCGATCTCTATCAGGCGCAGATATCGCTCTTTTTGATACTCGTTTTCAGCGTAGTGGCTGCCCGTCTGCGCCAGCGCCTGGATCTCGCGCGCCCAGTCCAGCCAGCGAAGGCTGCTCGTTTCTGACATATTAATATTCTAATCCCTGTTGCCTAATTCGAATAATGAATTCCAATCAGAATTTGCCGTCCGACAGAGCAATTACGCCGCGCAAATATACCCGGATCATCGATTCAACATCTCGACGATAAATTCCTGATCGACGGGCAGCCGGTCGATGCGCACTCCCACCGCATGATAAATGGCGTTGGTAATTGCTGGCGTGGTGGGAATGCTGACCAGCTCGCCCACACCTTTCGCACCGTAGGGGCCATCCGCGGTCGGGTGTTCGACCACGATGGACAGGATTTCAGGCGTGTGGACGATGGACGGCATGCGGTAGCGCGCCAGCCGGTCGGTGAACACCAGCCCATCCTCGACGATGAAATGCTCGGTCAAAGCATTGCCCAATCCCATCATAATCCCACCCTCAACCTGCCCTTGAAAACCCAGTGGATTGATCACCCTCCCGGCGTCATTGGCAGCGATGACCCTCAGCACCTTGACTTCGCCGGTCAGCCGGTTGACCTCGACCTCCGCCGCCTGCGCCCCAAAGGAAAAAGCAAAATGCATGTCGCCGCCCTGTCCCAGAGGTATAGTCTCAGGCGCCCAATATTCGTATAAGGCGCGCGGCTGGCGACCCTCGGCGCGCATCGCCGCGACCGTTTCGCCCAGGGGGATTTTATGACCGTTGACCTGCGCCAGGCCCTCGATAAACTTAATTGTTTCCGGTGGCTGGTCGAATTTCTCCGCCAGGGTGGTCGCTACCGCCTGGCGTAGGGTTTGAGCTGCCAGCCTGGCTGCATTTCCGGTCACGTACGTCTGGCGCGAGGCGGTCGTGGGCCCGCCGTCTGGCGTCAAGTCCGTGTCCATTACCAGCACCCTGACCCCCGCCGGGGGCTGGTTGAATTCCTCGGCTACGATCATTTGCAGCACCGTGACCAGTCCCTGGCCTAGCTCCGCAGACGAAGTCCTCACTTCCAGGGTCCCGTCGGAGAATAATTCCACCTCCGCCGCAGCCTTGTCAGGGGCGCCGCCTCCCAGGCCGGTGTTTTTATACCCCGCAGCAAGACCCCATGCCCGTACCAGGTGAGGCGCGCCTTCCACAGGTTTAGCTTCGAAGGGTCTGCCGCTGGACAGGCGGTTCATCTCGGCTTCGACGCGCTCGAGGCAATCCAGCAGCCCCACGCTTTCCCTCAGGATCTGTCCGGTGTTTGTCAGGCTGCCCACACGCAAGGCGTTCAGGCGGCGCAGCTCGACCGGATTCATACCCAGCTCTTCAGCCAGCATATCCATCATGGATTCAATCGCAAACGCCGACTGGGTGACCCCAAATCCGCGGAATGCGCCCGCCGGGGGGTTGTTGGTGTACATGGCATAACAATCCGCTCGCGCGTGCGGGGTCTCATACGGCCCGGCGGAATGCGTTGTCGCCCGGGTGAGCACCTTCTCGCCCAGGGAGGCGTACGCCCCCGTATCACCGTACAGCTCGGTCTCGACGGCGGTCAGGCGCCCATCGCCCCTGGCGCCGATCTTTACCCGGATCTGGGTTGCATGGCGCTTGGGATGCACCAGCAGGCTCTCATGGCGGTCGAACAACAGTTTGACCGCTCTGCCGGAGGCATGTGCCAGCAGCGCAGCATGGATCTGGCCGGCAATATCCTCCTTGCCCCCAAAACCTCCACCCATGAGCTGACCCACGATCCGGACGCGCTCTTCAGGCCAGTTCAGGGCGCGAGCGACCTGGTGCCGGTCGGAATAAGGGATTTGCGAGCCCACGTAGATCTCCATCCGCCCATCGGGCAGCGGGCGGGCAATGCTGCACTCTGGTTCTAAAAAGGCGTGTTCTGTGATCGCAGTGTGAAAGGTGTGCTCCAGGACCACTTCGGCGTCCCGAAAACCTGCCTCGATATCACCTCTCCGAACCTTGATATGCTTGAGCAGGTTGCCCGAGGGGTGCAGTGCGGGTGCGTCTGGCTCGCGGGCTAGCACGGGGTTGGAGACTACCGGCTGCTGTTCGTAATCCACTTCGATGAGCTCCAGCGCCTGCGTGGCGATCTCCCTGCTCTCGGCAGCCACCAGGGCGATCGCGTCGCCCACGTAGCGCACGCGCTCACCAACGCCAACCAGGGCAGGCCAGTCGTAAATTACCAGACCGTGGTTGATTTCGCCGGGGATATTCGCAGCGGTCAGGACCGCGACCACGCCGGGCAAATGGCGCGCCTTATCGACATCGATCCGGGTGACAATCGCGTGCGGCACGCCGGCCCACTTTACCCGGGCGTGCAGCATCCCAGGAAATTTCAAATCATCACTGAACACCGCCAGACCGGTCACTTTTTCGCGCGCATCCGGTCGATTCTGCAGCCTGCCAACGACTTTAAATTCATCCGTGATCCCGGCGATGTTCGGCTCGAGCCCTGCTGCCGTCTGGCTCTGCATTACCTGGGCTGCCTCTTGAACCGACCGGATGATGGAGGGGTAACCTGCACAGCGGCACAGGGTGTCCTTCAATGCGTATTTGATATCATCTTCCGTTGGAGCCGGGTTGCGCTGCAAGAGGGCGTAAGCAGTCATGATCTGCCCCGGGATGCAAAACCCGCATTGCACCGCCCCGTGACGGATAAAAGCCTGCTGCAGCGGATGAAGCTCTGCCTGCCCTGCCTCTCTCTGGCTTTGATGGGCAGATGCCACCTCAGCCAATCCCTCGATGGTCAGCACGTGCTTATCCTGGGCTTTGGCAGCCGGATAGGTGCAGGCGAGCACTGGTTCCCCATTAACCAGCACCGTGCAGGACCCGCATTCTGCCTCGTTGCAGCCGATCTTAGTGCCGGTCAGGTTCAGGCGCTCGCGCAGCAAGTCGGATAACATCTCGCTCGGCCTCACTTCAATTGACCTAAGGATGCCATTCACTGTCAGTTTCATCGCAATACCTCATTGATTTTCACTTGAGCCGCCGATCTCTCCCAGGCAGCGAATAAAACCTCGCTCAATAAAACATTGGCCATACGTTTGCGGTATTCTGCGGTCGCCCGGTGCGGGCTGGTGCGAAAGCTGGCTTCGGCTAACAAGGCTCGCGCCGTAAGCTCGATGGTATCCGAGTTTAGCGGTCTGCCTAGTAAAACGTTCTCGGCTTCCCGGCTGCGACTGGGGGTAGGTCCGGAGGGGCCAACCGCCAGGCGTGCCTCCCCGATCACCTCCCCCTGCCTTTGTATCCAGGCAGACAGGTTCAGGATGGCAATCGCCACGCCCTGGGGGCGCATGACCCGCCGGAAAGCCGAACCTTCGTGAGGGGATCGCAGGGGCAGGTGAAACCCGACCAGCACCTCTGCCCGCGGCGAGAGTGCCGAGCGACCGGGTCCCAGAAAGAGGTCTGCCAAAGGCAGCAGACGTCTTCCATTCGCATCTGCGACCTCAGCCTGGGCGTCCAGGGCGAGAAGCGCGATGGTGCCGTCTCCAGCGGGCAGGGCGTGGGCGACGTTCCCTCCCAGCGTGGCCGTGTTGCGCACCTGGGGTCCACCGATCAGTCCAGCAGCCTCGACCAGCGCTGCGGCGTGCTCCCTCACCAATGGAGAGGCGACGATTTGAGTCAGGGGTGCAGCCGCGCCGATGTACAGCCGGTCCCGGCAAATCTCGATCCTGGCCATCTCGGGGACCTGGCTGACATCGACAAGGGTATGTACCGGCGGGTGACGACCTTGCTGTAAATCCAGCAGCAGATCTGTCCCACCGGCGACCAACCTGGCAGGCCCGGGGGCGTTCGCCAGGGTCTCCAATGCATCGCGGATGCTATGGGCAAGATGGTAGTCTTTCCAGAGGATCATGGATCGGCGTCACTCCTTGCTGCCAGGCTAAGAACGGCGGCACTTTTCGACGGGCAGCTCCCAGGCTTTGGCGCAGGATGATACTATATCAGTCAACTGCCCGACGCCGCCGCAGGATCACCCTGCGACGACCACCGATCCAGGATGGGGCTATTTTAACACGAAAAGGAACCCGCAACTAACGAAGTTAAAAGGAGCCCTCCCCTTTTCCGCTCATCCATCTCGTGCTATCATTGCCCAGCGCTACGATGAAAACACTGTTTGCCATCTTCAAGGCCATGCGGCCGCGTCAGTGGATAAAAAACCTGGTGCTGTTCGCGGCGCTGGTCTTCGACCGCCAGCTTACCCCCTCTCACCTGCCCGAGATCCTGCGCACTATTGAAGGCTTTGTCATTTTCTGCCTGCTCTCGGGGGTGGTCTACCTGATCAATGATGTTGCTGACGTGGAAGCCGACCGCATGCACCCGGAAAAGCGCAAGCGCCCGATCGCCTCGGGGCAGCTACCGATCGGGGTCGCCGGGCTGGTCTCCTTTTTGCTCATCATTACTCTGCTCCCCTTAGCTTTCAGGCTTTCCTTCGCTTTCGGGTTGGTCTCCAGCGGATATTTAGCCCTCAACCTGGCTTACTCGAAATGGATCAAGCACGTCCCCTTGCTGGATGTGATCTCTATAGCCCTGGGCTTCGTCTTGAGGGTCGCTGCAGGGGTGACCATTATCACTGTATCCCGTTTCTCACCCTGGTTGTACGTGGTGACCACCTTAGGGTCGCTGTATATAGGGTTTGGGAAACGCCGGGCTGAACTGGCGCTCTTGGCCGACGGCGCAAACGCTCACCGCAAAGTGCTCGACGGCTATACCATCCCGCTCCTCGATCAATTTATCACTATCGTCTCGGGCACGACCATTATTGCCTACAGCCTGTACACCTTTTCCGCCCCCAACCTGCCCGATAATCACATCATGATGTTAACCATCCCTTTCGTACTTTATGGGATCTTTCGCTACCTGTATTTGATCCAGGTCAAGCATTCTGGCGGAGCACCGGAGGAAGTCGTCTTTTCGGATAGACCCCTGCAGATTACAATTTTATTGTGGGGATTTTCTGTCCTGCTGATCTTTTACATCTTCCCGCCCGCTGGCTTATAGGGTAAGCCTGCAAACAGGGCCTGGTTTTCCCAGGCTCAGGATCACATCCCATTATGCCCGCCTTTATTGCCTCCGCCCCCGGTAAAGCCATATTGTTAGGCGAACACGCTGTCGTATACGGACAACCAGCCATCGCAGTGCCGATAAGGCAGGTGCAGGCAAAAGTCATCCTCACCCCATCCCCAAAATTGCTGCCCGGAACAATCCACATCCAGGCGCCGGCCATCGGTCTGGATGCAGATCTGCACAGCCTGCCCGCTAACCATCCCCTGGCTGTGTGCATCCGCCTGGTTCTCACCCATCTCGAGCTGAAAGGCGCTCCTGCCTGCAAGGTGCGCATCACCTCGACCATCCCCCTGGCCGCCGGACTGGGTTCCGGGACAGCCGTCTCCGTCGCCCTGATTCGGGCGTTTTCCGCATTCCTGGGAAAGCATTTGCCACTCGAGCAGGTATCCGAATTGGCTTATCAGGTCGAGAAGCTTTATCACGGCACTCCCTCCGGGATCGATAACAGCGTGGTAACGTTCGCCCAAGCGGTGTACTTCGTGCGCGGCCAGCCGATTGAGATGCTTCGTGTTCCTATTCCCTTCACCTTGGTATTCGGCGATACGGGCATCCTCAGCCCAACCGCCAATACGGTAGGGGATGTGCGCCAGGCCTGGCAGTCTGACCCGGAGCATTATGAGAGCATCTTCAACGAAATCGGCGCGCTCGTTCAGGAAGCCCGCTCGGCGCTGGAAAACGGTCAGACCGAAAGGTGCGGCGCGCTGATGGACCTCAATCACGCCCTCCTGTGCAAGATGGGCGTTTCCAGCCAGGAGCTGGACCGGCTGGTGGAGTGCGCCCGAAAGGCGGGCGCGTTGGGCGCCAAGCTGTCTGGCGGCGGGCGCGGCGGGAATATGATCGCCCTGGCGACTGCCGAAAGCGCCGCACGCATACGCCTCGGATTGGCAGCAGCCGGGGCGCGGCGCACGATCATCTCGCAGGTGGAGGCCCAGGCCTGACAGCATGATGGAACCACTGACCCCCACAAGCGGCGCCCTGCTGTTCCTTAAATTGGGCGGATCGTTGATCACTGAAAAAACCCGGGCGCGCACGCTGCGGAAAGAGACGCTAGAACGCCTGGCTGATGAAATCGCGGTAGCATACTACAATAACCCGGGGTTAAGGCTCGTCCTGGGCAACGGCGCTGGCTCCTTTGGACACGTGACTGCCAAGAAATACCGCACCCGCCAGGGCGTGCATACTCCAGCCGATTGGCGCGGCTTTGTCGAGGTATGGCGTGAGGCCGCCACCCTCAGCCACCATGTAGCCCTCGCCCTTCAAGAGGCTGGTTTGCCCGCGATAGTCATTCACCCTTCCAGCTCCGTAATTGCTGAAGATGGTCGGGTCGAAAGTTGGGACACTGCGCCGCTGAGAGCTGCCTTGCAAGCCGGGCTGGTTCCGCTGATCCATGGGGATGTCATCTTCGATACAGTGCGCGGCGGCACCATCCTTTCCACCGAGGATCTATTCGGATATCTGGCTTACCAGCTCGAGCCTGGGAAGGTCCTGCTCGCCGGGCTGGAAGCCGGGGTGTGGGCAGATTACCCCGTTTGCTCCCGGATGTTCGACTTGATCACACCCGCCAACCTTGCAGAGATCACGCCTGCGCTTTCAGGCTCGCGCGCCGACGATGTCACCGGGGGGATGCTGAGTAAAGTCCAGCAGAGCCTGCAGCTCGCCATACAGATCCCCGGGCTGGAAGTGCTCATCTTTTCCGGCGATCAGCCCGGCGATGTCGTCCGCGCTTTGAGCGGGGAAAATATCGGCACCGTCCTGCGCGCTTGACCCGGAGAGCCAGATGATCGACTCTGCAAGTTGATGGTCCACGTGTTATCATTACAACAGCAAACTCGACTGACTGAGCACTAATCACGACCCCATGATAATCACCCGCTCCCAACTCGAAACTATCGAAGACCAGACCCTTGCGCCGTATGGCATCCGCAGCAAGAACACGAAAGGTCGCGAATACCCGGATGACGAACCCGAATACCGCACGACCTTCCAGCGCGATCGCGACCGCATCCTGCACACGACCGCTTTTCGCCGCCTGGAATATAAAACCCAGGTGTTCATCAACTACGAGGGCGATTACTACCGCACCCGCCTGACCCACACGCTCGAGGTAGCCCAGATCGCGCGCACTATCGCTCGCGCCCTGGGGGCCAATGAGGACCTTTTGGAGGCTATTTGCCTGGCGCATGACCTGGGTCACCCCCCTTTCGGTCATTCCGGCGAGGTCGCCCTGGCCCGCCTGATGAAGGACTACGGCGGCTTCGACCACAACAAACAGTCTATGCGGATTGTCACCAAGCTGGAACGCCGCTTCCCGGATTTCCCCGGCCTGAACCTGACCTGGGAGGTTCGAGAAGGGATCGTGAAGCACGAATCCGAGTACGATGTCGCCGACGCCAGCGACTACAACCCTGAACTGCGCGGCCACCTGGAAGCCCAGATCGCCAACGCCGCCGATGAGCTGGCTTACACCACCCACGACCTGGATGATGGCCTCCGCTCGGGCATGATCACCCCCCACATGCTCTCCGGGGTCACGCTGTGGGAAATCCTGGTGAAAAGCGTTGAGTGGCGTGGTGGTGAATTCGATGAGCTGACTCGCCATCGGCTGATCCGCCGTCTGATCGGTATGGAGGTGACCGATTTAATTCACGCTACCCACCAGCGCCTGCTCGAAAGCCAGGTCAAATCCGTTGAAGAACTTCAGCGCCTGGCGTACAACGTGATCGGTTACAGCGAGGATATGCACCGACGCAACCGGGAGCTGAAAGATTTTCTATATACCCATCTTTACCGCCACCACCGGGTGGTGCGCATGGCGATGAAGGCGGAGCGCATCATCAGCGAACTTTTCTTCGCTTACCAGCGCGAGCCCGAGATGCTCCCCCGCCACATCCAGGAGGATATTGGCACGCGCGGCCTGGAACGCATCATCTGCGACTATATCGCCGGTATGACCGATCGCTTTGCGGTGGACGAATACAACAAATTATTCGACCCCTCTACGAAGCCCTGAAACCCTTAACAAAATCTGGTAAAATAACTCATATTTGGGATTTCCCGTGCAAAATCCCAGAAATTTTTTTAACCGTAAGTGGAGTATTTTATGAACGACCCGGTCTACCTGACCGCTGAGGGAGCCGCCCGCATGAAAGCCGAGCTTGAAGAGCTGGCGGGGCCAGCTCGAGATGAACTGGCTAGGCGCCTGCGGGCTGCGATCCAGCAAGGCGACTTATCCGAGAACGCCGATTATCACAAAGCCAAGGAGGATCAAAGCTTCCTCGAAGGTCGCATTCAGGAGCTGGAATACCTGCTTAAGAACGCCATCATCATCGCTGAAAATAATGGGAACAAGGATAAGATAGAGATCGGGGCCAGGGTTACAGTCCAGGAGGGGGATTACGACCCTGAGACTTTCCATCTGGTCGGACCAAAAGAAGCTGATCCGCGCAATGGGCGTATCTCGTATGAATCGCCTATCGGTCAGGCTCTCATCGGTCACCGGGTAGGAGAAAAGATCAGCGTACAGACCCCCGGCGGCACAATTTACCTTTCTATCGTAAGCATCGAATAAAGACCTCCCCCGAATCGGGGGAGGCAGATGTGCAGTCACAAAGGTCTCTGTGTGGGCAGCAGCCCGCACGGAGACAGCTTTTTCTCAGGCGCTGGCTTTTTGCCAGACAGATTTTTCCAGGATCAAATGGTCAAAGACCCCGTCGGCAGCCAGCGCGTTCGGAGCATAACTCATATCCACCACCCGCCCGATCATGCGCAAGGAATTGGTCTGCATGACGAGCTCGCTGCCCTGCTCGGCGAGCACCAGCTCCCCCTTGCCCTCCAGTTTTTTGCGAATCCCTTCGTTGAGGTAGGCGTGCGCGCTCATCAATACCTTCGTATCGGTTTGGGCCGATTTGGCTTCGAAGAGCCACACCTCGAAAGCAGTGACCTTCTTGGGCTCACCAACGCCAAGCGTTTCCAGGATGCCAATCCCACATGAGCCTAAAAATTCGCCGGAGGGTGATTCGATGTCGAATTGGTGTTCGAAGCGGTCGTCCCCGATCTGGTAAGATGAGAGGAATTGGAACAATGGGGGTTCTTCGCCCATAGCCGTAAAGTCGGTCCATTCATACTTCTGCCCTGCCCGGCTGGCTTCCCCGCCTGACTCGGAAGCCGCCGTGCCCGACCGCCATCTGGCGATCAGCTCTTTGCCGTAGAGCACATAAACCGCGCCGCCCGCCACGCCGAGGATGACCACGCACATCACGGGCAGCAGCCAACCCAAAACACCCCGACCTGCCGCTGCTCCTTCAGCCTCGCTGCCAGCATCAGTGGGCGTTTCTCCTGCCCCCAGCGGAAGCTGAGCCTGTACGGTAGCTCCATACGCCCGGATGGTATCAATGCTCAAATTTTTAGGCTCGACGGCAACGGCCTCCAGCAGCTCGTCTCCGTTCTCGCCCAGGTCTCCGAAGCGCTTGATCGCCAGGGGAGCATCCGGATTTTGCGCGTACGACTCGATCGCCATGCGTAAGTACTCTGCCTGCAGGTCTTGGCGCAGGTGCACTACCGCGGCGTCTGTCCACTCGACAGGATCGATCAGCCATCCATAGATGATACCCAGAATAAGGCCTACCACTACACCAGCGGCCCCCATGACCAGGGGTTTATTGAATTGTTCCCGAATGGCGTCCATTTTTCTCTCCATAACTCAATTTGAATCTTGCGTTGTGAGATCTGCGTTTGGCATACTCGCACAAATATTCTATCATCATCTCGTGCAGTTTGCCAGTCAATTTTCGCCTCACGGTGCAAGATCTATGCCGGTTGGGATACTTCCTCCGGGGTGACCTCATCGAGTGGATAAATCTGCTCGCACTGGATGCACTGAGCGCTCCGTTTATCGGCAACCACCAGCAAACCACCGCACTCTGGACAAGGTTTTGCCAGCGGTTTCTTCCACGAGGTGAAATCGCAGTTCGGATAATTAGCGCACCCGTAAAAAACTCGGCCTTTGCGCGTCTTGCGTTCGACCAGGTCGCCGCCATCTTTCGGACAGGATACGCCCAGCTTCTCCAGCCAGGCTTCGGTGTAGCGGCATTCCGGGAAATTGCCGCAACTGATGAACTTGCCATATCTTCCCCAGCGGATCACCAGCTCATGCCCGCACAGCGGACATTTTCTCCCGATAAGCTCAGGGCCAGTTTTCATCTCGGGGATCAACTGCTCCGCTCGCGCCACCTGCTCGGCGAATGGATCATAGAAATTTCTCACCGTCTCTACCCAGTCCTGCCCGCCAGAAGCGATGCGGTCAAGATCGGCCTCCATGTTCGCAGTAAAGCTGGTATCCACAATATTCGGGAAATGATCGCTGATCACATCGTTGACCAGGATCCCTGTTTCGGTGGGCAGCAGGCGCTTGCCATCCCGCTCCACGTAGCCCCTTTGCTGCAGGGTGGACATAGTGGGCGCATAGGTGGATGGCCTGCCGATGCCATTTTCCTCCAGGGTTCGCACCAGGCTGGCTTCGGTGTAGCGCGGCGGCGGTTGGGTGAAGTGTTGTTCGGGAATCAGCCTGACAAGCTTCTGCGCCTGATTTTCTGAAATGCCCGCGGGTATGCGCGTCTCCCCGTTCTCCTCCTCCTTTTGATCTTCATCCCGGGTTTCCTCGTAAACCGTCAGGAAGCCAGGGAAGCGCACCGTCGAGCCGGAGGCGCGCAATAAATACGCCCTCGCGGCCGATTTCCCTAAAACCTCGACGGTCAATGTGTCGAAGATCGCCGCAGTCATCTGAGAGGCGACGTAACGCTGCCAGATCAGTTGGTACAGACGGTATTGATCCCGATTCAAAAATTCTTTGATCGCCTCGGGCTGGCGCAGCACGGAAGTCGGACGGATCGCCTCATGGGCTTCCTGAGCCGCACGCACCTTGGTCTTATATTTGGGGGCTTCTTTGGGCAAAAATTCCTTGCCAAAGCGGGTGGCGATAAACTGGCGCGCCTCTTGTTGGGCCAGCTCCGAGATATTGGTGGAATCGGTGCGCATGTAAGTGATCAAGCCCACATTCCCGCCTTCGGCCAGCTCAATACCCTCATAAAGCTGTTGAGCCAAGGCCATCGTCCGGCGGGTGGTGTAACCGAGCCGCCGGGAGGCCTCCTGCTGAAGTGTGCTGGTGATGAATGGCGCCGCGGGACTGCGCCGGCGCTCGCCGCGCTTGATCTTATCGATCGCGTAGGCAGCCCTCTCCATATCTACCAGGATCGGTTTAACCTCCGCCTCATGGTTAAGCTGTGGCTCTTGCCCGTCTACCTTCACTAATTTTGCAATGAAGGATACCTTACCGCCTTCGGGCAAGAGTTCGGCTTCTATCGTCCAATATTCCACCGGCACGAAGGCAGCAATCTCACGCTCACGATCGACGATCAGCTTCAAAGCCACCGATTGAACCCGTCCAGCGGAAAGCCGACCGCGGATCTTACGCCATAAAAGCGGGCTGAGGTTATAACCAACCAGCCGGTCGAGAACCCGGCGAGCCTGTTGAGCGTTCACCAGGTCCATATTGATCTCTCGCGGGTGCGAAAACGCTTCGGCGATAGCTTGCTCCGTGATCTCGTGAAACACGACTCGTCGTGGGTTGCCTGGCTTGATTTGGGCAGCCTCCACCAGGTGCCAGGCGATCGCTTCCCCCTCGCGATCGGGATCGGTTGCCAGGTACACCTCTTCAGCTTTTTGTGCCGCAGCTTTCAGCTCCTTGACGACCTCTTTCTTTTCTTTCGGGACGCGGTATTTGGGTGCAAAATCGTTCTCCACATCCACGGATAATTGGGACTTCAGCAGATCACGCACATGCCCAACCGAAGCTTTTACCGTATACTCTTTGGATAAAAATTGTCCCACCGTGCGCGCTTTGGCTGGCGACTCGACGATCACCAATTTTCCGGATCTATTGGTTTTTTGTGGCGCTTGCAGACCTTGGTGTGCTTCGGTCCGCCCCAGGCGAAACAAAATCGTGCCGCACACTGGACAGACGCCGCGGGTCACCGGTGAACCTGCATTGTTAAACGTGGCAATTGGATCCTTCACCTCGCGTTTTGTCTTGCACTTAAAACAATAAGCTTCCAACAAAAATAACCTCCTGGTCAGATATAACTCATATCTTCCGTTTTTAACTGGCTGACAATGTGGCGAACTTTCTGAGCCTGGTCTTTGCGGCAAACCAGCAGCACATCCCCGGTATCGACCACAACCAGGTCTTCAACGCCAATCGTGACGATCAGGCGATGCTCTTGATTCACGTATACCAGCGATTGGCGCGTATCTAAACCGATATGTTGCCCACCCATGACGATATTCCCCTGCGCATCTCCTGGCAGCACATCGAAAAGCGAATCCCAACTACCCACATCATTCCAGTGCAGGTTGCCCGCCGGGATGACCGCCGCATTTATGGAGCCTTCCATGATCCCATAGTCGATGGTTTCAGGTTTTATTTGCGGCCAGACTCGCGCAAGCGTCTCAGCCTGGGCGGAGGTGCCCCAGGCCTCCCCAATCTCGCTTAACTGGAGGTGCAGTTCAGGCATTTGATCGGCAAACTCATCCAGAATCTGCTCGACGCGCCAGACAAACATGCCAGAATTCCACGCATGATCGCCAGCCGCCAGCATTTCCCTGGCATGCTCTTCGTCCGGTTTCTCTTTAAACCGAATAACCCGATACGCTTCCCTGCCACCATAATCGCCGAGCTTTACACCCTGTTGGATATATCCATATCCCGTTGCGGGATAGGTCGGGGTAATCCCCAGCGTAACCAGGTGGCCATCACGAGCCACTTTGTATGCGGTCCTCAGCAGTTCTCGAAAACCCTGCTCGTTCCCAATAAAATGATCCGAAGTGAGCACAGCCATTACCGCCTGGGGGTCGCGCTGTCTCAGGACAATCCCGGCAAACCCAATAACCGAAGCGGTGCCGCGCGGCATCGGCTCGAGCAGGAAATTCTCCGCTGGAATCGAGGGGCTCTGTTCTCGCAAGATTGCCGCCTGCTCCGCCACAGTAACCACCAAAATTCGTTCCGGTGGGAACAATCCCTTGAGCCGCTCCACCGAAGTTTGAAACAGGCTGCGCTCTTCGAGAAGCCTCAACATCTGTTTGGGTCGCGCTTTGCGGGAGAGAGGCCACAGGCGGGTGCCGCCTCCTCCGGCCATGATGACTGCATAATAATGCTCAAACATCCTTCACCTAGTTAATCACAATTATTCTACTCGATAATCGTCGCCAAGCTCACGTACAGAAATGTAATTCATCGCGCCCACCTGCCGGGCCAGCCCTTTCAGCTCGAGCATGGTCAGGGTGGCGGTTACCTTTTCGATGGGCAACTCGGTCTGGCGGGAAATTTCATCCACGTGAATGGGCATCTGGCTCAGCACGCTCAGCAAGCGCTGCTCGGTCGCATCTGCCGGCAGTTCTTTCCGGGCGCTGCGGTGCAGTTGGGCGCGCGTCAGGTTCAACGCTTCCAGCACCTCGGCGGGATCTAACAGCGGCCGCGCCCCCTGCTGGATCAACCTGTTCGTCCCCTGGCTCTGTGGAGCGGTGATGCTCCCCGGCACGGCAAACACATCTCTACCCTGGTCGGCTGCGAACGTGGCAGTGATCAACGCGCCGCTGCTCTCTCCCGCTTCGACTATCACAACCGCCAGGGATAACCCGGCGATGATCCGGTTTCTGGGTGGGAAATTCAAGCCATCGGGGGGCGTCCCAGGGGCGTAGTCGCTGAGCAGCGCCCCGTGGCGCAGGATATCGCCAGCCAGGAGGCGGTGCTCGGGCGGGTAAATCCGGTCAACGCCGCTGCCCAATACCGCCAGGGTGCGGCCTCCGGCTTCTAATGCGGCTTTGTGCGCCACGCCGTCGATGCCGCGAGCCAGACCACTCACCACGCTGACCCCGCTCCTGGCGAGCATGCCGGCGATCTCTGTGGTCACCTGCCGCCCGTAGGGAGTGAGGCGCCGGGTGCCGACGATGGCAATCGCCCATTCATCCTCCGGGAGCAGGCCGCCGCGAACATACAATACCGGCGGGGGCAGTTCGATTTCTTTGAGCCGAACAGGGTACTCCGGGTCATCCCAGATCAACACCTGGATATCTTTCGCCTGGATTCCCTGCCATATCCTCTCCAAATCCACACTCGACCGCACCTGGAGAAAGTTCTCGACGACTTTGGACCCGATACCCGCGGCTCTGAGCGCTTCGCCTGGTGCGTGCCAGGCTGAAACCACGTCCCCAAAATGGTTGATCAGCGCTTGCATGCGCGCCGCGCCGATCCCCCTGACCAGGTTAAATCCTACCCAATACAATTTGGGTTCGTTCAATATTTTCCCTAATCCAGACGCTCATATCAGAATATGCCAGCCCTCAGAATACCATACGTTTTTTACGTATGTCAAGCTGTCAAAGGGCGGCATCCTGGCTGTCTGGCAGCAAGCCGGGCATCAGGCGGACGACGATCTGCTTCTTCGCCAGCTCGACCTCTGGAATCACGGCATCGATCACCGGCAGGAGGACTTCCTCGCCATTTTCCATGCGCACAACGCAAATATCATGCGCCCCGCTCTCCAATATCCCGGTGACTACCCCCAAATGCTCGCCGCTCTCCAAGACCGCCCGCATGCCGATAATTTGATGGTGGTAGTATTCACCTTCAGGTAGATCTGGAATTGTATCCGTTTCGATATACACCATGCGGTTGCGAAAAACGCCCGCACATTCAGGGCCGCCGCAGCCTTCAAAAGCAATCAACAGCCCTTCTTTATGCCTCCGGCAATTGCGAATGCGCTCTGGTTGGTGGTCCTCGTCAATAAAAACCACCATGCCGGGCTGGATGCGTTCCGGAAAGTCGGTTAGGACTTCCATGAAGATTTCGCCGAGAAGACCATGCGGACGTCGCAGCTTTCCAATTACTACGAAGGCAGGCTCGCCCACTTCCGGCGAGCCTGCAGGCTCTTGAGATCGTTGAGAACCTTTTGCTGCGCTCATCTCGGTTCTTCAATTTCCAGGTTTGCCCGTTTTCCCTCTTTCGCGGCCGCCACCCGTAAGAGCAGGCGCATGGCGTTCGCCACGCGACCATTTCTCCCGATCACACGGCCCATGTCTTCCTTCGCCACGTGCAAATGCAATTGATGCGATACGCCGCGTTGGATTTGGGTGACGTATACTTGAGTCGGGTCGTCGACCAGCGAGTTGGCAATGAATTCAATTAATTCTTTCAAGATGGCCTCCCACCGAGAAGTGCACGGTTTGAAACGAGGTAAACTCTATTTTGGATTACTTGCCCTTCGGCATCGCATCCTGGCGGGTCTTGGCGCTGATATTCTGCGCAGCTTCGGCAGCGGCAGCCTCTTCCAGGAGAACCTCCACTGCCTCGCCATTCTTATAGCGCTCGTACCGGTCCAGCAATCCGGCAGACTTGAACAGCATGGCGACCGATTCGCTCGCCTGAGCGCCTTTGCTCAACCACTCGTAAATACGATCTTCACTGAGCTGGATCGTGGCTGGATTTGTTCGCGGGTTGTAAAAACCCAGGATTTCTAAAAAACGACCGTCGCGAGGGCTTTCTTTGTCCGCAGCTACGATCCGGTAGCTGGGCTGTCCTTTACCTCCAACACGGCGCAAACGAATACGAACCATAACCTTCTCCTAAATATGTTTGTTATCCGAACAGGTGTGGAATTCCACGCCGGCCCGACTTCTTGAGTGTCTTAAAGAGGCGCTGCGCCTCGCGGTACTGCTTGATCAGGCGGTTTACGTCCTGCACTTCGGTCCCCGAGCCGCGGGCAATGCGCCGCCTGCGGCTGGCGTTGAGGATATCCGGCTTGTTCCGCTCAAGCCGGGTCATCGAATTGATGATCGCCTCGGTCATTTTGACCTGTTTTTCGGCGTCCTGGGGGTTGATCTGGCGCGCCATTTTCCCCATCCCACCGGGCATCATATCCAGGAGCTGACCCAGAGGACCTAGTTTACGCAACTGGCGCAGTTGATCGGCAAAATCCTGTAAGCTGAATTCACCGGATATCAGTTTTTCCGCTTGCTTTTGCGCCTGCTCCTGGTCAAAAGCCGCTTCAGCTCGCTCGATCAGGCCGATCACGTCACCCATGCCCAGGATGCGCGAAGCCAAACGATCCGGATCATAAGCCTCGATCGCCTCCAGGCTTTCGCCAGTCCCCAGAAACTTGATCGGCACTCCGGTCACCGAGCGGATAGAGATCGCCGCCCCACCGCGGGCGTCGCCGTCCATCTTGGTCATAAACAAGCCGGTCAGAGGCACCACATCCCGAAAACCGCTGGCGATGTTGACCGCCTCCTGACCGATCATCGCATCCACCACCAGCAGGGATTCGACAGGATTCACCCGTTTTTGGATGGCGCGCAGCTCCTCCATCAGCTCATTATCCAACTGTGAGCGGCCCGCGGTATCCAGAATGATCGCGCTGTACCCGCCTTTTTGAGCGTGCGTAAAAGCCCTGGCAGCCAGCTCCGGCGGTTTTACCCCGGCCTCATAATGCACGGGGATGTTCAACCGCTCGCCGAGTGTTTCAAGCTGGCGCACGGCTGCCGGGCGATACGGGTCGCAGGCTACCAGGAGCACCCGCTCGCCTTGAGAGCGCAGGTAACGCCCCAACTTCCCGGCCGCGGTGGTCTTACCTGAGCCTTGCAGCCCGACGAGCATTAGAACTCTGGGTTTTGGACCCGAAAGATTCAAGCGATCTGGCGCTCCCAGGGTGGAGATCAATTCTTCGTGAACGATCTTAACCACCTGCTGCCCGGGATTCAGGGCTCTGGATACTTCATAACCTATAGAGCGCTCCCGAATGCGTTGAACAAAATCCTTGACGACTGCATAGTTAACATCCGACTCCAGCAGCGCCAGGCGGACCTCACGCATGGCGGCGTCCACATCCTTTTCCGAAAGCTTGCCGCGCCTGCGAAGCTGATGAAAAATATTATCCAACCGCTGGGTCAGGTTCTCAAACATAGCACTGCATTTTAGTATGGAAGGGATGAAGCGTCAAGGATCATTTAGGTTCGTAACTTTGCGGCTGTCCTCGGGTTATAACATTTTGCAACCGGTATGATGTCTATCCGAGGTTATTCCATCTATCCCATCGGCTAAAGGAGGAGGTATGTCTAAAATTGCTATTGTTACGGATAGCACAGCGTATCTGCCGCTTGATTTGGTTGAGAAATACGAGATCAGCGTGGCTCCTCAAGTGGTGATTTGGGGGGATAAAACCTATGAAGACGGTGTGGATATCCAACCCAGTGAATTTTACGAGCGTTTAAAAACGGCTTCCGTCATGCCATCCACATCACAGGCTACAATTGCCTCCTTTGAGAAAATTTTCCGCCGCTTGCTGGAAGAAGAGCATGAAATCCTGGCTATTTTGATCTCGGACGTACTCTCTGGCACGATCAATTCAGCGGTCCAGGCGCGCGAGTTGTTCCCTCACGCCCCGATAGAGATTGTAGACTCCAAGTCTGTGGCTATGGCTCTTGGTTTCCAGGTTTTGACCGTGGCCAAAGCTGTTCAGGAAGGGGCCAGCATGGCTGAATGCGTGCAACTTGCTCAAAAGGCTTCCCAACACACCGGCGTAATCTTTGCCGTAGATACGCTGGAGTTTTTACACCGCGGTGGGCGCATCGGTGGAGGAAAGCGTTTCCTTGGAACAGCGCTGAAAATCAAGCCCATCCTGGAATTGAAAGATGGGAGGATCGAGCCAGTGGAGCAAGTGCGGACGCGCAAAAAGTCGTTGCTCCGCCTGGTTGAAATTTTAGAAGAGCGAGTTGCCGGCAAATCTCCCGTCCGCCTGGCGACCTTACATGCTAACGCATACGAGGACGCCAAAGTAATTCTCTCCCTGGCTAACGAGAGATTGAATTCCGTAGAAAATATATTTTCAGAAGTAAGTCCAGCCGTAGGCACGCATGCCGGTCCAGGAACTGTTGGGCTGGCTTATATGGCAGGGATGTAGCAGAGATGGCGAGCACCCCGTCCGGTTAGCGGGAAAGTCCGCTCACCCGAATTGTTTAAACCGTCATTTTTCGACGCCTGTTGCAGTGAGTTATCAGCAGGCGTCTCTTGTTTCCCCGGATATCCATCGAGCGGTAAGTTATAATAATTCCTTGTTTGTCGATTTGGAGTGCTTCCTTGGATATATTTTTTACCGACCCCACTGCCATACCCTTACCTCCCGACGAGGTGCGCATAACACAGTTGCGCGCGGAGCCCTGGCAGGATAATCGCCGGGTGCGTGTTTACCTGGAGATCACACCCTTCCAGCAGCGACCTAACAGCGACGTTTTCATCACGGACGATTCCGGAAAAGAAGTGGCCAATGTAAGTATCATCGAAACGATCAGCCCCAAAATGGAATTCACCATGCACCTGCGCAGCCGGGAGACTGCCGGAGAGTATCAGCTAACCGCGATTCTTTTTTACGATGAAAAACTCCCCGACCAGGAGCAGAGCGCACTTATCCCACCAGGTGAACGAAAACGTTTAATTGTGGACCAGGCAACCACGAATTTTTCAATATGAAACGCCTCTGGCGCCTGCGCCCCTTCATTAGCAAATATAAATGGCAGATCTTGCTATCGTTGCTGCTGTTGTTGATGACCACTGCCGCCCAACTGGCAATCCCAGCGATCATCCGGCAGGTGATCGACATCGGCCTGGAGCGCAGGGAAGCCAGTTTTATCTTTACCGCTGCGTCCTTCATCTTTGCTATTGGGGTGGCTATCGCCATCATGAACTACTTCCAGCGCTATCTGAGCGAGTGGATCGCATCGAAGATTGGTTACGACCTGCGCAACCAGATGTACCATCATATTCAGCACCTGCCATTTGCCTTCCACGACCACGCCCAAACAGGCCAATTAATCAGCCGGACCATCGAGGACGTGCGCGCTATCGAAAGATTCACCGGCCATGGGATTGCTGATCTCATCCGCATGGGGTTGTTGCTGGTTGGGATTGTTTCCCTGCTCTTCATAGAAAATGCTCGTCTGGCTGCCATTGCTTTGCTGCCCATGCTGCCATTGATGGCTCTGACGACCAGCTTCGGACGTAAGATCGGGGGCTTATTTCTGGAGGTGGATATCGCTTTAGGCGACCTTTCCTCACGCCTGCAGGAAAATATCACCGGCGTACAGGTAGTGCGCGCTTTCGCCCGCGAGCCGTTTGAGATGCAGCGATTTGACCAGACGAACCGCAAGCTGTACAACACGCGCCTCGCCGTCATCAGCCAGTGGTCCAGGATCATGCCCTCCAGCAACTTCCTGGTTACCCTGGGGACGTTGCTGATCCTGTGGTTCGGAGGGCAGATGGTATTAACCGGAGAGATGACCATTGGTGAAGTCGTAGCCTTTAATGGTTATCTGCTCCTCCTCGCTCAACCTGCCCAACAGCTTACCTGGTTGGTCAACATGGCCGGTGAGGCAGTAGCCGGCGTGGAGAGAACCTATGAAGTGCTCGATTACGAGCTGGAAATCCAAACCCCACCTGCGGCTATCTGTCTTCCGCCTCTTTCCGGGCGGGTGAAGTTCGACCGGGTCTGTTTTCACTACAAAGGTGAAAAAGCACCCGCCCTGGAAGACATTCACCTCACCGTGGAACCAAATCAGGTTGTCGCCTTGATTGGCCCTACCGGTTCCGGGAAAACCACCCTGGTTAATTTAATCCCGCGGTTTTATGATGTCACTCAAGGAGCGGTGCTTGTGGATGGCTGTGATGTGCGCCAGGTCGAATTGACCTCTCTGCGCAGACAAATAGGAATCGTCCTCCAGACCTCCCTCCTTTTTTCGACGACCATCCGTGAAAATATCGCCTACGGTCGTCCCGATGCCAGCCTGGATGAGATTCGCTCCGCGGCGCAGACCGCAGCGGCTCACGAATTTATATCAGAGTTTGCCCACGGCTATGAAACCATGGTTGGCGAGCGGGGCATCACCCTGTCCGGAGGACAGCGTCAGAGAGTCGCCATCGCTCGGGCGCTGCTCATGGACCCGCGTATCCTCATCCTCGACGACTCAACCTCCAGCGTGGATACCCATACCGAACGCCTGATCCAGCAGGCTTTGGAGCGCCTCATGCAGGGGCGGACGACCTTTGTCATCGCCCATCGTTTGTCCACCGTGCGCCGCGCAGACCTGATCCTGGTCATGGATAAAGGTCGCATCGTCGAGCGCGGCACGAACAGCCAGCTCCTTGCTTTTGGAGGTCTGTACAGGGAAATCTACGATCTGCAGTTGCGCGACCAGGATCAGTTTCGCCAAGACTTCCAGGCGCTGGAGATGCTTGTTCAAGCTGAAACAAATCTGCCCCGCTCGGAAAGATCGCAAGGTATTGATACCTGAAATAATGACCAGGCTAAATTATGGCTCAGGCTGCCCTCTCACCGGAAGAAATCCTAACCAAGGGTTACGATCCAAAAGTCACCCGCCGCCTGATTGCGCTCGCTAAACCTTACCGGCGCGAGATCCTGGCCTCGCTGTTCCTCATGTTTGCAGGATCTGGCGCGGCGGTGGCCGGCCCGTATTTCGTCAAGATCGCACTGGACTCGGGCCTGCGAGACGGCTCGCTACCTGCCCTGCGCCAGGCCGTATTGCTTTACCTGGTCGCATCGTTCGTCCAGTGGGTAAGCATCTATATCCGGATTAATATCATGGCGCGAGCTGGGACCTCGATGATATACGATCTGCGCAACCGGCTGTTTGAACACCTGCAAAATTTATCCCTGAGTTTCTTCAGCCATTACAGCGTTGGCAGGGTGATCACCCGGGTGATCAATGACGTAGGGGTATTGCGTGAGTTTATCACCTGGGCGGTCCTGGCTATCGCCCGCGATCTGTTTTCCCTGGTAGGCATCTTGATTGCCATGCTGGCTTTGAATACGCGCCTAACTCTGCTCACCTTCAGCGTACTCCCGCTCATGGTGCTTGTCACGATCATCTTTCGCAAGCGCGCCCGTGAGAACTACCGCCAGGTGCGAGCGGCGATAAGTTGGGTGAACTCGGTGCTGGCAGAAAATATCAACGGCGTTCGCGTGGTGCAGGCTTTCAGCCGCCAGGAGATCAACTTCAAGCACTTCAGCCAGGAAGTCAATTACAACAACCTGCACACCAACCTGCGCGCTGCCAGCGTCGCCGCTGCCTTCCCCTCGGTCATCGAGCTGTTGGGAAGCCTGGCTACAGCTCTGGTTATCTGGAGAGGGGGAGCTGCCGTACTGGGAGAAAATCTTGGCGCAACTTCGCCCATCACCCCGGGGGTGCTGGTTGCTTTTGTCCTTTATATCGATCGATTTTTCGAACCGATTCGCGACCTGAGTCGCCGCTACGACACTTTTCAGTCTGTCATGGCAGGTGGGGAGCGCATCTTTGGCCTGCTGGATGCCTCGATAGAGGTTCAAGACCATCCAGACGCAGCAGAACTACCCGAAATCAAAGGCGAAGTGCGCTTTGATCACGTCAACTTCCATTACTCGGACGACTCGGCTATCGTCCTGGAAGACATCAACTTGCACGTCAGACCTGGGCTGACGGTCGCCCTGGTAGGGGAAACTGGGGCGGGAAAATCAACCCTGGTCAAGCTGCTGAGCCGTTTCCACGATCCCACCCGGGGCCGCATCCTGATTGACGGCATAGATATCCGTAGGGTGACCCAGAACAGCTTACGCCGCCAGATGGGCATCGTGCTTCAGGACCCTTTCCTGTTCGCAGGCACAGTCCGGGATAATATCGCATTCGGTCGCCTGGACGCCAGCCAGGCGGAGATCGAGGCGGCTGCCGAAGCGGTGGGAGCGCATCCATTTATCATTAATTTGCGCCATGGCTACGATACAGCGGTTGAAGAAGGTGGAATGCTCCTCTCCGTAGGCCAGCGGCAATTGATCTCCTTTGCCCGCGCCCTGCTGGCTGACCCACGCATCCTGATCCTGGATGAGGCGACCTCAAGCGTGGATACCCAAACCGAGCGGCTGATCCAGGCGGCGCTGACCCGCCTGCTGAAAGGGCGGACTGCTTTTGTGATCGCCCACCGCCTGTCCACAGTGATCAATGCAGACCTCATCGTGGTAATCCGGGACGGAAGAATAGTAGAGCAGGGGACGCATTCCGAACTGCTGGCATTAGGCGGGCATTATTACCAGCTTTACAGTCTGGGTTTCGAAGATTGAATCTCACCCTAGACGTGGATAAGCTCCATCTTCAGCTTACAAGATTGATGGCTTATTGCAAGGCAGCCTTAATCCTCTCACCGCGGCGCTCGTGCTACAATCCTGCCAGGAAAGTACTGAGCTAATGGGCACTTCTCCCCGCCAATCTCCAGAAGAGAAAACCCACCGCACGGGTAGAATCAGGCGGTTGTTATTATTTTCATTTCTCAGCCTGCTGATCCTGCTTCTCAACCTGCAATTCGATGGACGCTTGAATTCCGCCTGGTCGTTATCCCAGGTTGAACCCGGTATGGTGAATGCTTACCCCAGAGTACCCCCCGCCTCTCAAAGCCAGATTATGGCCTCCACCCTCAGCGTGACAGCCGCGGCGCTGGATCTGGCGACCAGCTCTGCCGCTATCCCTGTGACCAGTCCGACAGAGACGCCCTCCCCTACGGTAACAGCTCCTCCCAGCCAGGCGCAGCCGGTAACTATTGAAATCGATACACCCTTCAAATCCGGCACGATTTTCCTCTCGCTTCTCGAAGCCAACGGGCGGCACCTGTTCGCCTATAACCCGCAAACTCTGCCCTTCACCCGCCTGACCGATGGAAATTGGGAGGATATCACCCCATCCGCCAACCCGGATGGCACTCGCCTGGCTTTCTCTTCCAACCGGGATGGGCAGTGGGACATCTATATCCTTGATTTGCGCACCGGCTCAGTCCAGCGGATCACCGCCACGCCCGAATACGATGCCCACCCCTCCTGGTCTCCCGATAGCCAGTGGCTGGTTTATGAGACTTACAAGTACACCGAGGTCGCACCCGATTTACAAGCCGATCGTGACGGGCAAGCGCGCCCCGAGAGCGGCAGCGCTGCAGCCACCCAGCAAAACCTGGAAATCTTCGTCCTCCAGATCGACACGCCCAGCGAGCCTATCCGCCTGACCAGCCACCCTGCGGCTGATTTCGCCCCGGTATGGTCGCCGGCTGGTCGGCAAATCGCCTTTGTTTCCAACCGCAGCGGAGAACATGAAATCTGGATCGCGGACCTGGATCGAATCGATGACCGCTTTTTGAATATCAGCCGCAACCCGGCTTCGGCAGATAAATACCCCTCCTGGTCAGCGGACGGGAATATGCTGGCTTGGTCTGCCTCCCAGGCTGGATATCAAAGCATCTTTTTCAAGCGTCTGGATGAACCCGGAGCTCAATCCCATATGCTGGGCGCGGGTGATCGCCCGGTGTGGAGCCCCGTGAACGGCGCTCTGATCGCAACCCTCTCTACCCCGAACCGCGCCTTTCTCACCGGTTATATCCCCAACAGTCCTGGTATGGCCCTGCCCTCGATTTCATTACCCGGTATACCGGAGGGGATTGCCTGGGGATCAACCGAGCTGACATTTCCTCTCTCCAAGCCGCTGTGGTTGGCAGCCCAGTCGACCATCGAGCCAGCCTGGAAAACCGAGATCGCTCGGGGCGCTGGCGTCCCCGCTGGGCGGCAGCAAGTGGTCGATTTGGAAGATACCGAAGCCCCCTACCCGCTGTTGAGCGATCTGGCGGATGAAACCTTTTATGCGTTGCGCTCCAGGTTGTCTGAGCGCATCGGTTGGGATTACCTGGCAACCCTTGAAAACGCTTTTATCCCGCTCACCTCGCCGCTCTTCCCCGGATTGTTGAGCGACTGGCTGTACACAGGCCGGGCCATCGCCTTGAACCCCGCTCCCATCAATGCCGGTTGGATGCTGGTAATTCGAGAGGACTTCGGTTCGGAGATCTACTGGCGCGTATATCTTAGAACGCGCTACCAGGACGGCTCACAGGGTAGACCGCTCCACGAGCTGCCCTGGAATCTCAATGCTCGCTACAGTGGAGACCCGCGCCATTACGAAGACGGCGGAGCGTTCTCCAGCACGATACCCGGCGGATTCTGGGTCGATTTCACCGAACTGGCAGCCAGCTTCGGCTGGCAGCGACTGCCGGCGCTCGTCACCTGGCGTTCTGCGCTCCCCGCAGCGCGCTTCAATGAATATGCCTTCACCGAGGGGTTGGATTGGCAGAGCGCGATGGGCGAATTGTATCCCGCCGAGGCGTTACACACGCCCACGCCGGTGCTGCCTCCTACCCACACACCTACAGCCACTCGCTGGCCTACTCGCACGCCCACTCCCACGCGCACACCCTGGCCCAGCCGCATCCCCTCCCTCACGCCATCAAATCCATGATCCTGCTTGCTTTCCGGTTGCGCAATCGCCCCGCTGTGTTGACCGGGATCGTCATTTTCAGTCTGATCCTGACTGGCAGCGGCTGTTTGCCGGTACCCTCGCGAGGATTAAAGAAAGAAACAGAAGAGCCTACCCCAAGGGCTATCGACCCAGCCAGCCATACCGCCGAACTTGATGCAGATGCACCCACTACCCCCACGCCGGCTCTGGTTAAAGCCGACTTTATTCCCAATCCGCCAGCGATTATGCTGGCGAACGAACCCACACCTGTTGCAGATCCCCTGCGCTTCAGCTTCCCGACGCTTGCTCCCCCTGCGGTGTCGGCCTGGCGACCGCCGCTTTACCCAACTCCCTGGGTACCGACCCCGTTCGATCATTTTTATTTCTCCCGCCCGATCGCCGCCGATGAGGTCAACTGGCCCCTGGCAGATTACCGTTACGGCGGCGTTTTTTTCCCGAATGTTGTCCACACCGGCATCGATATCCCCGCGCCGCCCGGCACGCCTGTACTGGCAGCCGGTTCTGGAAGAGTGCATTTTGCCGGTTATGGATTGTACCGCGGCGTAGAAGATCCGAACGACCCCTATGGGCTGGCCGTAGTGATTAAACATGATTTCGGCTACCAGGACGAGACATTATTCACCGTGTACGGTCACATGAGTCAGATCGATGTCGTGGACGGGCAGCAGGTACAGGCAGGCGATCAGATCGGATTGGTGGGCCAGACTGGGAAAGTGACCGGTCCCCACCTGCATTTTGAGGTGCGGTTGGGGCGTAATAATTTCTTCCGCAGCCGCAACCCGGAATTATGGCTGGCTCCACCGCAGGGCTGGGGAATCCTGGCGGCGCGCCTGATGAGCACCAGCGGTCAACCCCTGGAAGACCAACTTGTCACCGTGCGCGCCAAGGACGGCTCCCGGCGCTGGTCGGTGAAGAGCTACAGCCGCGGCACAGTTGTCAGCGACTTTTCTTATCAGGAAAATATGGTCCTGGGCGACCTGCCTGCCGGTATCTACGAGGTTTGGATTGCCTATGCAGGCATCCTACACAAATACGATGTAGAGATCAAGCCAGGTATGGTCACCTACTTCAGGTTTCGGGGCAGGAACGGCTTTACGACCGAGCTGCCTGCCGCTCCTGTGGCGGTGTTTATCCCGCCTGTAGAAATCCTCACCACCGCCCCTTGACAAACCGAACATCTGTGCTAAACTTACTTCACAATGCCTGCCCGAAGTGTCGCCTCGTGGGTGTGGTAGAATGCCAGCAATTACTCAGGAGTTAAATCATGATGGCCCGAAAAAACATTCTTAACAACGATGCTGACGATTCAAAACAAATCGCCCTGGAAAAAGCCTTGGGGGATATCACCAAGCGCTATGGTGATGGCGCGATCATGCGCCTGGGTGAAGCTCACCAGTTAATGGTGGATGTGATTCCGACAGGTTCGCTTTCATTGGACATCGCTCTGGGCGTGGGCGGCATCCCGCGCGGGCGAATCACCGAGATCTACGGCCCCGAATCATCCGGTAAAACCACCATCTGCCAGCATATTGTCGCCGAAGCCCAAAAATTAGGCGGCACCTGCGCATTTATCGACATGGAGCACGCCCTGGATCCAGTCTACGCTGAACGATGCGGCGTAAATGTGGATAGCTTGCTGATCTCCCAGCCAGACATGGGCGAACAGGCGCTCGAAATTACCGAGACCCTGGTCCGCTCCGGGGCGATTGACGTCATCGTGATTGACTCTGTAGCTGCTCTTGTCCCAAGAGCCGAGATCGAAGGCGATATGGGCGATTCTCCTATGGGGATGCAGGCCCGCTTGATGTCTCAGGCTTTGCGCAAGCTGTCTGGGGCGATCAAGCAGACCAACACCGCGGTGGTCTTTACCAACCAACTGCGCCAGAAAATCGGGGTGGTGTTTGGCAATCCGGAAACAACCACTGGAGGCATGGCTTTGAAATTCTACGCCTCGGTGCGCCTGGATGTCCGCCGCATTCAATCGATCAAACTGGGCGCTGAGATCATTGGCAACCGCACCCGGGTGCGCGTGGTGAAAAATAAGGTTGCCGCGCCGTTCCGCACGGCGGAATTCGATATCATGTACAACGAAGGCATATCCAGGGTGGGTGACTTGCTCGATCTGGCTGCCGAGTTGGAGATCCTGACCAAGCGCGGCTCATTCTACAATTATGGTGAACTACGCCTCGGGCAGGGTCGCGAGAACTCCAAAGAATTCCTGCGTCAAAATACTGAGCTGGCGCGTGAGATCGAGCTGGCGATTCGCGAGCAGGCTTTGAGTGGCAACGTGGCAGTAAATTTCGGCGAGGGTGAGGAAGCCGGCCTGGATGATGGCGACATGTAAGGAGACTTGCGGGTGAGGACCGGCGGTGCATGGACTGGAACCTGGTTATTTGCTTTCATCTTTTTCGTGGCTGCTTGCAGCGGGTCAGTTGATCGGCTTTTCCCACCCGAACAACCCGCAGAAATTTATCGGCCGCCCGCCTTAGCCGCCAGCAGCACGCCGGCACAGTCATCTCCCGAGGCTGCGCTGAGCACTCCCACCAGGGTAATAGAGGTCCAACCAACTCTCGCATGCGTCAATAATCTGCTCTTCTCGGAAGATCTGACTATTCCGGATGGCACCATTGTCTCACCCGGGAGCGCAATTGATAAACGCTGGAGTGTAGAAAATAACGGTAACTGCAATTGGGATGAGGGCTTCCGTCTGAAACTGGTCGCTGGCTCTGAAATGGGTGCCCAGGTCCAGCAAGCCCTTTATCCGGCGCGCAGTGGAACCCAGGCCACCATCCGAATTTTATTTACCGCCCCGCAAGAACCGGACACCTATCGAAGCGCCTGGCAGGCGTTCTCACCTGAGGACGAGCCCTTCGGAGATCCTATTTTTATCGAAATTGTGGTTAAGGCACCCGCAAGTGATTAACCTTCCGGATCTTAAGTTCCTTCTTCCCACGAATTCAAATACTTGACCTGCTCGTCAGTCAACACATCGAGAACAATATTCATCGCATCTAATTTCAGCCTGGCGATTTCGCGGTCGATGTCCTCTGGGACGGCGTAGACTTTTCGCTCCAGCTTATCTGCATTTTTGACCATGTACTCCGCCGCCAAGGCCTGGTTGGCAAACGACATATCCATGACGCTTGCCGGGTGGCCTTCAGCAGCCGCCAGGTTTATCAGCCGTCCTTCGCCCAGCAAGTGCAGCCTGCGTCCATCCAAAAGTTCATACTGCTCCACGAACGGGCGCACCAATCGCTTCGCGGTCGACATTTCTTCCAGGGCAGGGATATTGATCTCGACATTGAAATGTCCGGAGTTCGCCAGAATTGCCCCATCTTTCATCACCTCGAAGTGATGGCGGTCGAGCACATCGATATCGCCGGTAACCGTGCAAAAGATATCACCAATCTTAGCCGCCTCATTCATAGACATCACCCGATAGCCATCCATGACCGCCTCCAAAGCCGGCAGGGGATCCACCTCAGTGATTACTACATTGGCGCCCATACCCCTCGCCCGCATCGCCAGCCCACGACCGCACCAACCGTAGCCCGCAACCACAAGCGTTTTCCCTGCCAGCAAGATGTTCGTCGCCCGGATGATGCCATCTACAGTAGATTGGCCGGTGCCGTAGCGATTATCGAATAAATGCTTGGTCATGGCGTCGTTGACGGCGATAACCGGGAATGCCAGCATCCCATCCGCTGCCATGGCGCGCAGGCGAATGACGCCGGTCGTAGTTTCCTCGGTGCCGCCAATCATATTATTCAGCAGTTCACGGCGGTCTTTGTGCAATGTGCCGACAAGGTCGGCGCCGTCATCCATTGTCACGTGGGGCTGGTGATCCAGGGCAGCATGGATATGCCGGTAATAGGTGACATTGTCCTCGCCCTTCCTGGCAAAGACAGGGATTTCAAAATGGGTGACCAATGAGGCCGCCACTTCATCCTGGGTGGAGAGCGGGTTGGAGGCCGTCAGAACCACGTCCGCACCGCCAGCTTGCAGCGTCTGCATCAGGTTGGCCGTCTCGGTGGTGACATGCAAACAGGCTGACAGGCGTATGCCTGCCAGCGGGCGTTCTTTAGCAAATCGCTCGCGAATCAGGCGCAAAACCGGCATCTCGCGCTCCGCCCATTCAATACGCCGCCGGCCGCCCTCCGCCAGCCCGGTATCTTTCACATCATAATTTTCCATCTTTATCTCCAAAACATGAGTTTCGACCTTGCTGAAAATAACCCGGAAATGGGTTTGTGGCGCTCATCTTATGGGGGTAAATACAACAAACGATCCAGCTGGCTGCGATCATCAAAATGCCTGCGGAAGCGATCAATGAATTCCTTTGGGGTGTAGGAATGACCTTGTGGACCATGGTTTTCAAGACAATATGTGGCTGCCAGCACTCCGACCTGTCCGCATGTTTCCCAATCCATACCGAATCCATAGGCTTTGATAAAACCGCCCCTGAAAGCGTCCCCCACGCCGGTTGGATCGGCGATCTTTTCCGGCGGAACACAGGGGATATGGTAATCTACAGATCCGCAGGATACCAGGGCGCCCCGTTCCCCCAAAGTGACCACCAGAAATTTTACCCACCTGAGGATATCTGCTTTGCTCATCCCGGTGGCCTTCTGAATCAAAGCAAATTCATATTCATTGACAAACAACGCCTGAGCGCCTTCGATACCCTTGCGCAAATCGGGCATCTCCAGACGGACAATCTGCTGGCTGGGATCGTAGAAGTAGTTCAGCCCCAATTCCTGGCATTCCTCCACGTAACGCTTCATCGCCTCGGGGTCGTTTGGCGATATGACGACCAGGTCGGGTAAATCGTCAGCCAGATTTTTTAATGACAGGCTGGCTGCGTATGCCATCGCTCCAGGGTAAAAACTGGCAATTTGGGCGTTCGTCCGATCGGTGTTGGCAAAAAATGTGGCGGTGAACACTCCCGGTATCACCTGCGCCCAGGTGGTATCCACCCCCGCGGTATTCAACCACTGGCGGTACTCTTCGAAGTCCTCCCCAACGGTGGCAAATAAGCGCGGTTTCTCACCCAGTATGGCGAGGGTGTAGGCGATGTTGGAAGCGTTACCGCCGCGCAGACGCACCATACTTTCCACATGGAATGACAGGCTGATGATGTCAAGTTTATCGGGCAGGATATGATCGCGAAATTGACCTGGAAAATACATCAAGTAATCGTAAGCCACCGAGCCAGTCAAGACCACGTTCATCGTCACCATCCCCCTGCTTTAGCCCACCCTTCCACGGCTGGGCGTAATTTTAGTTCGTAAGGCGGTGTAATCAGTCCATTTTCGGTTACGATGCCGGTGATCAGGCGATGGGGTGTGACATCGAATGCGGGGTTGCGCGCCCTGGCGGTATCAGGCGCAACAGCCTGCCCATCAAACTGCAGGCCGAGCACCTCCCCAGGCTCGCGCTCCTCGATCGGGATCATGCCTCCATGCGCCAGACTGAGGTCAATCGTGGAGGTAGGCAAGACGCAGTACACCGGCACGCGGTTGTCATTTGCAGCCAGCGCCAACATGTAAGTGCCTATTTTGTTGGCCACGTCGCCGTTGGCAGCCATGCGATCGCCGCCGAAGAAAACTTTCTGCACCTGCCCTAAGCGTAAATAATAACCCGCGGCGCTGTCGGTGATGATGTCATAGGGAATCTTGTACTGCTCAAGCTCCCAGGCGGTCAGCCGCGCCCCTTGCAGGCGAGGCCGGGTCTCATCGACGAGCACGTGCACTCGCTTTCCCTGGATGTGTGCCATGCGGATCGCCCCCAGGGCTGTCCCCCAATCTACCGCTGCCAGCGCGCCGGTATTGCAGTGGTGAATGATCGTATCCCCATCCTCGATCAGCTCGGCGCCAAAGAGAGCCATGCGCTGATTGATCTCCACATCTTCATCCGCAATCCTTTGGGCTTCCTTCAGCGCAGCCGCGCGGATAGCCTCCATGTCATCCTCAGCCCTTTCCGCCGCCTGCAGGACACGCTGCAAACCCCAACTCAGGTTGACTGCGGTCGGGCGGGCAGTCCTGAGCGTGGCGGCTGCTTCGTAGAGTTCCTGGAGCAAAGCGTTCTTACTCGTCGCCTCTGATCCCAGGGCAGCCAGCGCCAGTCCAAATGCAGCCGCGGCGCCAATAGCCGGCGCGCCGCGCACCACCATGTGCTGTATCGCCTGGGCAACCTGCCGATATTCCCGGTAAGAAACCAATCGAAATTCCCCTGGAAGCAGGCGCTGGTCGATCATGCGCACGCACTTTTCCGCTTCATCCCATTCAACTGTTCTCATTTTCCACACCAAAAGACGCCCTCTCCGGAGAGCGTCGTAGCCCTACTCTAAAGCCCAGTGAGTTTAACATGGGAAGCCCCCTTTGTCAAAGGTGACCTATCGCCGGTATTCACTTAACCTATCAGCGATAAGAGAGCTCAATCTCTCTGA
>DATEDC010000064.1:0-40157 GCA_035286585.1 Anaerolineales bacterium
GCCTGAAGCGCAGACAGCTTTTGCGGATGTCGGTTTGATACCTGCTATCAGCGGCTCTCCCGTTAATCCCGTTGCCGGGCAGCTCATTATTTCAGATGGGTTGGTCGACCAGGCGATGCGGGCGTTGGTGGGTGCGGCGCCATATCCCAACTCGCCGGCAATGAGCTTATATACCACCAGGCTGGATATCGCCCTGAGATCTGTGTTTGAAGGTTCTGTCAGCCCCTCCACGGCGCTCCAGGAGGCGGAAACCGCGATTCAGGTAGGCCGGTCAGATTTCGAGGCGACGGCTACGCCCTTTCCATAATTTTTTATGAGGATCATATGACCGTTCCGTACTGGGTTCAAGACGCCGTTTTCTACCAGATTTTCCCTGACCGGTTTGCCAACGGAGACCCGAAAAATGATCCCCCCAACGTCCAACCCTGGGGCTCCCCGCCGACCATCCGCAATTTTATGGGCGGCGACCTGCGAGGGATAATCAACAAGCTCGATTACTTATTGGATTTAGGCATTAATTGCATCTACCTGAACCCTATTTTCCAATCTCCTGCGAACCACCGCTACAGCACTACGGATTATTACAAGATTGACCCAAGACTGGGGGACATGCGCGACTTTAATGCCCTGTTGGAAGTTGCCCACAACAATGGGGTCAGGGTGATCCTGGATGGCGTCTTCAACCATTGCGGGCGTGGTTTTTTCGCTTTTGTAGACTTGTTAGAAAATCAGCGGGATTCAGCCTATCGGGACTGGTATCATGTCAAGCAATTTCCGGTTGAAGCTTACTTAACCAGCGAAGCCAAAGATTACCTGGCCTGGTGGAGTATAAATAGCCTTCCAAAATTCAATACATCTAACCCACAGGTGCGCCAGTATCTTCTGAATGTCGCCGAGTACTGGATCGCCCAGGGTGCTGACGGCTGGCGCCTGGATGTGCCCAATGAGATCGATGATGACGAATTCTGGGGGGAGTTCCGCCAGGTAGTTAAAGAGACCAACCCGGATGCTTACCTGGTCGGCGAGATCTGGGACCAGGATCCGCGTTGGGTTGGCGAGGGTCATTTTGACGGCCTGATGAACTACCCCGTGCGCAAAGCCTTGCTGCAAGTGCTGACCTCCGGCACATCCGAAGTGGCTCAATTCGCCAGTAAGTTGGAATCTAATCTAAAGGCGTATCAACGTGAAAACGCATACGCGATGTATGTGCCTTTAGGCTCACATGACACCGAACGTTTGCTGAGCATACTGAATGGAGATGTAGTTAAGGCAAAGCTTGCTTACCTCTTTCAATTTGCGTACCCGGGTGCGCCGGCCATCTACTATGGCGACGAGATCGGTATGGTTGGTGGTAAGGATCCGGAATGCCGGGGCGCGTTCCCCTGGGATCAAAGGCAGTGGAATGCAGAGCTGCGCTCCTGGGTGAAGCTCCTGGTTTCGACCCGCAAACGGATACCTGCTTTGCGGCGCGGGGATTATCAGCACCTGCTGGTGGACAACCGCCGCCGCTGTTTTGCCTTCGCACGCACATTGGGTGATTCCGCCGTAATGGTGGTGATGAATATAAGCGCCACGCGCAGGCATGTGCGTATACAGGTCAGCGAGCTAGGTTGGGAGGACGGGCGGATTTTGCGCAATATCCTTGAAAGAGAGGAATTTATCGTTTCTGGCGATTCAGTGACGATTACGCTGCCTCCGTGGAGTGGAAAATGGCTGATGTAAGCAGAGGGCGTTACCCTTTCTGTCCTGTATGCAGGCCGGTTTTCAGTGGATGGCGGCGAGAACTCGGTGGATGCATACAGGACTTTTGTTTTACCCTTTACATGACAGTTAGCACTACCCAAAGGCAGGCAAGAATCTGATAATAAAGGTTGGATTTATAGCTTACCAGTTTTCAGGAGGTTGATAATGCCCGTCAAGGGGTGGGTAGAAATTGATGAGCTGTATTGTAAAGGCTGCGAATTGTGCGTGGACGCTTGCCCGCAGGATGTGATGGCGCTGGATATGGAGCATTTGACGCCGAAGGGATATCACCCGGTTCATCTTATCGCGGAAGGCTGCACGGGCTGCGCCATCTGCGCGGTGGTCTGTCCGGAGGCTGCTTTGACCGTTTACCGCGAGGCGCCGGCGCGCGCCGCCAGGGCTGCCCTGGCTTAGGAGGTGATGCATGCCGCTAGAGTTGCTGAAGGGTAACGAGGCGATGGCAGAAGCAGCCGTGCGCGCCGGAGTTCAGGCATACTTTGGCTATCCCATTACGCCTCAGACCGAACTGTTGGAGTACATGTCCTGGCGTATGCCTCAGCTTGGACGCACGTTTTTACAGGCAGAGAGCGAGGTTGCGGCAATAAACATGGTGTATGGGGCAGCCTGCACCGGGGCGCGAGTGATGAGTTCCTCCTCCAGCCCCGGAGTTAGCTTAATGATGGAAGGCCTTTCTTATATCGCAGGCACCGAGATTCCGGTGGTGTTGATCGACGTGATGCGCGGCGGGCCGGGATTGGGCAATATTGCTCCCTCGCAAGGCGACTATAACCAGATCGTGCATGGCGGCGGTCATGGCGATTACCATCCGATTGTGCTGGCGCCCGCCTCCGTACAGGAGGCAATCGACCTGACCGTCCTGGCATTCGACCTGGCGGATACGTACCGCGCCCCAACCGTGGTCCTGGCGGATGGCAACATCGGGCAGATGATGGAGCCGGCGGAATTGCCCCCCATGCAGGATATGCGCACTGAATTTCCCGATTGGGCGGTGCGCGGCGCAAAAAACCGGGAGCGGCGAATCCTGAGCTCTATCTATATCGACCCGAATGTCGAGGAAGTGGTTAATTATCGCCTGATGCAGCGCTGGAATGAAATCCAGAGCAATGAAGTGCGCTACAAAGAATATTACCTGGACGACGCCGAATATGCGGTGATCGGGTTTGGTACCGCCGGGAGGGTGGCGCTCTCGGCGGTTCGAGCGGCGCGCGCCGGAGGCCTCCGGGTGGGGTTGTTTCGACCGATCTCGCTCAGCCCTTATCCTTACGCCCGGGTCGAAGCCCTGGCAGACCAGGTCAAAGCCATCCTGGTAGCCGAGATGAACACCGGCCAGATGCTGGAAGACGTTCAACGGGCGACGAAAGGGCGGGTTCCAGTCGAATTCTATGGGCGCATGGGAGGCGTGATGCCCTTTCCGGACGAGATCCTGTCCGAAATTCAGCGCCTGGCGCGCAGTCCCCTCGTAATCGATGAGGACCCACGCAGGGGCTGGATGAAGCGCCACGCAGAATTGCTTGGCACTTTACAAGCCAAGCATTGAGAGGAGAAAGGATCAATGGTGGGGAGCAACCCAGCTCAACTGGTTTATCAACGTCCCGCTTCCCTGGCTCAGGTGCCGACCCATTACTGTCCAGGCTGCACTCATGGGACCGCCCACCGCCTGATCGCCGAAGTGCTGGACGAGATGGAGGTGCGCGAGCTGACCATCGGTGTAGCTCCGGTGGGCTGCTCGGTGTTTGCGTATAATTATTTCGAGTGTGATTTTGTCGAAGCCGCGCACGGTCGCGCGCCGGCGATGGCGACCGGCATCAAGCGGGTGCTGCCCGATCGGATCGTCTTCACTTACCAGGGAGACGGTGACCTGGCCTCGATTGGCATGGCGGAGATACTCCACGCCGCTGCCCGTGGGGAGAACATCACAGTGATCTTCATCAACAACGCGATCTACGGTATGACCGGCGGACAGATGGCGCCGACCACGCTGCCCGGTCAGAAAACCACCTCCTCGCCGGGCGGTCGGGATGTGGAACAAATGGGCTTTCCGATCCGCATGGCGGAGATCCTGGCAACACTGGAAGGCACTGGTTATGTCGTCCGCCGCAGCCTGCACGACCCCAAGAATATCCGCCTGGCGAAAAAGGCCATCCGAACAGCCTTCGAAGCCCAACAGCGCGGTTTGGGCCTCTCGATGGTAGAGCTGCTTTCCACCTGCCCGACTAACTGGGGAATCTCACCGCTTGAATCCTTGCGCTGGGTGGAGGAACACATGTTGCCTTTCTATCCGCTGGGAGACTACAAGGTTTCGCCGACGCTGGCAGGTTTACGGGTGTAAGGGAGGAGGGAGAATCTCTATGCAGACAGAAATCGTCATCGCCGGATTTGGCGGGCAAGGGGTCTTGTTTGCAGGGCAGGTGCTGGCGTATGCCGGCATGGACAACAATCTGATTGTGACCTGGATACCCTCCTATGGACCAGAGATGCGCGGTGGGACGGCGAACTGCACGGTGATCCTGGCGGATGAAGAGATCGGCTCGCCGCTGGTGCGCAACCCCAGGGCTGCGATCGTGCTGAATTTGCCCTCCCTGGATAAATACGAGCTGCTGGTGACGCCCGGCGGGGTGCTGGTGGCGAATGCATCGTTGATCAATCGAAGCCCACAGCGCATAGATATATGCACAGTTTTTATCCCCGCCAATGAAATCGCCGAAACGCTCGGCGATAAGCGCCTGACTAACATGGTGGCGCTGGGCGCATTACTGGCTCAGCTCCCCGTGCTGCCTCTCGAAGCGATCGAAAAGGCGCTGCACGACCACCTGCCGGAACGCCATCGGCGCTTATTACCGGCCAATTTTCAAGCCTTACAGCAAGGGGCGCTGTTTGCAGAACGAGAAGCAACCCGGGTTCAAAGCTAAACGATCTAATCCAGCACCGGAGTGACGAATCTACTGCGGCATATTCCTGAGAATGTTTTGGATCTCTTTCAGCACATTGCTCCAGGTTTCCGATAATTTAAACACCTGGCTGATCAATGGCAGGAACAAAGCCAGGTTATTAATGGCGAATTGCCGGCGGATTTTCACATCCAACGGCCATGTGGGCATGCGCTCGATTGACCAGTAACGTTCGACGATTAATTCATATTCCTCTTTCAATGCCTTGCGCGCCGCTTCGTTGCCCGCCTGAATGATTTTCGCCTGGATCGTAGCAGCTCGCTGGCTGATATTATCGGCTTCCGTCAGCAATTGCTTTTTTTGCGCCTGCATTTCTATATGGAAGGTCCACATTGGCAGGAAAAAGGCGAGAATCTCGAATACCAGGATGACGGTCAATAAAATCAGGTAAGGATCGCGCCAGTTCGTGTAACGTCCGATGAGCGGGATGATGATCCACCAGACCGCAAGGAATAACGCCGGAATGGCGACCAGCATGGCCTGGTAAAAATACAGGTCGCCGACGGGCTTGAGCCCGGCTGCACCATCCACATGCCCCGGCTGCACGCGGATAGATACTTTTTCCCTCCGGAGAAGTGAGCCCAGCCTGCCATACAGGACGATCCGCCCGAGCAGACGCCCGACGAAATACGCAGCGATCATAGCTGGGAAGGTGAAATATGGTTGCCCAACCAGGGCTTCCTGAATTCCAAAACCGAGCAAAAAGGCTACCAAAGTCAATAATCCCAAAATAATCCCGGTCCAGTCCGCCCAGCGCTCGGCGCTGGATTCCATTTTCGATGTAAAATTTTCAAGCTGTTTGGGAGAGAGTTGAAGGGCGCCGCGGTGTAACAGCCGGTGGATTGTCTCCTGTACTTTGGGAGGGATGGTAAAAGCCAGGCGAAGAGCGATGATAAAGGTCAGTTCGCCCGATAGGAGCAGCGGATCCCACTCAGAAAAATTCCAGCCGAACAAAGCATACTCGTTCAGAATCAACCCGAACACCATCAAGGCCAGGAAAAAAGCAAAGTAGCGCTGAAAAGCCTTCTCAAGTCGAGTAATCCAACTTTTAACCGTTTTCAAGCTGAACTTCCTCGTCATTAGCCACTCCTTGGCAAAAGTGCCCTTATTACTGCTCGGAAAGATTTAGCGCAATGTGATCCCCGGCAATACATCGTCTTGAGGATAGAATACTGGAAATCGAGGTGAAGCGCAAGTGGTAATCCAGTTTCATCAGAGCTCGTTCGAATGCAATAAATATAATGGCTCTCTCGGCGCTGGCGTGGAAATTTCACCCGGCGATTCCCAAAGAGCTTGCTTCCTTATTTCTTGGTGGCGGTGGTACAATATTTATCCAGCGGATTGAAATATCGCCCGAGCAGGTGAGCCTGGCTGTGGTATTTTTTTTGACTTAGCGGTGACGGTGTGAGTACTGATGGATAGCCTTGTGAGGCGTGGGTATGGATAGCGATCGTATTCTTTACATTTGCCCGATATGCTTTAAGGTATGCGAAAGCGAGGAAATTTGCCATGCTCATACGATGGTAGAATGCAAGGTCGGAGAGCCGGGAACCGAAAAACGCAAACCGGTTAAAGATCGCTTTGGACATTACGTATCCCGCGCCCCGCGCTGGTTCCTGGAGGCGGTCGGGCGGCTGCCAGATAAATAACGCATATGGCTTTAATCTTTCGGGCGGAGGTCTTCACAACCTCCGCCCGAATTGTTTCATCTTGACGAGATTTTCCCTTGCCTTAATTCGCCTGGTGCTTCAGCGCCGCGTGCGCAGCTGACAGGCGGGCGATGGGAACTCGGAACGGCGAGCAGCTCACATAATTGTTGCCCACCAGGTGGCAAAACTCGATGGATGACGGGTCGCCGCCATGCTCGCCGCAGATGCCTACTTCCAGCTCCACGCGCGCTTTGCGCCCATCTTTCACAGCGATGTCCATCAGCCGTCCAACGCCTTCGCGATCGATGGTCTGGAAGGGGTTCACCGGTAGAATGCCGTCTTCCACGTATTTGAGCAGGAAATTACGCTCAGCGTCGTCACGTGAGTAGCCATAGGTCATTTGAGTCAGGTCGTTGGTGCCAAAGGAGAAGAACTCGGCGATCTCGGCAATTTCCTCGGCGGTCAGAGCGGCCCTGGGAATCTCGATCATGGTGCCAAATTTATAGGGGAATTCGACGCCCTTTTCTTTCATCACCTGTTTGGCGATTTCCACCAGGCGCGGCTGGATCACCTTCAATTCATTTACGTGCCCGGTGAGGGGGATCATCACTTCGGGCTTGGCGTGCACGCCTTTCAGGGTGGCATCGGCCGCGCCTTCGAAGATGGCGCGTACCTGCATCTCGACGATCTCGGGCATCATAATGCTCAGCCGGATGCCGCGCAAACCCATCATCGGGTTGCTTTCATGCAGAGCCTGGATGTTCCTGAGCAGCTCTTCTTTCTCTATCAGACCTTCGATTTTGCCCTCAACCCGCATGGTGATCACTTCCTCGAGGGTTGACTCCAGGGAGGGTAGAAACTCGTGCAGGGGCGGGTCGATCAGGCGGATGATGACCGGGTAGCCATCCATGGCCTCGAACAAGCCTTCAAAGTCCGAACGCTGGTAAGGGAGCAGCTCATCCAGGGCAGCCTTGCGCTCCTGGCTGGTTTTAGCCAGGATCATCCGCTGCACGATGGGCAGGCGTTCAGGCTCGAAGAACATGTGTTCCGTACGGCACAGCCCGATTCCCACAGCGCCGTAAGATCTCGCCCTGCGGGCGTCTGCGGGGTAGTCGGCGTTTGCCCAAACCTGCAGACCGGTTGTCGGCCAGCCATCTGGCGCCTTGCGGATGCCTGCGGTGGCGCAAATCTCATCTGCCCACTTCAACAAGGTCAACAGGTCGGTTTGCTCCTCCAGGGTAGGGGCGATGGTGGGTATTTCGCCCAAAAATACTTCTCCGCTGGTGCCATCCACCGAGATCCATTCGCCTTCCTTGACCAGGGTGCCATCCACGTTCATCTGGCGCCGCTCCAGGTCGATGCGAATGGCGGCCGCGCCAACAATGCACGGAACGCCGAACTGCCTGGCAACCACGGCTGCATGGGAGGTGGCGCCGCCTTCGCTTGTCAGGATTCCTTTGGATGCCAGCATGCCATGCACGTCGTCTGGCTTGGTGAAGGGACGCACCATGATCACGTTCTGGCCTTCGATTTTCGCCATGTGCTCGGCCGTGTCGGCGTCAAAGTAAACTTGCCCGACTGCCGCGCCGGGTGAGGCGTTGACTCCCGTGGCGAGAAGCCGTCCAGATTCTCGAGCCATGTTCTTGGCGTTGAAATCGAACTGCGGGTGCAAGAGCGTATCCACTTGCTCCGGAGTAACCCGGCGCACGGCCGCCTCCCTGCTGATCAACCCCTCATTGGCCATATCAGCGGCAATTTTTACCTCGGCTTTGGCTGTGCGTTTGCCGTTGCGAGTTTGCAGCATCCAGAGCTTGCTTTTTTCAATCGTAAACTCCACATCCTGCATTTCCCGATAGTGTCTTTCTAATTTATCGCATATCTCGAGGAATTGCTGGTAAGCCTCTGGCAGCTCTTCGCCCAGATATTCGATCTTCCTGGTATTGCGAATACCCGCCACCACATCTTCGCCCTGGGCGTTGAGCAGATAGTCGCCGTACATTTTCCTTTCGCCAGTGGCCGGATCGCGGGTAAATGCCACGCCGGTGCCAGAATCCCAGCCCATATTCCCGAAAACCATGGTAACAATGTTCACTGCCGTGCCCAGATCGTGGGAAATCCCGGCTGCGTTGCGGTAATCCACAGCGCGCTTCCCGTTCCAGGATTTGAAAACTGCCTCAGTCGCAAGGCGCAATTGCTCGTATGGGTCCTGGGGAAAATCGAACCCTTTGTGTCTGCGCACGATCTGCTTGAATTTCTCTGTCAGGACCTTCCAGTCCTGGGCAGTCAGATCGGTGTCATTTTTCACGCCTTTACGCTCTTTGTATTCATCCAGGACATCCTCGAAGGCTTCGTCGGGGATGTCCAAGACCACCGATCCGAACCCCTGAACCAGGCGCCGGTAAGCGTCGTAGACAAAGCGCTCATCGCCGGTCATAGCCACCATGCCGGCTGCGGTTGCATCGTTCAGGCCGAGGTTCAGCACGGTATCCATCATGCCGGGCATGGAGAATTTCGCTCCCGAGCGGCAGGAGACCAGTAATGGATTTTTGGGGTCTCCGAATTTCTTCCCGGTTTGCTGCTCGATTTTTGCCAGGGCAGCCAGCGCCTGTTCCCACGCCCCGTCGGGAAATTTACCTCCCAGCGATAGGTAGCTGTTGCAGGCCTCCGTGGTAACAATAAATCCTGGCGGCACGGGCACGCCGATACGCGTCATCTCCGCCAGGTTGGCACCTTTCCCGCCTAACATGGCACGCACCGCCTCCCACCTGCCGCCGACCTGCTTCTCGGCCTCGTTCAGCTCATCAAAAAGGTAAACCCACTTTCTTGACATCCGTAATGCCTCCTGAAAATAAGATCAAGGTTATAGTTTACCACAAGGGTCATAGAGGGGTTGAAAATTTCTCTGGTAGATTTGCCGTCAAATTGGAAATCAGCGAAAAATCGGCGAATTTGTTGACAATCTGAACATCCTTCGGTATAATCAACCTTTGCACTGCCCCGGCAGCCACTTGCTGGGGCAAATCCATGTATCCCCAACTTCCCCGCGCCTGGGCGCACCCGCGTGGAACATCCATCGGGTCCGCGGAGTGTGTGGTGAAGTGAAGCTGGAGGAAAGCAATGAAATTTGCTATTGTGGAAGACGGTGGTAAGCAGTATAAAGCCAGCATTGGTGGTACGATCGACGTGGACCACTTCCCGGCTGAAATAGGCGATCAGGTGGACCTGGACCGAGTCTTGCTGATAGCCGATGAAGGCAGTGTGACCGTAGGTACCCCCTATGTGAAGGGTGCCAGCGTTCAGGCGTCGGTGCTCTCCCAGGTGAAGGGGGAAAAGATAGTTGTTTTCAAGTATAAACCCAAGGTGCGCTATCGGGTTAAGTCGGGACACCGCCAAAAATATACTCGCTTGATGATCGAAGCAATTGAAGGGTGAGAGGAGCTAGAAATGGCGCATAAAAAAGGAGGCGGTTCCAGCCGCAACGGTCGTGACAGCCAGTCCCAACGCCTGGGCGTGAAAGTTTACGGTGGACAAAGCGTGCGTTCGGGCAATATTTTGGTTCGCCAGCGGGGCACTCGCATCAAGCCTGGGCGCAATGTGGGCGTGGGTAAAGATGACACCCTGTTTGCAACCGCGGATGGCATCGTACTTTACGAGACCATTCAGGATGATCGCAAACGAGTGAGCATAGTCCCCGCGGAAGCAGAAGGTTAACAGTACATCCCGGCGCGGCGAGACCGGTTTATACGGTCAACGCGGCTGCCCTTAGAATAGGTTAAAACAGGAACCATAAGACATGAGAACAGGTATTCATCCGACTTACTACCCAGATGCCAAGGTGATCTGCGCCTGTGGAAACACATGGACGACAGGCTCAACGATTAAAGTCATTTACACCGACGTGTGCTCGAACTGCCACCCGTTTTACACCGGCGAGCAGCGCATTGTCGATACAGAAGGGCAGGTCGATCGCTTCTACCGCAAACTGCAAGCCCGTCAGCAGTACCTGGACGAAGTGGAAGCTCGTGAAGCTGCCAAGACTTCTCCAGAACGACCGATTGTCGAGCTTGAGTTAGGAACCCGCGCGATCGAGGCGCTGTCCAAGGCGGGTATCACCAAAGTAGGCGAAGCGCTCGAAAAACTGGCGCTTGGCGAGGACACTTTACTATCCATCGAGGGCTTCGGGCGGAAATCTCTTGCAGACCTTAAGAAGCGCCTACGCGCTTTTGGGTACGAGATTCCCGAGGCAGGTGAGGAAATTACGGTGTAGTCCTTGCGTAATGGAGAACATCGGGTAAACTTACAGGCAGGTGCCGAATGCATCTGCCTGTTTTTTTACCCTTTTTAGATCCAGAGGTGAAAATGAGACATCATACCGGCTCGCTTGAAGTCATCACCGGCTCCATGTTCTGCGGCAAGACAGATGAGTTGATCCGTCGTTTGCGGCGGGCGACTATTGCGCGCCAGCAGGTGCAGGTGTTCAAGCCGCTAATTGACAACCGTTATGCCATCGAGAAAGTCACTTCGCATGCCGGCAGTGAGTTCGCCGCCATTCCCATCCTATCTGCCAGCGAAATTCCGGCGCGTTTGCATGACGGGACAACCGTCGTCGCTATCGATGAAGCGCAGTTTTTTGATGCTCAGGTCGTCTCGATCTGCCAGACTCTGGCTGATAAGGGGTTAAGGGTGATCGTCGCCGGTCTGGATACGGATTTTCGCGGCGAACCTTTCGGACCCATGCCGGTCCTGATGGCGCAGGCAGAACGAGTTGATAAGCTGTATGCGATCTGTATGGTCTGTGGGGAACCGGCTTCGCGCACTCAGCGCCTGGTGAATGGCAAACCGGCGCGTTATAATGAACCCATTGTGGTCGTGGGCGCGGCTGAAATGTACGAAGCTCGCTGCCGTGAGCACCATGAGGTTCCAAGAGTATGATAATGCAAGATTATCACGAATTCCTCGAAGAGATATTGATCTCTGAATCTGAGCTGCAAAAGCGGGTCAGCGAACTTGCTGAGGAAATAGACCGGGATTACCTGGGCGAAGACCTGCACCTGGTATGCATTCTGCGTGGGGGAGTCTTGTTCCTCGCCGATCTGATGCGCAACCTGAATACCCTGAACACAGTAGATTTCATGGCTGTATCCTCCTACGGTGCGGGCGCGCGCCAGACGACCGGCCAGGTGCGCATCAGGATGGATCTGCAAGAAGACATTAATAACCGCAATGTGCTGCTCGTTGAGGATATCGTTGACAGCGGTTACACGCTCGCCTCGGTGCTTGAATTTCTCCAAATGCGCCACCCCAAATCCTTGAAGGTGTGCGCGCTGCTGGATAAGCCCGAGCGCCGTGAGCAGGATGTGCCTATTCATTACCGGGGATTCGCGATACCGAATAAATTCGTGTTTGGTTACGGATTGGATATCGACGAGTATTACCGCAATCTGCGTTTTATCGGGGCAGTGAATCCTGAGCGCTATCAGCCGCCGGAGTAACTTGCAGCTCGGTCTCCAAATAAGTTGCCAGTTCTTTCGTTCTGATGGATAAGCCATTTGTTTTCTCCACGCTGTTGGAGCGAATTGCTCCTGCCTTACCGAAAGATAAACCCATATACCTGGTGGGCGGCGGGGTGCGCGATTTTTTATTGAATCGTGATACGAAAGATTATGATTTTGCCATGGACTCAGGGTCTCTTGAAACCGCCAGGAGGGTTGCCGATGTTCTCAAGGCGGCATATTACCCTTTGGACGAAACGCGGCAAACAGGGCGGGTCGTGGTAGCGCAGGAGGATGGGAGCCGCATTTTTCTGGACTTCGCCTTGCTTCGAGGCCCAGACCTGGAAAGCGACCTGCGCCTCCGCGATTTCACAATCAACACCCTGACCATCGATGTTCACCAACCCGATTCTCTGCTGGATCCACTGGGAGGCCTGGCGGATTTGCGCAGCAAGGTGCTGCGTGCATGCTTACCCACAGCCCTGGAGGATGACCCCATCAGAATCCTGCGCGGTGTGCGCCTGGCGACGGCTTTGAGTTTTCGGATAACCCCTGACACGCTGAAACAGATGCACCAGGCAGCGCCACAGCTTAAACGGGTTTCCCCTGAGCGGCTGCGGGATGAATTGTTCCGTATTTTGGATAGCCCTCAGCCGGCGACAGCCATCCGCCTCCTGGAGATGCTCGGTATATTGCCCGAGCTTTTACCTGAGCTGCTGCGTCTTAAAGGTATATCCCCATCACCGCCGCACGTGTACGACGCCTGGACGCATACCCTTGAAACCGTGGAAAATCTGGAGCATGTACTGAAGGTCATTGCCAGGGAATACGATCCGGATTCATCCGCAAATCTGATGATGGGGTGGATCTCCATGCAGCTTGGGCGGTATCGTGAGCGGTTGGAGTCTCATCTAAACGAGTGTATCACTCCCGATCGCAAACTATCCTCCCTGCTTTACCTGGCTGCCCTATACCATGATGCGGGCAAGCCCTCACAGCGCCAGGAGGATGAGGAGGGGCGGGTGCGCTTCATCGGTCATGAGCGCGAAAGCAGGAGACTGATCAGAAAGCGGGCTCGCGCTCTGCACATGAGCAGCGATGAAATCGAACGCCTGAAGCGGATTGTCGGCTCCCATATGCGACCCTTGTTACTCAGCCAGTCAAGCCGGGCGCCTTCAAGAAGATCAATTTACCGGTTTTTTCGAGATCTGGGCGCGGCTGGGGTGGATGTCTGCCTCTTGTCGCTGGCGGATACTTTAGCGACGTACGGAACGACCTTACCGCAAGAGTATTGGCAGCGCCAATTGCAGGTCATCCGCCAGCTTTTGGAAGCCTGGTGGGAAAAACCCGGGGAATCCGTCTCACCGCCTGCGCTGCTGCGCGGAGGCGACTTAATTCGGGAGCTGCGCCTGGAGCCGGGTCCTGAAATCGGCAAGATACTTGAAGCAATCCGGGAGGCGCAGGCAACCGGTGAAGTGAATACTTATACGGAGGCCTTGGAGTTTGCCAGATCCTGGCAAAAGCAAAGTTAGTTATTAGGGATAGATTTCGCTCAGCATGGGTTCGTAGAAACAGCGGCACCCCATGGGGTGTGAGCAACCCTCCAAGGGTAATCTGGGCGCTTGCTCATTGATAAATGTGCCTTCGGCTTCCTGACAGGCTGGGCAGCAATCGTGCGCCACTACCAGGCGGATATTCCTGACGCGAGGGTTATATTGCAAGCGTTTCAATGCTACAGCACTGACTGAATTTTCCTTAAGATCTGCCTGGCAATTGCTGCACACAACAACAGCATCCGGGGACTGGACATGACAAAGTGAACAGATTTGCACGATACCGCCTCCGTTAAAAATTTCACTAATTGTACACGATGTTGAGATTTTTAGAGGAGGGGCAGTATCATACTCCGCAATACTTGATGTTGGAGCTATCGAGATCGTTTTCAGCCCGGGCGCGCCGCGCCAGTCTTTTTACATGGGCAATCAAAACACTGCTGGTGGTCGGCTTATTAAGGTAATCATCCGCCCCCGCATCCAATGCTTTTGATACCATGCCCGGCTTGCTGATCGCTGAAAGCACAAGAATTGGCACCTGGCTGAAGCTGCGGATCGCTTTGCAAACTTCCCAACCGCTCATATCCGGCATGAGTAAACTTAAAATGACTACATCTGGCAGGACTTCGCTAATCGATTCGATCCCTTCGATGCTGTTGTTGGCGATGATGAGATGAAATGACTCTGGCTCAAGGATAAGTTTCAGCATTTCTACCATGGCTTCATCATCGTCAATCACCAGCACCTTGATTGGAACGAGATTGTTTAGCGGTTTCTTTTCATTTTTTCTCATTGTGAAGTCTGCGTTGTGCATTCCAGCTTGATGCTGACTATCGCCTCCCATGCTGACATGTTTCAATTATGCATTAAATCCCAAATCACTCACCTTACAAACAGTTTACAGGGCATGTTGCAGGACTTTGAGGAATTGTAAGGTAAAGTGTATACTTGGTATCAGGAGCGAAATTGGCAACACTTCGGGCTCGACCAAATAATCTAAATCAGGGTGTATGAAGACGTCGATCGCCTGTCCTCATTGTGGTCAACTAGTTGACGCCAGTGCCCGCTACTGCAAAAACTGCGGCGTCGACCTGGCTATTGCGGCTGCTCTGGCTGAGCGCGAGCTCCAGCTTCCGGTCGGACTGCCAATTACGCCGGAAGTGCTCGTACCCAGGTTAGGCGATTACCTGGTGGAAAAGGGGAAACTAACTCCGGATCAATTAAATCGAGCCTTGCATTACCAGAGGCAGAAATCGGAGGCTGGTTACTCGATCCTTATTGGGCAAGCCTTACGGGAATTAAATTTGGTCGATGATGAAACCCTGGATCTGGCTATTACGGAACAAATCTTGCTATTGCAGTCCGCGTTACAACGGGCCAATCACGAGCTCGAGGAGCGCGTCCAGGAGAGAACTCGAGACTTACGCAAAGCGATTGCCAAGCTTGAGGAGCTGAACCAGTTAAAAGCGAATTTTATCGCGAATATCTCACACGAGCTGCGCACGCCCCTGACCCATATCAAGGGCTATCTGGGAATACTGGCTGAGGAAAGCCTTGGAGAGCTAAACCCAGATCAGCTCGAGGCTATGCAGGCCATCCAGCGAGCTGAAGGAAGGCTGGAAAAACTGATTGAAGATTTGATTCAGTTTTCACTAGCTTCGCGGGGAGAGTTGAAACTCAATCTGGCTTCGATCAATATGTCAGGATTGATCGGGCAAATTAGCCTGGAAATTTTATTGAAAGCCAGGTCAGGCGGCGTCAGTTTCACCACCTCCCTTGAAGAGGGGCTGCCTGCTGTGCAGTGCGATGCGGAAAAAATCGGTTGGGTGATCGCCCAATTGCTGGATAATGCGATAAAATTTACCCCAAGAGGCGGACTTGTAAAACTGAACGCCTTTCAACGGGATGGCTACGTGACGATCACGGTTACTGATAATGGAATAGGGATACCCGAAGAAAAACTGAGCGAAATCTTCGAGCCTTTTCACCAGCTAGACGGCTCCACCACGCGGAGATATGCTGGCACGGGTCTCGGCTTGGCGCTCTCGCATCGCATTTTAGCCGCTCACGGCGTCGAAATTGTCGTACACTCCACGGCTGGCGGGGGCTCCAGCTTTAGCTTTTCTTTACCCCAGGCATAAAGCATGCCCAAAAAACGGATAATGGATGTTTGAAGATAATACCAACATGGCAGCCCTTCGTCCCCAAGAGCTCGAAGCTGTCTACGCAATCAGCCGGGCTGTAGCTCAGGCGGTCAATACGGACGAGGCCCTGGATGAAATCATCCGGCTGGCGCGCCCGGTGTTCATCTTCGATAACATGGTTTTATACCGGGAAAAAAGCGAGGACGACCTTGTGCCCGTGTATGCCCGGGCAATCGGGCGGGGGCGGTCGCAGGAGGCAGAACTCGTTTGGGGTGAGACCACGGCTCTCGAGGTGATCCAGAAGGAAAAAGTCGTGATCCGAACTGAAGAGGCCGGGAATATAAAAGATCGCACCCATTTGCGCATTTCGCTGGGATTGCCGCTCGACCTTGGGTCGAATTCGCGCAGCGCCCTGGTCTTCATCCGTTTTGGGGGACCGACTTACAAGCCAGACCAGATACGCCTGGCAGAGTTTATCGGCAGCCATGTTGCTCAGCTCCTGGAGCGCGACGAGCTGGTGCAAAAGATTGCCAGCCTGGAGGCGGAACGGCGGCTCGACCGGCTGCAGGAGGATTTTATCGCCACCATCTCCCACGAGCTGCTGACTCCACTCGGATTCATTAAGGGTTATGCAACGACCTTGCTGCGGGATGATACTACCTGGGATGATTCATCACGCGCCGAATTTTTGACCATCATCGATGAAGAGGCAGACCGCCTTCACGAGCTGATCGATAATTTGATGGATTCATCTCGCCTTCAAGCCGGCACATTGCGGATGAGCTTTCAGCTCGTCAGGCTGGATACATTCCTCAGGGATATCTCCATGCGAGCGCGATCCAGGAGTGAAAACCAGAAGATCGAGCTGATCTTGAAAGCCGATAACCTCAGGCTCCCTATCGACCCCGCCCGCCTTGCGCAGGTGTTCGACAATTTGCTGACCAATGCGTCAAAATACGCGCCTGGAGCGGTTGTGACGATAAAATTAATATCCGACAAGGAACACGCCCATATCGTTATAGAGGATAATGGCCCAGGCATCGCCCCAGACCATCTCAAGAACCTCTTTAAGCGTTTTTATCGCGTCCCAACCAACGACACGACGGTGCGAGGCACTGGACTCGGGTTATTTATCTGCCGGCAGATCGTGCGCGCTCACGGCGGAGAGATTGAAGTAGCCTCCGAACCCAACAAAGGCACGAAGTTCCACATCTATTTGCCCCTACAAAGGGTAGAAGTTGAAAACCATATTTCATTCAGGGAGAGTGGCTGATGACTAAGATCCTCATTGTGGATGATGAGCCCCGCTATTTGCGCTTGATGGAAGCCAACCTGGCTTCCGATGGCTATCACGTCCTCAAAGCGACCAACGGTCAGGAGGCGGTTGATAAAGTCGCCTCGCAAAAACCAGATCTGGTTTTGCTGGATATCATGATGCCCATATTGGACGGTTTTGCCGCCTGTGAACGCATCCGGGAATTTTCCAACGTGCCGATAATCATGGTAACCGCCAGAGGAGAAGAAGGAGCCCGGGTGCGCGGCCTCGATTTGGGCGCGGACGATTACATCGTTAAACCGTTTTCAGCAACCGAGCTGCTGGCGCGGGTGCGCGCGGTCTTGCGCAGGGCTCAAATCGTCGGAAGCCATATCCAGCAATCGGTCTTCAACCATGGCAACTTGAAGATTGATTTTGCCCGTGCAGAGGTATTTCGCAACGATCGAACGGTATTTCTTTCAGCGACAGAATATCGGCTGCTGTTGCAATTCGCCCACAACCTGGGTCAAGTGCTCACTTCCGAGCAGCTTCTGACCAACGTCTGGGGTCCGGAGTATCGCGAGGATAAAGAGATCCTTTGGGTGAGCATCTCACGGTTGCGCCAAAAGTTGGAGGATGACCCCAAGAACCCGCAGCACATCGTCACCCGCTCTGGCTTAGGCTATACCATGCCTCCGCTTGCAGATTAGCGCCCTTGCGCCCACGCCGGGATCCATCCTGGCATGCCTGGCTGAGGAGGCGATAATCCACCCCTGGAATTGCAGCTCTTCCACTCAGGGAACTTTCATTCTTTGCTATAATGGCTAAGTCAGTGAGAAAGGTATTCTTTCAAAGGAATTATCCTAAGGTGCTGTGATGCATAATACGATTCGAACGAAGATCCGGGCAAAGATACTGGGCGTGCTGATTCGTGACGCCCGCAGCGCGCTGGGCAGGAGTGTGGACGAATGCGCTCGAATGATTGGCGTTACCTCGGCAGATTTTCTGGCATTCGAGCTGGGGGTTAAATCCCCCTCCCTGCCGCAGGTTGAGATGTTGGCAATGTATTTGAATGTACCCCTGGATCATTTTTGGGGCGACAAAACCCTCTCCAACGTGGATGATCGGATGAGCAATCTGGATGTGGAGCACCTGATACGGCTACGCCAGCGGATGATTGGGGCGTTAATCCGCCAGGCGCGGACTGAGGCGGAAATAACTTTGCAGGATCTGGCAGAGTCGCTTGAGGTGACCGAGAGTGATATAGAAAAGATCGAGAGGGGAGAACTGCCGGTTTCCCTGCCTGTGTTAGAAGCCTTGAGCGCGCGCCTCAACCGCCCGATCCGAGAGTTCCAAGACAGGCATGGCCCGGTAGGCGTTTGGGCCGAGCAGCAGCGCACCGTCCAGGCGTTTCTCGAATTATCCCCGCAAATGCAGGCGTTTGTTTCCAGACATGTCAACCAGCCTTATCTCGAGCTGGCCCAGCGTCTGAGTGAAATGAGCGTGGATAAGCTGCGCTCAGTTGGCGAGGGGATATTAGAAATAACCCTGTGATCCTGCTGCGAAAATCAATAAAAAGAGGCAATTATGAGTGAAACCATCTCTCCCAACCAACTTGTGAAAGAAGCGAAAAAAGCGTATGAAATGGGCAGTTTTGTCGAGTCGGCGCACGCATTTGAAGCGGCTGCCCAGGCGTTCTTGAGCAGTGGGGATGAGCTGATGGCTTCTGAAATGCGCAATAACAGTAGTGTGGCATTTCTGCAAGCCGGAGAGGCCGAGGCGGCATTACAGGCAGTGGAGGGAACCGCGGAAATTTTTGCCCAAGCCGATGATACTCGCCGACAGGGGATGGCGCTCGGCAATCTGGGGGCAGCCTTGGAAGCTCTGAGCCGTGTCGGGGAATCGATGGAAGCCTATCTTCAATCCGCCGAATTACTTAAACAGGCAGGGGAAGCAGATTTACGGATGCATGTAATGCGCTCGCTTTCTGCCTTACAACTCCGCAGCGGCCGCCAAATTGAGGCGCTGGCTACCATGCAAGCCGGCTTGGAAGGGGTGGAAAAACCCAGCCCCAAACAACGCTTATTGAAGCGCCTGCTGAATATCCCCTCCAAACTCTTGAATAAATCCTGAGATCTTTTAGTCGAGTAATCTCCTATCTAATGGTAACTCACGCAGTACAGATATCCGTCAGACCGGCTTCGCGAGCAGATACACAGCAATTAGCGAATTTGATTCACTTCGAACCATATGTGCATCGCCATCTGGACTGGCGACCGCCACTGGAGTGGATCGGACATGTCCCTTACCTGGTTTTAGAGAGGAAAAACAGCATCATCGCAGCCCTGGCGTGCCCTCCAGACCCACCCGATATCGCCTGGGTCCGACTGTTCGCAGTCTCGTCAGGATATACGCCCCAGGTGGCCTGGGAGGAGCTGTGGCCAGAGGCGCTAGAGATCTTGCGGCAAACTTCCCCATCGATCTCCGCGGCGGCAATCCCTTTACAGAGCTGGTTCCGCCAACTGTTGGAACGGAGTGATTTTCGCCAGACGCACAAAGTTGTTGTTTTAGCCTGGCGAGCAGGAGCAGCAGTCGCCCCAGCGTACAAAATCCAGGCAGTTATCCGACCCATGAACCTGGATGACCTGGTGGCAGTCGAGGAAGTCGATATGACCGCTTTCGGATCGGTCTGGCAAAATACCCGTTCCTGCCTGGAGTTAGCCTACAGGCAGGCTGCCATAGCCACCGTTGCCGAGCTGGAAGGCGAGCTGGTTGGATATCAAATCAGCACAGCTACTACCATGGGTGGGCACCTCGCCCGGCTGGCGGTTAAACCCGTGCACCAGGGAAAAGGTATAGGCTACGCCCTGTTGGGTGATATGCTCGCCCAATTCGAACGCCGGGGGGCGTATCACGTGACGGTCAATACCCAGCACGACAACCTGATTTCATTATCATTATATAAAAAGGCTGGTTTTAAGCGAACAGGGGAAGAATATCCGGTCTATCAATACTACCCGCTTTAAGAACTGGGGGATTGCATCCCCTAATCTTTCAGGAGATTAAATGCCCAGTAAACAACAACCTGCTAGAAGCAAGCGGCAGATCATCCGCGAGCAGCGCATGAAACGACAGCGCCAACAGCGGCTGATTGCCATACTGGCGGTGAGCCTGGGGGCTATCGCCATCGCCGCATTATTGATCGTTCCATCGCTGAAACCGGTGGGTGAAATCGCTCAAATTACCCCGTTCGATAGACCGATGGTGGATGGGACCGCCATGGGCGCGCCGGATGCGCCAGTTTTGATCGAAGTATGGGTGGACTTTCAGTGCCCGGCCTGCCGTATATTTTCAGAGGATATCGAGCCGCTCATTGTCCAGAATTACGTCGCGGATGGAAAAGTACGCTACGTATTTCGCCATTATCCTTTTTTGGATGACCAGTCGATCACGAAAGAATCTGACCAGGCAGCCAACGCCAGTATGTGCGCTTCTGAACAGGGACGATTTTGGGACTATCACGATATTCTCTTTGCGAACTGGAACAGCGAAAATGCCGGGGCATTCAGTGATAAACGCCTGGTCGCTTATGCCGAGGCTTTAGCCCTGAACATGGGCAGCTTCGACAGTTGCTTTGAAGCGAATAAATATAAAGCGCAGATCGATGAAGACCTGGAAGAAGGAAAACGAGTGGGTGTAACCGGTACTCCCAGCCTGTTTGTCAACGGTCAGCAGCTAAATCCTGGGTTTATCCCCTCGTATGACGAAATTTCTCAGGCCGTTGAGGCAGTTCTGGCTGCCTCGGGCAATTAATCGAACTCAGCTCCCCTTTGCCAGGGTTGGTTTTTCGCTTCCCGCCGCCTGGTTTTCGAGGATTTCAAGGACAAAACACAACGACGATAGCCGGTTAAGATAGCGGAGCAGATCGATGTTCTCAAGCTGATCATCGTGCAGCAGCCTAGCAACCTGTCGCTCTGCCCGCCGGATTACAGTGCGGGCGAATGCCAGAAAAGCCCCTGCCGGGGAATCGCCCGGGACGATAAACTCCTGGGGCATCTCGATTTTCGCACCGATCTCGTCGATTTGATCTTCCAGCCAGACCACCCGGTGCAGGGTAATTTTCCTAAAATTAGAGGCGTTCTCTTGGGTGGCGGAGATCTCAGCCATTACATTGTACAGATCTCGTTGACTCTGAAGCAGCAGCGCAGCCGTTTTCGGAACAAGACAATGCGCCCGAGCTAAACCCATCGCCGCGCTGGCTTCGTCCAGCGTCCCAACTGTCTCCGGGCGGGGATGATATTTTGGCACTCTTTCCCCGCCGAGAAGCCCGGTGTACCCATCGTCTCCAGAGCGTGTATAGAATTTTGTCATGGGGATTATTATAACGTAACTGTCTCAGTAATCCTCTCCTAGCAGATCAAGCCTGCTCGACCGGCTGTAAGGCTGCCCCGGCGAGTTGGGGTGATAATCACGCAGTCTATACCGGATTGTCTTGTTGTTGTATACTTAACCAAGCGATGGATGAGCCTGGAAATTTCACCCGGATCGGGCTGCCATACTAAAGTATTTACGGAGTACATTGCGATGCAAATCCGCTGTTACCACTGCCATCGGCCGTTTGCCTTGAACAAGGATACTGTCCTGGCGGCATTGGATCTGATCACCGCAGAGAATTTAAGCCATTACAATGCTTACTGCCCGCATTGCCGGCGTGCGAATCGGATCTCACGTGACGAACTACATAGAGCCGCGCCTGCATGGAAGCCAGTATCGGAAGAGCCGGAGTCCAGCGGGGAATAGATCGCCGGGTAAGTATTCAGGGTGAACAACCCATCTCCTATCCGCGCCCAGGCGGGTGCTCATGACGGACTCCGGGCTGGTTTCTTGGAGGTAATATCCATGAATAAAAAATTTCAATCTTCCCAAGAGCTAAAAAAATCACTCGGCGAACAGCAGTACATCGCCAGCGACGAGATCGCCACCGTCGTATATCTCAGTCAAGAGCTGGGTAAACCGTTGCTCGCAGAAGGTCCTGCCGGAGTAGGTAAGACTGAGCTGGCGAAAGCTATTGCGGGAGCCTCGGGCAGGCAATTGATCCGCTTGCAGTGCTATGAGGGACTTGATGAAACCAAAGCGCTTTACGAGTGGGAGTACGCCAAGCAGCTACTCTATACGCAGCTTTTACGGGATAAGCTGCAAGAAACGTTGGATGGAACCCAAAGCCTGACCGAGGCCGCGGATCGGCTTGCCAGCGAAGAAGACGTGTTCTTCTCGATGCGTTTTCTTCTGCAAAGGCCGCTTCTCAAAGCTATCCTCAATGAAGAGCCAGCCGTCCTGTTGATCGACGAGATCGACCGCGCCGATGCGGAATTCGAAGCCTTTCTGCTCGAGGTGTTGAGTGATTTTCAGGTCAGCGTGCCCGAGTTAGGCACCCTGGCGGCGGTTCACCGTCCCTTGGTAGTGCTCACCAGCAACAATACGCGCGAATTATCCGAAGCCCTGAAGAGACGCTGCCTGTACCTGTTCATTAATTACCCGACCTTAGAGCAGGAATTGGCCGTGGTGCGTTTAAAAGTACCAGAGCTGTCTGCCAGGATCGCCCAGCAGGTTGTAGAAATGGTCCAAAGCTTGCGCGCGATGGATTTGCGTAAGTCGCCCAGCATCAGCGAAACCATCGATTGGGCGAAAGCCCTGGTGGCTTTAAATGCAAAGAACCTGGATGCCAAAACGATGGAAACAACTTTAAGCGTGCTCTTGAAGCATGAAAGCGACTTGCAGCGCACCAAGCGCTGGATGCAGCGTCCGCCGGGCGGTCCAAAGCCCGGCGGTCCGGGCGAATCTTTTTCAACCCGCTGGGAGAATTAGCCGTGGAAGAGCGGATAATCAGGTTTATCGGTGCATTGAGAGCTGCTGGAGTGAGGATCAGCCTGGCAGAGAGTGCGGACGCCTTCCAGGCTGTGGATCATCTGGGGATTAAGAGGCGGGATACCTTCAGAGCCAGCCTGCAGGCCACTCTGGTAAAGGATGCAGCCAATCTCCCGATTTTCGCCGAGCTGTTTTCGATTTTTTTTGGCGGATTGGAGCATCCACCTTTGATGGATTTATCCGCGGATCTAACCCCGGAAGAAGCCAGGATGTTGGCTCAAGCCCTGCGGCAGTTTACCGAGCAGCTTCGCCAGATGATCGAACGCTTGCTGCGCGGTGAGCAGCTCAGCCAGGAGGAATTGGATCGCCTGGCAAAATTGGTGGGTTTAAACCAGGCTGACAACCTGCGCTACCGGGAGTGGATGGCGAAACGGATGCAAAAAGCGCTGCATTTTCGCGAAGTTCGAGAAGCCCTGGAGGAACTGGCGGCAGCATTGCAGGAATTGGGCATGGATAAACAGAGAGTGGACCAGTTGCAGAAGATGCTCCTGGAAAATCTGCAATCGATGGAAGATCAGCTCCGCCAGCTTGCTGGACAGCGCATCGCAGAGAATATCAGCACCCATCAGCCCATGGATGGGTTGGATGAACTGCTCAACCGTCCATTCAACGCGTTAAGTGATGAGGATATGCAGAGGCTGCGAAAGGAAGTCACGCGACTCGCTTCGATCCTGCGAACCCGGGTGGCTTTGAGGCAAAAACGGGCGAAAAGCGGTCAATTAGACGCCAAAGCCACGATCCGGGCTAATCTCAAGCATGGGAATGTGCCGATCCTGATCAAGCACAAATCGCGAACGTTAAAGCCAAAGCTAGTGGTCATTTGCGATGTCAGCACCTCCATGCGCTCGTGCTCCGAATTGATGCTCAGCCTGCTGCACGCTTTGCAGGACCAGATCCGCAAGACGCATTCGTTTGCATTTATCTCCCATCTAGAATACATCACGCATGATCTGGAGGGGCGCGAAGCTGCTAATGCCGTTGCCCACGTTCTAGAGCGCATGCCCACCGGCTATTACAACACCGATCTCGGCAACAGCCTGGAGAACTTCCATCGAAATTATTTAGATACGATTGACAGCCGGACAACCTTTCTGATCGTAGGGGATGGGCGTAATAACTATAATAACCCCCGCCTGGATATTTTCAGCACTTTAGCGCAGCGAAGTCACCGCACGATTTGGTTGAATCCAGAGGCGCCTATCCTGTGGGGGACTGGCGACAGCGACATGCCGCTCTATGCGCCCAAATGCGATATCGTATTGCAGGCGCGCAATCTGGCGGAGTTGATCGCCGCCGTAGATCACCTTTTGGTGCAGTATTGACCATGGCCTCTGCTCGGAGACCACGCTCATGGTCGATCGTTTTCACTCTCATCCTCGTGCAAGGCATAGGCGTGCTGGTTTATGGGCTGTACCTGGCTTATCTCGAAGGGTGGCTGAGGCGCGATCCTGGCACCCTGCTTGGGCGCTTTCTGCCATTCGCTTTCTTCAAACCTGTTTCGTATAGCCTGGTGCTGGTTTTGTTTGCCCTGCTGGCGCTCCTGCTGGCAATCTCGCTGCACAGGACCAGGTGGTGGGCATGGACCGCAGCGGTCAGCCTGCAGGGAATCAACCTGCTTTCCGCCTTGATTGAGTACCTCCAGCAGCGGCCCAACTATGCCGGTATGCTTTTTGGCATCGTGATTGTATTTTATCTGAACCAATCCGAGGTGCAGGAAATATTCCGCGGGGGGCGGGGAGAGCATCATGGGTGAACAGCCCACGCGATGGGAATTAGAGATTCTACGCCAGTTTGAACCAGTCCTGCACTTTACCAGGGGGGAGCGCTTTTTCCCCATCGATGTCGAGAGGTACCTGGCCGAGTGCAGCCTGTGGATGCATAAACCGGACTCGCCTCCCGAGCTGATTATTGGAGAAGGGGAGATAACGGTCGAAAATCTTACTGCGCCGCGCGTGGGCAGCCCGGGCACGATCTTTTATCTGAAATTCATCGAACCCCCTGACCTGGTGGATTATGCTCGCTACCAGATCAGGCAGGTGGTGCGCTCCCTTTCCCAGCGCGACGAACGAGAAGTATTTCACCCTGGCAGGGGACGCCTGGCGCGGGTGGGTTTCGGCTCTCGCTTCGTGGATGCTCTATTTTCGATGACCTTGCTGCTCCGCGGTCGAGTTCCCGGAGATACTGCTACTGCTGCGGCGATGGCCTATGAGCGCATGCAGTCCAGGCAGGAACGCTATGCCTATTATGGACGCGTGGTGCGTGAAAATAGTTGGTTTATCCTGCAATACTGGTATTTTTATCCATTTAACAATTGGAGGTCGGGTTTTCATGGCGCCAATGACCACGAAGCGGATTGGGAGATGGTCAGTGTGTACTGCTATGAAGACTCTGACCCAGAAAGCGCCGTCTCCGTGGAGGCGCAGTTAAAGCCCCAGTGGGTAGCATATGCCTCTCACGAGTTCTCAGGTGATGATTTGCGCCGGCGATGGGATGACCCTGAGTTGAGAAAGGTGATCACCGCGGACGGAGGGCAACACCCGGTCGTTTACGTCGGCGCAGGCAGCCATGCCAGCTATTTCTCGCCGGGAGAGTACCTGACCGAGCTGGAGTTGCCGTTCCTATCGCCTTTAGTCACATTTGCAGATAGCTTAGACGCTTTTTGGCATCGGGTGCTGAAGCTCGGCAGCGCGCAGCCGGAAAAACCGAAATTCAATATTTTTCGCATACCCTTTGTAGATTACGCCCGGGGGGATGGGAAATCGATCAGCCCTCAACAAGAAAAGGGGTGGGAAGCCCATCTCCTCGGCGCAGATACTCCCTGGGCTTTTGGATATCGGGGATTGTGGGGGCTGTATACCAATGACCCCATCGCAGGTGAGAATGCGCCCGCCGGACCGGTTTACAACCGCAAGGGTGATGTCCGCCGGCGTTGGTATGACCCTTTAGGCTGGGCTGGTCTGGATAAGGTCGCCGCTCCGAAGGAGGCGTTAGAAGTGCTTTCCAATCAGAGCTTGCAGATCCAGCTCCGCTGCACAGAGCTTGAGGATACCATCGAACAGAAAAACAAAAAGCTGACCGGGCTTGGCATCCAGGAAGCAGCCCTGCGCGGGCATCTCCATCTGGAAGCAGTTCATCGCGATCACCTCCAGCAGATCGCTTTTCTCTCCAATGAGCTGAAAAGCCTGAAACACGAGCTTGCCGTGGAAAAGCTCAAATTGGAGGCGCTGAAATTGCAAAAAACCCGCATGCAGCGCGGCGAGCTGGTACCAGCCCGCGATCATATCCGCCACCCTCACCATCCCATGCCTCAGAGCAGCCTGTTGCTGGCGGACCTGGCTGAGATATTTGCAGCCATCAGCGTAGGCATTCTCGTTTTGGCGGTGGTGCTACTAATGATTTTTGCCCGCCAATTTCTGCTGCTGGGCGTGGCGAGCATGATCGGTTTTGTGATCTTGTTGGAGGCGAGTTTTCGCCGCCGCCTATCCAGCTTATTAAACGGCCTGGCGATTTGCCTGGCAGCGATCTCTTTGAGCGTGCTGATTTATGAGTTCTTCTGGGAGATCGTCGTGACCGGCGTGCTCATGGCCGGTCTTTTCAATATCTTTGAGAACCTGAGAGAAATTATCCACCGCTAAATTCTGGAGAAGCGTTGAATGTTGCGTAAGGAATGGAAATTATTCCTACTGTTGAGCGTGCTTTTTATACTTGTCCTGGCATGCTCACAAAGCGCGCCAACCCCCTCGGAAGCTCCTGAAGTTTTTCCAACGATCACCCAGCAAGCCGGCGAGTTACCTTCTGCTGAATCAAGCCAGCACAGGGTCTTTATTCCCGGAGTAAACACCAGCGATTCAGCCTCAGCAGCAGATCGAGAGGTGCAAATCCCGGCTGAGTTCGATCCGCACGTGATCATCGAGGCGGATCGCCTGAACCTTATCGTAGGTGAGAGCATGACCATTACCGGACGTCCCGTGCAAATCGGGCGACCGTATTACAGCCTGATCGCTCGGGATGAAGGTGTGCAGGAGGATCAGCCTGTAGCCTCGGTTTCATACGATAATGTCCTTGTCCAGGGCATCGGCGCAAGCCGCGTCTTGGAAGTGGTATCTGCACAGGCTGATCCAACCAAGGTGACCTTTGTGTTGCGCGCACGAGAGGCGGGGGTGACTACGGTCACTATTCATGCGAGCGGTGAAGTTTACCTGGGTTATCCGGGTCCGGGAACGGTTGTGGGGGACGGCTCAGGTTCTGTTTTGATCACTGTCACGGGTCGATAGGTCCCGGCTGTAAAGATCATTCAACTCGCGGATGGATTCGGCCAGTTCGTCGGTGAGCGCACCGGTGGTCATACGCCAGTTCCAATTCCCGCTGGGGTTTCCAGGATAATTCATCCGGGCTTCATTCCCCAGCCCAAGAAAATCCTGCAAGGGAGCCAGGGCGAAAACCGCCACCGAAGCCCAACAAGCCCGAATCAGGTCCCAGGCCACATTGCTGCCATCTTGGTTTAAGTACTTGCGGTAGAAGCTGCGTTCGCTTTCACCCACACGCCGGTACCAGCCCACCGCTGTATCGTTGTCGTGCGTACCCGTGTATACAACGCAGTTACGCGTGTAATTGTGTGGCAGGAAGGGATCGTCCGGATCACCTGCAAACGCGAATACCAGGACTTTCATACCCGGCAATTCGAAGCTGTCCCGTAAATCGATGACGTCCGGGGTAATGACTCCCAGGTCTTCAGCGATGATGGGGAGGTCACTCAGCGCATTTTTAAGGGCGCTGAAGATTTTTTTACCGGGTCCCGAGCGCCAGCGGCCGGTTTCCGCGGTTGGAGCTTTGCCGGGCACCTCCCAGTACCCGGCAAAGCCGCGGAAGTGGTCCAGGCGTACGATGTCCACCTGCTGCAGAACGGCGCGAAAGCGATTTATCCACCAGGAGAAGCCATCCGCGGCGTGCGCTTTCCACCGGTAAAGCGGATTTCCCCAAAGCTGCCCGGTCTTGGAGAAATAGTCGGGGGGGACGCCAGCTACCACGGTTGGATTGCCGCTCTTGTTGAGAAAGAAATACTCGGGATGGGCCCAGACATCGGCGCTGTCGTGTGCGACGAAAATAGGGATATCCCCGATAGTTTTCAGTTTGTGAGAAGCAGCATAAGCGCGCAGGGAAGACCACTGGCGGGAAAAAAGGAATTGACGAAAAGCCTGGCGCTCCACTTCCTGGGCATATTGCTGCCTGGCGCTTTTCAGCGCCGCAGTCTCGCGGTCCCGCAGCGCTGGTTGCCACTTCGTCCAGGGTAAGCCGTGGTTGGCGTTTTTCAACGCCATGAAAAGGGAAAAATCGTCCAACCACCCTGACTGCTGTTCCTTGAAAGCAGCATATTCTTGCATCAGGCTATCTGGAGCGGCCTGTTCGAAGCGAGCAAATGCCCGGTCGAGGATGGAGAGCTTTCGTGGGATCAACCTGCCGTAATCGACCCAGCCGGGCTGGTAATCGGCTTCTCCGTGGAGATCCTCCACCAGCAGCAAGCCTTCGCTTACTAGCAGCTCCGGACTGATCAGGTAGGGGTTGCCGGCAAAGGCCGAAAAACACTGGTAAGGAGAATCTCCGTAGCCTGTGGGTCCCAGGGGCAGGATTTGCCATAATGAGCATCCCGAGCGAACCAGAAAATCCACCCACTGGTAGGCCTGGGGACCCAGGTCGCCGATGCCATAGCGGCTTGGCAGGCTGGTAGGATGCAGCAGGATACCTGAAGCGCGTTCAAACTTCATAAGGCAACCTCTTCGTCTGGATATAAGCGTCGCCGCGAATTAAGCTCGATAAATAATCGGTTGCGACAACATCCGTCGCCACGACAGCCCCCGCTTCGATCTCCAGACCAGGCGGCACCAGGCTGTTTTTACCGATCATGGTAATCATCGGCTTATTTGGATTCCAGGTGAGGCCAAGATGAGCGTTTTCACCGACCAACACGCGTTTATCCAGGATTGACCCTTCAATCACTGCACCAGCCTTAACCACGCTTTCGGTCAATACCACCGAATCCCGGATCAGAGCGCCGTTCTCCACTCTCACTCCCGGTGAGAGAATACTGTTCTCAATCTTCACCCCTGGATGGAGGGAGCATCCATCTGCAATCATGCTGTCTCGAATCTGCGCATCGCGTGATATCCAAACCGGTGGGCGTTCTTCGGTACGGGTGTGGATGATCCAGGAGCGGTCGTTTAAGTCGATGGAAGGTGGGGTTTTCAGCAAATCCATATGCGCCGCCCAGTAGGAATCTATGGTGCCGACATCTACCCAGTAACCGCTGAAGGGAAAGGCGAACACTCTTGCGCCCAAGGCGACCATGCGAGGCAAGATATCTTTGCCGAAATCATGCGAGCTGCCGGTTTTTTCACGATCTTCCCAGAGCAGGCGGTCTAGCACCTGCAAGTTAAAGACATACACGCCCATGTTTGCCAGGTTTGACGGCGGCTCAGACGGTTTTTCTACAAAAGAGGTTATCCTGAAATTGTTGTCCACCCCCACGATGCCGAAACGGGAAGCATCCTCCTCCGGAACCCGGATCGTGGCTAAGGTCACATCCGCTCCGTGGTCCAGGTGGAAGGCGATCATGGCGTCGTAGTTCATCTCATAGATGTGGTCGCCTGAGAGTATCAGCACCAGGTCTGGATCGTTACTCTTGATGAAGCGAAAATTCTGCTGGACTGCATCTGCTGTGCCTAAATACCAGTCAGATGAGCCGCGAGCTTTGTAGGGGGAGAAGATGCGCACCCCCCCGGTGAAATCGCGGTTCAGATCCCAAGGACCGCCGGCACCGATATGCTCGATCAACGAATGCGGACGGTACTGCGCCAGGATCATGACGTCAAAGATGCCGCTGTTCACACAATTAGAGAGGGTGAAATCGATGATCCGATATTTCCCTGCGAAGGGCACGGCGGGTTTCGTTCGTTTGGCGGTCAAAACGCTCAACCGGGATCCCTCGCCGCCGGCCAGGATTACAGCACGTGTTTTCATAGTTTTGCCTCTATTTTCGGTAACATCCGCAGATAACCGCAGATGTCAAACCAGATGTATATGCTTCTGCGTACGGATCAATTTTTTGTACAGGATCATATACTGGCGGGCAAAACGATTCCAGGAGAAATCTTGTTTCATCCCCGCAAGTTGCACCGCCCTCCATTTTGACCGGTCAGTATATGCTCTCACTGCTCGCTTGAGGGCGCCAGCCAGACTGTCAGAGGATGCGCTCTTGAACAGGAACCCGGTCCCGTTCTTGGAGCGGTCGCAATCCCTGATCGTATCTCTCAAGCCTCCGGTTGCGCGGGCGACCGGCACACATCCATAGCGCATGGCAATCATTTGGGTCAGGCCGCAAGGCTCGTATCTGGATGGAATCAACAAAGCATCCGCGCCGGCGTACATCCGATGGCTGAGCACCGCATCGAAGCGGATGGCAGCCCGAACCCGGTGGGGGTACTCCGCCTCTAACTGGCGCACGCTATCCTCCAGGGTTGCATCTCCGGTCCCCAGGATAATCAACTGCCAGGGCAGGCTGGCGATCTGGCGCAAAGCCTCCGGAACCAGGTCAACGCCTTTTTGCGGATCTAAGCGGCTGATGATGGCGAACAAAATGCGGTCAGGATCAGCTTTCAGCCCGACTTCATCCAGCAGCGCCTGCTTGTTTTCCTGCCTTGCTTCCAAGCGATCAGGATTATAGTTAGAACTCAGCTCGGGATCGGTTTCAGGGTTCCATTTTTGGGTATCGATGCCGTTCAATATGCCGCTGATGGCATCTGCCCGGCTGACCAGGAATTCGTGCAATCCGGAACCATATTCTGGGGTCAGGATTTCACGCGCGTAGCCCGGCGAGGCGGCGACGATGTGATCGGCGCTGAGCAAGCCCAGGGGAAGCGGAGCGTCTTGCGCCCAGGGCGGTAAATTCGATTCGATAGCCGGCAGCAGACCGAAGCCCTTCAGGGCAGGACCTGCCCCGACGCCCAGGAAAGGGAGATTATGTAACCCCAAGAGCAGAGCAGCGTTTATATAAAACATATCGCGTTTGGAGCTGAGGGCGTATATCGCCGGAGCGGTATGCCAGTCGTTGGCGTGTATGATATCCGGCCTCCAATCCAGCCTGCGCATCAGCTCGAGCGCAGCCAATGAGAAAAAAGTGAACTTATGACCATCGGCAAGGTTATCGCCGCTGTATACTGGGGCGTCTGCTGGGATCGGCGCGCCGGAAATCAAGAAGACAGGCAAATCATTAAATTCAGTAGCAAGCGCCTCTGCACGGATATTACCGTTAACATGGGGAATCTCAAAAGTCGCTACCCTGTGCAGGTCGTATGCCTGGCGTTGGATGGCGCCATGAAAAGGGATGCATAAGCGCACATCTGCATTGGTTACTGCATTTAAGGCGCGCGGGAGAGAGCCAGCGACGTCGCCCAACCCGCCAATTTTAACAAATGGGTCTGCCTCAGCAGCCAGGAACAGCGCTTTGATTTTATCTGGCATGGAGTATGAATTCTGCAGCTAAAGGTTGGGCTCTCCGGTAGTCCACCATGGCGATTCCCAAAGAACCAAAGGTTGTCATTATTTTACACGATAAATTCTGGTTAAAATTTGGTAAAATTAGGTTGACGTGAGAGATACGATTATGCTTCAAAACATTCGCGTTGAGTCTTAGACTGGTGCCAATGTTTTTACGGCGGATAATACAACCATTCTTGAAGATAATAATAAGCAGGGGGAGTTTAAACGAGAATTGAACTCATCGGTTTATTACAGTATCCACGCACATTTTTACCAGCCGCGGCGCGAGGACCCCTTGACCGGAGTTATTCCTAACGAAGAGGGGGCAGGTCCATTCGCCAATTGGAACGAGCGCATTCACGCTGAATGCTATCTACCCAACGCAGAGCTTGGCAATTTCGGCCGCATCAGCTTCAATATCGGTCCGACGCTGACGGATTGGTTGGCTAAACACGAAGCCAGGACTCTCCAGAGCATTGTGACACAGGACCGGCTAAATGTCGACCGCTTTGGGGTTGGGAATGCCATCGCGCAGCCGTTCAACCACACGATATTGCCGCTGTCCGGATACCGGGATAAGATCACGCAAATCTATTGGGGGATCGCTGCGTTCGAGCACGTCTTCGGTCGCAAGCCGCAAGGCATGTGGCTGCCGGAAACGGCCGTAGACATGGAAACGATGGAGGCTCTGGCAGACCATAACATCGAATTCACCATCCTGGCGCCCTGGCAGGCGCAGGCGGATCGAATCGACGCCAGAGAACCCTACCGGGTACACCTTGCCTCAGGCCGGCAAATCAGCGTATTTTTTTACCACCCGGAGCTGAGCGGGGGGATAAGCTTCGATTCAGCATTGACGTTAAACGCCGACCGCTTCGTGCGCTTGAACTTACTGCAGCAGTTCGACCCTGAAAAGGTTCAGAAGGGCGAGCCTCAGTTGATCTTGCTTGCCTCCGATGGAGAGCTGTATGGTCATCACCAACCTGATAGAGAGCTTTTCTTAGCTCGCCTGGTGGATGGCGCCAGTGATCTGGCCGGGCTTACAAATACCTACCCAGCGTTGTGGCTGAAGCAGTTTCCCCCACGCAAGGACATCTCCATCCTAGAGCGCACTTCCTGGAGCTGCCACCACGGCATAAAGCGATGGACCGGTGAATGCGATTGTACGCCAGGGGATGGCAGATGGAAGTCTGCTTTGCACCGCGCCTTTCATAGTCTTGCCGCTGATCTGGATCGATTGTTCGCCAACCAGGCGAGTCGGTATATACCTGATCCCTGGGCTCTGCGCCGCGAGTATATCCACGTCATGCTGGGTGAGCGCACAGCGGCGGATTTAATCGCTGCGCACACAGGACAAACCTTGCCTGAGGAGGCATCGATCCGCCTGCAGTTGCTGCTGGAGGCTCAAAAAGAGCGCCAGCATATGTTCACTTCTTGCGGCTGGTTTTTCGACGACTTCCGGCGCATCGAGCCAAGAAATAATGTCGCCTACGCTGCTCAGGCTTTGCACCTGGCTCGCCTGGCGACCGGGATCGATCTGGAGCCGAGGCTATTGCCAGCGCTGGAGCGGGTTAGCAGCCAGACGACGGACCTGCGTGCGGATGCGGTTTTCAAGAGCCGCGCGCGGCAGTTAGCAGCTTATCTACCTGATACCCAGAGTTTTCTTCGGCGCTGAGCAGCTCCTGGACGATCTGAAAACAGCGTAATATTTTGTTTTTGGCGCCATCGCTCTCCATACTGGTGGGGTATAGCTGGATGACGGCGATGGCTTGCATCCACCACAGGAATTTTTCAAAGGCTTCTTTGTTGAACCATAAAACGTCCTGATGCCGGTTTACCCCGAGTAAGTGTTGAATTTCACTTTCCCTGAGCCAGCTTTCCAGAAGCGGGTAAGCCGGCTGCCTCTCGGCAGGCAGGTTGTTGAACCATTCAGCCTGACTGGTCAATACTTTTACCTGGGCGATCACCCGATTGCGGGCGTTTTCGTCCAGCCCCAGATCTCTCAGGGCGGCATCCAGAATTTTTCCGAGCCGCCATTGGTCAATCCAACTGCGGCTCAGCTCGGTATAGGTTTGCTCGCGGCTAACTTTTCCAAGTTTGTAAGAAAAGAGCCAGCCAAGCAGGGTGCCCCAGTCTGCCAGATCGCCGCTGCGCAAACCAGTGGGTGTTGCATCCGAGCCAAAGAGATAAGTGTTGATCGCTTTGTCTCTCCTGGCGGACGAGGTGGGTATGAGTCTCCCGCTAGAAGTCATTTTCAACAATCCGGCGAGCTGCAGGGATATCTCAGCGGCGTAAACTTCGGTATCAGAGTTACCCTGGCTGAATTTACGCACACTCTCAAACAGGACGGCGAGCTTGGATTTTATATCCACCAATAAGCGCTGGATCTGCTCCTCGCCTGTCTCGGGCAGCCGATTTGCGATCAACCAGGCGAACTGGCCGGCATTTACCAGCTCTCGATACGGTTTGTGAACGGGTTGTAAGAATATTTCCGCCAGGGCGGCATCGATGCTTGGCACGCCGCGCCCGCTCAAGAACGCAGCCAGCTGACTGTAAGGGTGAGATTCGTCTTCCACAACTTCGCGGATGTCCACGAAGACCTGGCACTTGTAAGCCTCTAATTCGATGTAGAGACCATCCTGGTGAAGCTGCTGATTTTCGCGGATGAACTCCAGACCCGAGATGTGATCGCGCAGTATCGTATAGGTGGCTGCCCCGCTGCTCAATCCCAACCCTTCAGCGAGAGTTTTTTGCATCAGGACTCGCTCCCCTCCCGGCGAGTCGGTCACTTTTACGCTGAAAGCCGCCGATGAGCGAATCCAGCCGTTTGTGCTGGCATACTTATTGTGGTAAACGACCAGGGAGCGCGCTTCGCCCAAGCGGTTGGAATAGGCAAATACATCTTCGTTCACCGTGCCGGCCGGGGCGTAGAAGTCGTAGAGCAGGAAATCCCGGACCTCCGCAAAGAGGTAGCGCCGCCGCAGCAAGGGGAAAATTTCTCGTTCGTGGCGCTCGACGAAGGCGCTGTCGGGCTGCTCGTCCCAATAGGCCCGCCTGTACTCCATGCCGTACTTCTCGGCAAAACCTTCGATCTGCCCGTGACCGAACATGGGCAAACCTGGCATGGTAGCCAGCAGGGTGCAGACGCCGAAGTACTTTTCGCCTTTACCGAACTGGTCGACCGCGGTGCGTTCATCCGGGTTGTTCATAAAGTTTACATAGCGTTTCAGGATCTCGGGATCGAATTCGAGCGTATTTTTGATCACCAAACGGTATTCCTGGTTTTTTTCGTCGCGAAGCATGTTCATGAAGGCGCTGTTGTATACCCGGTGCATGCCGAGCGTGCGCACGAAATAACCTTCCATCAGCCAGAATGCTTCGGCAAGCAGAAGCGTATCCGGCACTTCTTGAGCGACCCGATCCACGACTTCCCGCCAGAACTCGACCGGCATCTGCTGGTCGAACTGGCTTTTCTTCAGCCCGTTCTCAGCCCGCGAAGGGATCGCCCCGCCGCTCCCGGGTTCCGGAAACCACAGGCGCTGATAGTGCTTTTTCGCCAGGGTCATGGCAGCGTCGAAGCGGATGATGGAAAATTTGCGTGCGACATTCAAGATTGTTTGAATGACCGCCTCACGCACATCGGGGTTCAGATAATTGAGTTGGGCGGTATCATTCCAGGGCATCGAGGTGCCGTCATTGCCGTGGTAGATAAAGCGCTCATTCCCCGTCCAGAAGTCTAATCGCTTGAAAACCACCGCTGCGTCGCTGTTGTCCAGGTAATGATCTTCCAGATAAATGCCAACCCGCTCGTCCCCGGACAGGTTCTGACCACTGAAGCGGTAAGAGGGATAAGGGCAGACCTGCGATCCAAGGAACCAGTCCGCGTGCTCGATGACCCACTTCGAGTCTATCCCCATGTGGTTGGGCACCATGTCCGCAGCCAGGCGGATACCTCGCTGCCAGGCCTGGTCGCGCAATCGCTGGTAGGCCGCGTCACCGCCCAACTCGCTGGCGATTTCATAAGAGGTCAAGGAATAAGCTGAGGCGACCGCCTCCGGGTTGCCACGGATTTGTTTGATCATTTTCGAGGCCGGGCTGCGCTCCCACAAGCCGATTAACCACAATCCTGTGAACCCCCAGCGCGCCAAGCGGTCCAGCTCCTCATCGGGGATTTGATCCAGTTGGGTGATCGAGCGATGATATTTTTTCGAAAGTTGGTCCAACCAGACGTAAACGTTTTTGGCGATCAACACCAGCTGGGGCATCCAATCCCGATCAGGGCTGAACCGCTCTGCTTCGAACTCCAGCTCGTGGAATTCGTAGATATATGCCGGTCCGGGACCGGCAAAGATGGCTTTTTCTTCTTCTTTTATTAAATCCAGGCTGCTGAGCAAGCGATAGATATCCTCACCCAGTAATGCGCTCCACTTGGTGCGGATATATTCTAGCTGCCCGGGCAGCGAATGGGGCGAAGCTATGGCCGGACTGCGGAGCATTTCGATGAGATCCTGGTCGTCAGATCCAAAAGTTGGCTGGGTCTTGAAATAACTGCGCAGCTCGGCGATCATCTGGGAGTAAAGCGTTTCCTTTTTCAGCTCACTGTCATCGAAGAGCTCTAAATACGGCGAGCAAGCCGGGTTCACGTTGGCAATCCACAGCATGAGGAGCTCTTCCAACTGGACCTGAAGCCGGGGTTCCATTGCGTTTTCATCTGTCAGGTAGTCTTCGAGGCTGGTCTTACCCAGGTAGACTTCCGCAGGGGGAAAGGTTTCTGAAAATCTAATTAGGGCAGCATCTACTCGCTCTTTCCCGAATTTTTCGTATAGTCGTTCGAGCGCTTTTTCGAGAGCTTGCGGGCTGCGCTGCCGGCGGTATTGGGCGATGACCAGGTGCAGAATCTCGTCCACCAGACCCAGGGCGTTGATTTGTCCCGCTTTGACGGCTTGCTCCGGGAAACTGACCAGGTCTAGCTTTTGGTTGATTTTCTCGGTAAATAAACGCGCCGCGTGGAAGTCAGCAAAGATCACGTTGCCGTTGAATGAAAACAGGGATTGGTCAAACCCATAAAAATCACGCGTCTGGCGGGAGATATGGAATTCTCTCTGCACCGAGCCTTCCCGCACGGGCGTGAGCAGTGTGGATGGCTCCACGGACCAGAGCGGAAGGTGCACCGTATAACTCAGGTCTTGCTCGGCTTTTAGAGCCGCCAGGCGGTTCACTGTCTCGGTTTGGAAGGTGTGGGGCAGGAAGATTGACAGGTCCCCGCCGAGCTCGATCAGGCGGAACCCCCTGTTTGCCAGTTCGCGCACCAGGCCAGCGTGGTCGAATTGGGCGATATGGGTGAGCACTTGGTCTGCCGGTAAGTCAGGCGGTATGAGGGCGTTCAACTGCATTGCCATTATGCCAAAGCACATGGTACCTCCGTAGCGGGGTTGGTTAGTCATTGTGCTTAATTATGCCATGTTAGGGAAAAATCTGCGACAGCAGTCGAGAGGTATTCGATGTCCCTTGTGCCCACACTCGACGCAAGGTTGCTTGACAGGGAAGAACACTGAGGTCACAATAGGTTACAGAGAAAAAGTCATATAAACAGGATTGGATGATCTCGATTCAGCCTCCAGGCGATATAGAAGGAGATGAAGCATGGTTTATACCACATTGATTGCAATCGATGGGCTGCTGCCCCACCTCGAAAATCCGGATTGGGCGATCATCGATTGCCGCTTTTCGCTGGATGACACCGGGCGAGGTCGAAGAGATTATCTCCGCAGCCATGTACCCGGCGCAGTTTACGCTCACCTGGACGAGGACCTCTGCGCTCCGGTGATACCGGGTGCAACCGGGCGCCATCCCTTGCCACCGATCGCACAGCTCGAGGATCGCTTTTCGAAGTGGGGAATCGGTGAAAGCGTGCAGGTAATTGCCTACGACGATTGGACCCCAGCCAGCGGAGGGGTTGCAGCCAGGTTGTGGTGGTCCTTACGCTGGTTGGGACACAACACGGTAGCCGTTCTGGATGGGGGTTGGGCTGCCTGGCAGCGACTCGGACTGCCATCTCGCCGCGGTGTAGAATCTCGCCCGAGGCGCATATTCCGACCCAATGAGCGTCCTGAACTTCTGGCCAGCAGCGAAGAAGTCATGCGCTGGCGCCAGGACCCGAGCTATAAAGTGTTTGATTCACGCACCACCGACCGCTTTCGTGGTGAAAATGAAACGATAGATCCAGTAGCAGGCCATATACCTGGGTCAGTATCAGCGCCCTACGTGGAAAACGTTGCCTCAGACGGGTTATTTCTGAGAGCAGAAGCATTGCACGAACGATTTGAACGTCTACTGGGAAGAATTCCAGCGGAGCGAGCCGTTTTTTACTGCGGGTCAGGGGTCACTGCAGCGCATAACCTGCTCGCCATGGCGCATTCCGGTTTAGGCGAGGGGCGCCTTTATGCAGGCTCCTGGAGCGAATGGATCACTGATCCGCAACGCCCGGTGAGTGTAGGGAGCGAGTGAGGCGGGCGTCGCTGGTTTTCAGTGGATACACAATAAGGGTTATTACCGATGATTCGTATAGGAATCGTCGGAATATCGTCGGTAAAACGTCAAGTAATTTGGGTTGTTTCCTGGCAAAATAGGTACCAGGTATCCATTTATGCTGCCAAGATGAATGAGAATAAGGTATAGATACCGGGTTTTGTCAAATTAAGTGGGCGCTTGTAAAGGCGAGCGATTTTGCCAGACGCCATCCGCCCAAAATTGGAGAAAAACCCGGTTTCTCCTGAGATTATGCGAGATCAGCCGATGAGGCCTTTAGGCCTGGATATTGATTTTTCCGAACCTTTGCTCAGCCCGGACCTGGAATGGATGCTGCGAGGCAATCAGGCCAGCGTGGCGATGATCGTCGAAGCCATCATCCAGGAACACTATTCTGACCTTTACCGGTTAGCATTTTCGCTGCTAAACGACCCGGAGCAAGCCAGGGAATGCGTGGCTGAAACACTTTGTCTCGCTGCAGACAAAACGCACCATGATTTGGGGGAGGTAAGTGTACAAACCTGGCTCTACTCGCTCCTAATCGGCAAGTGTATCAAAAAACCAAAAGATTTTCGCTCGAATGCGAGCGACAATCACAGGTATGGCAGTTCTGCAATCTATGCAAGGAATGCGGATATTTCAGGTTGCCTGGACGGCATGGACCCGGCGGAGCGCCTGGTGATAATGCTCTACTACCAGCATAACCTGTCGAACTCCGAGATTGCCTATATATTGAAATCGACTGAGGGTGACATACAGCTTGAGATTTCTCGTCTGAAATCGGATTTTTCCTCCTGCATTGATGCGATCTCCAAGCGCCCATATTCTTCAAGGGCAGGGATTCAAGCGGTGATCGATAAACGCTGCCCGGCTATCGAGTTGGATGAAGGCACGCGCGAGCTGTTAATCGCCAAAGTAGTCGCAGTTGTACATTCGCAGCGGAGGCGCAGAAGGCGATTTACTACTGTTATGCAGCTTCTCCTTACTGGAGCTGTTCTCATTTTCATTGCTGCGCTTGGCTGGCTTACGAATCGAATGTCGGACCTGGCTGGCAGTCGTCTGTTTGTGAACACGGTCATCGTGACAAAGGTAGTTTACATCGAGTCTACGGTAGAGAGTGAATCAACCAATAATGGGGCTCCGAATCCCGAACCGCTGGACGAGTCTGCGTCTTTTGACGATGTTTTTATGCGCATGAGAGATAACACCCATACGTGGAACACCATTTGGCTGGATGGACGGATCATTGAATATGGCCCTCCGGGTTATATGGGCACCCCACTCGTTCGCCGGGAACAGGTTTGGCTGGACAAACCTAATCGCGCTCTGGTTCTGAGCGGTTGGGCAGGCGGAGTTGCGGATCGCGTTCATTATTTCTCGAACAGGCTCGAGTCAGATTTCAATCTGCATCAGAGCTCCCCTTTCACCAGCTTTATCTTCCCTTACAGGTTCGAATTCACCGGTGAGAACCACCGGATTACAACCGGGGATCTAGTCTCGGGGCGCAGGACCATCATCCTGGAAGGATTCCGGGTAGACGAAAGCCTGGCTGAGCGCCTGTGGGTGGATGTGGTAACCGGGGTGACCCTGCGCTGGCAAAGATTCGCGAGCGACGGGACGTCGCTGCTATCCGAAATTGTGGTCAGAGAAATCGTTTATGACGCCGCCTTCCCGGAGACGATAATCGACCGCCGTCAGCCTGTTCTGCACTTCAGTCAGGGTTATTCCGGAGAGCGATATTCGATCTCGGAGGAATACCCAACGCCCAGGCGCACCCCCGCCCCGGGTCATAGCCCTTTGCCGCGCATGACGCCGCCGGTGGGTTATGACTTCTCGAACAGCCCGCTTTATTTCCAATGGAACCAGTCTCCACCCTCCGATAACGTGCTTCTCGGGATTCAGAATCGAAACAGGGAGGAAGTTTCAGAGGAAGAATACGGTGGGGATGTACCAGTCGACGTGTTTGCTGGGGATTACTATCTTGGTCAGGTGATATTCAATCCCTGGGAAGCTCGCTGCGTTCGTTCCGCGGATGGCAAACTGGCGGCTTTGATCTCGCTCACCGGCGACCGTGATACGCCCAGGTACCATCTGCATTGGTTCATCCTGGGTGATATCTATAATCAGTCTAAACTGGCGCTTGACTTCTCTGCAGTTGGGTCAGCCTTCGCGCCCTCTCCGGACGGCAGGCGGCTGGCGTTCTCTGCCTGCGTTGGAAAACCTGGCGCAGAAGAGTGTGGGGTATATCTCGCAGACCTGCAGCTTGGGTCGTATTCCATTTTTCATCCGATCACCCAGGTATACGATCTCGTCTGGAGTTCGGATGGCAAAATCCTGGAGATGTGGACGTATTTGACACCTTGGGAA
>DATEDC010000065.1:0-4654 GCA_035286585.1 Anaerolineales bacterium
CCCGGCATGTAAACGAAATCCGTGATCAGGTAGCCGTGCTCGAACAAGCTCTCGAACATGCCCCGCGTGTGCAGTCTCCATTGCAGAGCTAGAGATGGATGCGCGGCTTTAAGCGCCTGGAAATCAGCCGGTATCTCCAGGAGCAAAATCGCCGGCGGGTCGATCCCTGGCTGCCCTTCCAGAGGTGAGGGGTTGGGCTCCTCGGGCGGAGCGGGCAATTGATCTGCAACCAGGCGAGTTGGGTTGATAATTTCCACCCCTGCCGCATAGTAATTTGCCAGGTCGAGTGATTGCCGGGCGCGGCGGCTCAGGCGCCGGTTGACGCGCGGTGAATTGACCCACCAATCAACCTGCAAACGGTCAGATGGCAGGCCAACATTCAAGCCATCCCGCATCTTGCCGTACACCTCGCGCAGGTAGGTGCCACAAACCGCCCCTAACTTGTGGATATTCAGGTGAGCGTTGCGGCTGAGAAGCGGATCGTAGGTCCAGGTGATGCGATCCAGACCCTGGTGGCGGACCATCTGCCATTGGGCGCGCTTGAGTAAAAAACCGATGCCCCGATCCCGGTAGCGGGCGTCAACGCCAAGCATGTGAGAGCAATGCTTAGGGCGCGGTCCATCCGGCGTAAAATACAACCCCGGGAAGCCAAATACAAAACCCACCAGGGATGGTCCCCCACTTTCGCTTCGCGGCTCAAACGCCCCGATGACCAGGCCTCCATTGTGAGCGGCTGTCAGCAGCACGTGAGCTGGGACCACATCCAAATCGCTGCCAGGCCAGATAGAGCGCTGCAGGTCTTCGACCAACAGCATATCTTCAACAGTTTCCAGGATGCGGATGGTGACTGTCAAGCGCTCACCTTATGGCTATACGAATAAAACCGGTCAGGCGCGCCGGCGCAAGAAGGTGCCCAGCATGGATCGGCGCCAGTCCTGGCCGCCCAAATGTTCCAGTCGCTGCGACAGGCGCGCCGGCATCAGGTTAAAAGCTCGTGGGACCGTGTCCAGGGCGCAGGTGCGATTGGCAGCCAGGTAATCCAACCAGTACACCGATACCGGCAGCCCCGGAAAGAGGGCTTCGAGCGCGACTGTGAGCCCGCGCAGGTACGGAGGACGCAAGAATACCAACCGACGGCGGATTTCGATGGCTTGCATAATCATTTCCACAATCTGCACAAAGGAGAAAAACTCCGGTCCGCCAATTTCGTACATCTGGTTGCGAGTGGCATCGTCGTCCAGCGCCCAGGTTAAGCAAGTCACCAGGTCCTCAACCCACAGTGGCTGCAGTTGAGTGCGCCCGTCTCCGGGGACGAGGAAAAAGAAGGGAAATGTGCTGATGATGCGCGCCAGGCCGGTTGTAAAGCCATCGTCCGGGCCATAGACGATCGCCGTGCGCAAGATGGTGTAATCCAACCCGCTGCGGCGGACGAACTCTTCAGCAATGGCTTTAGCTTTCAGCACCGGGTAAGCCGAGGCGCGATCCGCCCCCAGGTTGCTGAGGAAAAAAAAGCGCTCCACACGGGCATCGGCAGCCGCCTGAACAACGGCCCGCGTGCCGAGTATGTCCACATTCATCAAGCTTGCGTAGGCACCGCGCCGCTCAACACCCGCCAGGTGATAGACAGTATCCACTCCGACCATCGCAGCGCGCAGGCCGCGCGGGTCATCCAGGCTGCACACCGCCACTTCAACCGCTACACCGCGAGGTAGATTGGGCGACCTGGAGGAGGGGCGGATCAAGGTCCGCACCGTGTGGCCCGCTTCCACCAGATTGCGCACCAGGGCTTTGCCGATGAATCCAGTGCCTCCGGTGACGAGTATCATCGTTTCCGGATTATAGCACGCATGCTTGGCAGAGCCTGCTTACGGCGCGACCTTATACTGTTCCAGACGTATAACCTTGATCACTCATCGGTATCGAACTTATCGAACAGGCGGCGAAGCTCTTGCTCCCACACATCACTGAGCGGATCGAAAGGTACTTCGTTGAACTCCTCGGAGAGGCGCCTGAGGTAGTCCCGAACGCCCAATTCAGGGGATGACTTATCCAATTCCTCCATTTTGTCGTCCACCAACTCCAGCAAGTGCTGGCTTTTCTGTTCGAGATCGGATAAATCGATGCCGATCTTCAGCAGGTAATTTACCCTCCTCATTACACCCAACCAGGCCATAAAATCATTTTCAATTCTGATCGCGTTGCTAATCTTGTCGATCCCAGAGAAATCGTAGGTCGGCACGAAAGCGTAGAACCCAAACAAATCTATGCCCTGCTCTCCTGCCTTGCGGCAGAGAAATGAGCCAATGCTCGCGCCGCCTTGATAGTCGGATAAATTCACAGCCAGATCTGCGACTTGCTCTTTCAATTGCGGCTGGCTGTAAATGCAAGAGACCATGCGCTCCTTGTCATACGGCAGCTCGCCATAGACCCCGCCGAAGCTCACCATCAGCTTTACTCCCAGTGTCCTGGCGGCGTGCAGAATAGCCTCAGCATAGCGCTCGACGTCCAGATGGGGTTCGTCGCCGATGAAAATCGCCAATCCCTGTCGCTCGTTCCCCGCATAGTAAATCTCATTTTTAGGTGTTTCCAGGGCCGCCGGATATCCTTGCTTAAATCTGACCACCGGTCGGACCAGGTCGTGGGTGCCCGGAAATTGAAACAAATAAAAACCATCTGGCCTGATCCTGCCAATCTGTTTTGCTCCGAGCTGTTTCACCAGGTAAGCAGGCAGGCCCGACGAGATCGAACCGGCGTCTGCCCACTGCCTCCAGCCGAGAAGCATCGAAATTTCCTGCGCCGAGGGCTTTTCCCAGATTTCTAATGCTTCAGACATCGCCACATCCTCCAAACTTCCCCTAATGGCAACCATCGCCGTCAAAATTAACAGTAAACAATTACAGTATACTACGCTGAGTACGACATGGAAGCAGAATATTTTGACAAAATCCGCCCAAAACCGGCAAGATTCAAAAGGGAAACAGACCAAGCTGGTAATTTCATAGGGTAAAATAGCCCTTCCGGGCTTAACATAGTCAAGAAGTGATTAACTCCTTGCTACGGTTTTAGCCTTTGTGGGCTATTCACCTTATTACAGCCCAGTGATTGAATAGACCAGAATTTTTATCCTGGCATGAAAGGTAAAAGATATTTGTCGCTCAAACCCACGATAATCAAGTTAGCCGATGATAAAATCAGCCTCATCTGGATAATCCTGCTGATATCTCTGCTGGTATTCGCATGCAGCGCCTCCTCGCTGCTCATCTTCAACACGGCAGATAACACGAACGAGCATCCCGCGGCTGGAACCCTCCTGGCCGCGACCAGGGAGGCGCTCATCCCAACCCCGAGCCCAACCCAAACTTCTACCCCAACGCCAACAGGTACGCCCAACCCGACAGCGACGCCTACGCTGTCGATCACACCTACATCGACGATCACCCCTACGCCTACGGAAGACGTACCCCGGGTGACCGTCCTGATGCAGGCGTTTTGCCGCTACGGCCCGGGGAAGGCGTACCTCTACTCTCACGGCCTATATCCCGGCGATCGTGCGATTGTGGAAGGGCGCAATTATTCCGGCGCCTGGCTGTGGATCCAGCCCGAAAACCTGTCTCGCCATTGCTGGATGGCGGCTTCGGTTGCCGAGGTCAGCGGCGACATCTCCCTGCTATCCGTGGTGACAACCATCCTGCCTCATGCGACCCTTTACCAGGCACCCGATAATGTGCAGGCAGAGCGCAGTGGGGACCTGGTGGTGGTCACCTGGGATCCGGTCTGGATGACCGAGGATGACGATCGCGGCTACCTGATCGAGGCTACGATCTGCCAGAATGGCAGCCTGATCCCCATTGCAGTGCATACCGACGAGCCAAGATACGAATTTACCGACGAGCCAGGCTGTTCAGGAGCCTCGGGCGGCAAGTTGTACACCGTCGAGAAACACGGCTATACTGACCCAGTACAGATCCCCTGGCCTTGACGCGTACCTCGTGATCGCTATAATGAGCGGCAGATGACCAGGAAAACAGCGTCCTGAAACAGGATCGCGGAACCAAGGCTTATTCATCACAAATCCTCACCATGACGATTACAGTCCGACGTGTAGAACCAGGCGATTACGAGGCCGTGCAGCGCATTTACACCGCCCCCAAGGTGGTCCGGGGGACATTGCAGATGCCTTTCCCTTCTGTCGAAATGTGGCGCAAACGCCTGGCCGAGCCCCCAGAAGGACTGATCAGCCTGGTCGCATGCGTCGAGGATGAAATAGTTGGTCAGCTTGGTCTGCACACCTTCCCCAATCGGCCTCGCCGCCGCCACGTGGGGCAGATTGGCATGGCTGTGCGCGACGATTGGCAGGGAAAAGGGGTGGGCACGGCGCTCATGCAAGCCGCAATCGAACTGGCGGATAACTGGCTGAACTTGAGGCGGCTCGAGCTGGAGGTATATACCGATAATCTACCCGCCATCCGGCTTTACGAGAAGTTTGGATTCAGCATCGAGGGCACCCTGGTCGATTACGCCGCTAAACTGATTGAATTTACGGGTGTGTTTTCACCGCTCAAAGATGTCGATTTCTTCACACAGGTTCGCGTACACCCAGAATTAGGAACGGTTTGCTGACCGAATGATGCGGATTTAGACCCAGACGTGTTGT
>DATEDC010000066.1:0-23910 GCA_035286585.1 Anaerolineales bacterium
GGCCGCGCAGTTCGTAGAGCAGCGGTGATAAGATGCCCAGCACGCCAACCAGCGGGAAAGCCAGCATCAGGGCGGAGATCACCCAGCCGAGCCGGTTTTGGCGCGGGAAGGCCATCCCGAAGGCGTAGAACGAGGCAAAAGCCGCCCAATATTTGAGATTGGCGAGGTGGTAGATGAGCGGCAGCTCGGGGTCGACCAGGGGCACGCCATTGACAGCCAGCAGGGCATAGTTAATGAAGAACGCATTTTCGCTCGCGTCGAGCAGGCCCGCCAGGATCCCCGCGCCCAGGCCGAGCCAGGCTAGGGGGAGAGCGCGCTCGGCGGTGACCGTGAACAACCCCAGAAAGACCACCAGGTAGCTCATCACGAACAGCGAATCGGCGGTGAAGAAGCCCAGTACGGCCTGCGGATAATCGTTGATCACGCGGATGAACTCGCTTTCCGCTCCGCGGGGAGTGCTGGGCTGCAGGCTCAGAGCCGGGTCGGGCGAGCGCACTACGAAGCCCATCACGATCGTGCAGATGAATGCGACCAGAGCGGCTGCCGCAGAGGCCTGGTAGAGGAGTTTGTTGTTCATGTTGAGGTGCCCGCGTATTTGATCCGTCTCTAGGGTGGATATAGTATAGCAAATATGCGACAAGTGTGCCATGTCTAGTTCGTAACTTGGGTCGAAGGGCTTTTTTCCGAATTTTTCCCCGAGTGAACGGTACCCTACGTGCTTTTCTCCTGTCGGATCTGCTTCACCTTTCGATTGAATCAAGTTAAAATAACCAGACAATAAAGAGCATTATTTTATTTAAGACCCCCTATAAGCAGTTAAGGAGCTGAAAATGAATATTATTATTAAGCGCAAATTGAAGGATTATGACTCCTGGAAGAGGATCGTTTCAGACTTAGAGGGCGTACGCAAGGAGTATGGGTCTAAAGGCATGACCGTCTATCGAAATGCCAAGGATCCCAACGAAGTCTATCTGGTTTTTGATTGGGACGATAAGAAGCCATATTCAAACTACTTTAACCTTCCAGAAGTGAAGAAAGCGTTAGCCGACACAGGAACGACCGAGGTTATTGAAGTGAGCGAGTCGTTCTATTTGGAAGAGTAAGTTTGTGGGGTGCGTCATGACGCACCCTACCCGCTCCGCAGGTCGCCCTCTCACGGCACATCCACGACGCTGATCAGTCCTTTGATCTGCTCGAACCTGGTAGGCCCGATGCCGGAGACGTTTTGAACGTCCTCGATCGCCGCGAAGGGGCCACTGGATTGGCGATAGTCGATGATGCGCTGAGCGAGGGTGGGGCCGATGCCGGGCAGGCTCTCCAGCTCGCTCAAGGAAGCGGTGTTGATGTTGATCAACCCGCCGGCTGGGCTCGTCTCCTGGGGCAGCGTGGAACTCGCGGCTGGAGAATTAAGCGGGGTTGATGATTTGGAGGGGACGTGCACCCTGCCCCCATCCTGGAGGGGCGCAGCCAGGTTGAGCAGGCTGGCGTCCGCCTCCTCGCTCAAGCCGCCGGCCGCCTGGATGCCATCCTGGACGCGGCTGCCAGGCGGCAGGCTGTAGACGCCCGGCTGGAGCACCGCGCCGCTGAGATGGATTGTCAGCGGGCGGGGCGTTGGCGGGGGAGCTAGGAGGATGGCCTTCCCCCGCGGCGGGCTGGCGAGCAGCGCGATGACGCCGGCGGCGAGAATGCCGATGAGAATCCCGAAGCTGATTTGCCAGGCGGCTCTCCATCCGGCTTTCACAATCGCCCTCCTGCCTGAGTTTTGATCCTCAGTGAGCTCACCTGAGGCGGATACAAGCTCGCCGGGATACGCTGGAGTGCCCCGTCCCCGCTCAATCCGCTGCGGATACCAGGCTCAGGCCGAGGCGCTGGTTGGGCGCGTCGATGTGGATGATGCGCACTTTAATCGCCTGCCCTTCGCACAGCAGGTCTTTCGGCGAGACGCTTTCATCGTGCCCGCAAAGCTCGGAGATGTGAATCAGGCCATCCAGACCCTCCTCCAGGCGGGCGAAGGCCCCAAAGGGGACGATGCTGGTGATGGTCGCCTCCGCGATCTGGCCGGGCTTGTAGCGGGTTTCAACCGTCGCCCAGGGGTTTGGCTGCAGGCGCTTGAGGCTGAGGGCGATGCGGGAGCGGTCGCTATCCACGCTGAGGATGTACACTTTGACCACCTCGCCGAAGCGAGCGACGTCGGCGGGATGCCGCACCCTGCCCCAGGATAATTCGGAGACGTGGATCAGCCCCTCGATGCCGCCCAAATCCACGAACACGCCGAAGTCGGTGATATTGGTGATCGTGCCTTCGACGCACTGCGCCGGTTGCAGGTCCCTCAGCAGCAGGTTGCGGCTGCCGGAGGCGGCCTGCGCGGCGCGCTCGGAGAAAACCACCCGGCCGCGCTCCTGGTCGCACTCGATGATCTTCAACCGCAGCCGCACCCCGTGGTATGCAGCCAGGAATCGCTCCTGCTCGGCGGCTGGTTGGTCTGGCTGCAGGTCTACCAGGTGAGAAACCGGCACGAAGCCGTGCAGGCGATCGCCCCTGACCAGCAGCCCGCCCCGGTTGTGATCGCTGACTTCGAGGCTGACCACCTGGTCTTGGGCAAACAGCTCGCCGGCATAGCCCCAATCGACTTCCATCCATTCGCCAGCGGCGTTTTGGGCGAGCGCTTTGGGCCCGGCAGGCGCCGCATAAGAGGAGGAAGCCGGTTTATACGCTGCGTCTTCCGCCAGCACAGCTTCCCACCAGGATTCGTCCAGAGGGGGCGGCCCCCCGCCTCTCTCACGAGAGGTTTTGTAAGTCCATTTGTTTACCATTAACCCCACCTTGTTTGAGAATTAGAAACGTTATCTGAGCCAAGCTCAACCGGCATGTACTGGTCTTCTAAGGCCTGCTGCTCCATCTCAATAATGGTATTGGCAATCGCCTCAATCGCCACTCGCTGTTTGCGGTACAGATCGGCTTCAGACATCGCCAGCCGCAGCGCAACTTCGCGAACTTTGCGGCCTTCCATGAACTTGAGTTCGAGAATATTATATAGGATCCACTCGGCGGTGAAGCGCCTTTCCCCCTCCGGCTTCAGCCGCTCGATTGCCTGGCGCAGAATGGCGCGCAAGGCGTTGGTTGGATTGCCATCGTGCTCCTTCAAAGCCTGCTGAACGATTTGCAGTTTGAGCAGTGGGCTCTCGGTCAGCTTCGGTCCCCCCCAATAATGGGTCAGGGCTTCCTTCACGCTCGCAGAGAGGTCGTCCTGTTTGAACGGCGCCGGCGAGCCGGTGAGCGCCTGGCTGAGCGCGGCCCCACTTTCGAAGCGCGCCGCAGCCCGCAGGTTCTGGATGAGCTCGACCTCGGGGGTCAACGCCTCCAGGGAGCTGAAAACCTGCTGCTGGAGGCGGCGATCTTCCAGCGCCTGAGCGGCGCGGCTGGACAGCAGGGATAGGGCTTCAAGCTGGTCGTCTTCCAGGGTTTGTTCCGAGGAGCGGACAATGCCCAACAGGCCGACCAACCCGCCTTCTGCCTCCCTCTGCTGGAACAAGGGGACCAACCAGTAATCACCCCAGGCGAATAGATCGCGATTTACACCGTTTTGGGAAATTTCGACTAATTCTGCGGATAGATTCTCCTTTTCGAACAGGCGTTTGTCGCCAATCGGGACGAACAGGTCGAGCCCCTGAGAGCCCAAACCAGCCACGAACGCGCCCGGGGCCTGCAGCCGGTCGCAAATAGCCGCCAGCACCGATTCCAGGAACTGGCGCAGGTCGCCCGAGGTGAGCAGACGCTCCTCCAGTTTTTGCAGCAGGGCGATGTCATCCCGGTCTCTGCCGTGGAACAGCCAGCGTTCCCAGATCGGCGCGGCCAGGGTGATCAGGTGTTCCATGATCAGGATCAAGGCGACCATCATGATCGGCACCGCAGCGGAGTAGGCTAATCCCAGGGACTGGCCCGCCCGCCGCACCAGCGTGGTGATCGCTAAAACCGACGAAGCGGTTACCGGGCCGCGCATGAGCCATTTGAACAGCCTGCGCTTGACCACCCGGTCGGGCCAGGGGACGCCGAAGAATGCCACCGAATATGCCATCAGGATCAACAAGGCGGAGACCAGCAAGTTGCTGAGCGTGGCGGCGAACCAGAACAGCATGGGCAAACGGGCTGCCAGGCTTGCCCCGAACAGCAGGAAAGGATAGGACCCCACTGCCGGCGCCAGGGCGCCAGCCATCAGATAGCCCATCCGCCTGCGGCTGGAGCGCGCCACGGTGCGGCGGTAGGCGCGCAGGAAATTGATGCCCGCGAAGAGCATCCCGACCAGGTAATAGCCGTTGAACACCCAGGTCAGCCAGGTGCGCTCCAGGTGCGGCGCTGGCTCAACGCTTTCTCCCAGGGGACCCACCAGCAGCGAAAACGGCAGCGTGACCAGGAAAGCCAGCGAAACCAGGTACATCAGCCGGACAACCAGCCGGCGGCGACCGCGCGAGGGGCGCCCGGTGGTCGCCAGGAGCGCATCGGAAAAATGCACGTAGGTAGTGGGTAAAAAGGCGATGCCGACCCATTCGAGCTTGAGCCAGAACTCCAGCTCAGCCGGCGTGGTGGTGACGCTCGCGATCGCATCCGCCACAAAGGTGACCACCACGCACGCCAGGATCAGCGCGAACGACCGGGCGACGCGATCGCGCAAGTTAAAAGAGAGCGCATACAGCAGCAGGGAAAAGGCGGTGATGGCAATCCCTGCGGTCAGCAGTTGATTCAGGGTGAGTAAACTTGAAAAGATGAAATCACTCATAGAAACTGATGACGTCTGTCTCGTCAAAAAAACCCAAAATGGTCGCTGATCGGGCAGAGGTCCGCCGGTTAGCGCAGCGATTTTGCAAAAAAGAGGCCAATATCATGGTTGGCGTAATAACGATCGTTGTAACCGCATAAATCGAAACCCAACTTCTGCGCCAGGCGAATGGCGGCGTGGTTTTTGGGCTGCACTTCGAGCACGATCCAGCGGCAGTCGTGGTTCTGCCCCCATTCCTGGGCGGCGAGCACCAGGGTGCTGGCGATGCCCTGCCGCCGGTAGCGGCGCACGACCGCCAGGTCGGTCACCCAGGCGGTGAGCGGGGCGATGTTCAGCATCAGGCTGGCATAGCCCACGATCTCCTCGTTCAGCCGGGCGACGAGCATGCCGGCGCGTTGGGTCCAGTTGTCGGGCAGGCTGTGGACGGGCCGCGGGTATTCGACCCGCACTGAGCGCGGCAGGCGAATCTCGCGAAAATTGATCTTGATGTTGCCCTCTTCCGGCTGGAGGTCCATCTGCCAGACGAAATCGGAGGAGTAATTGTGATCCATGGCGACCAGGGCGGGGATATCGGTAGCGATGGCGGGGCGTATCTCGATCTCGGGCATGGGCGGTTTCTTTCCTGGTTTAAGGTGCGGTCACTCTGAGCTGGACGATGCAGGGCGGCAGGGATCGTCCCTGGTTGTCGGTCGCCACCAGGCCGAGCTGGTAGTCGCCGGCGGTCAGCAGGCTGGTGTTCCAGGAGCCGAGGGCCGCCTCTTGCCTGACCTCGTTGCCGGCGAGGATGGTCAGCCAGTTGGCTTCCTGCGGGTTTTTCATTTCGAGCTTGTAGAAGCCGAAATTGGGGATGTTCACCGTGCCGGTGATGGTCACAATCCCGCCGATCTCGCTGCCGTTTTCAGGAGAGGAGATGAAAAGCTCTCCCGGCAGGCAGCCGTCCCCGGCGGTCGGCGCGCTGGTTGCGGGCGCGGCCGGGGTTTGCGCTGAGAGCAGCTCGCCTTCTGGGAGGGTGGCTGCCGGCAGGGTGGTGGTAGGGGTGGCCAGCAAATTCAAGGTGGGGGTGAGCAAAGGCACAGCCCCCGGCACGGCAGGGGCGATGAAAGAGACCAGAACGAACTCGGTGATTGCCATGGCTAACAACAGGATGATCACGCTGGCAGCCTGATTCAGGCGTGATTGGGCGTTCTCACGTTCAAGGCCGAATCCCGCGCCGCGCAGTTCTTGCCAGGCAAGCAGGAACTTGCGGATATAAATCAGCCCACCCAGGCTCAAAAACAGGTAAATCCATAGCTCGTAGGTCCTGAAAAAACGCAGCGCCTCTTCCATGGGGCATCCGCTGTCATTCTGCAGGCAGCCGTCTCAGCACTCCTTTGAGGAGTGTGGCTAGTTTGGGTACGATGATCTCCCCGGCCTGCAGCACCTCTTCGTGAGTTGTGATCGTATTCCCGTCCAGGTTGGCCTTGTTGCTGATGCCAGAAACGCCCAGGGTGCGCTGCCCGCCGTGGCGCGCCACGGTTACTTCTGGCACGGTGGACATCCCCACCGCATCTACGCCGGCGCTGCGCAAAAAGCGCAGGTCAGCCGGGGTTTCGAAAGAAGGCCCCGCCAGGCAAACGTAAACGCCTTCCTGGAGGCGGATATCGTTCTCCTGAGCCACCTGGCGGGCGAGGTCGCCGAGCTGGCGGTCGTAAGCCTGACTCATGTCTGGGAAGCGAGGTCCCAGCGTGTCCAGGTTGGGGCCGCGCAGCGGGTTCAGCCCGGCCATGCCGATCAGGTTCAGGTGGTCGGTAATCAACATCAGGTCGCCCGGCGTGTAATCCGGGTTCACCGCGCCAGCCGCGTTGGTTACGATCAGGGTGCGCGCTCCCAGCCTCTGAGAGACCCGCACCGGCAGCCCAATTTGAGCGATGCTATACCCCTCGTAATAGTGGGCGCGCCCCTGCATGATCATGACTTGCCTGCCCTCCAGTTGTCCGATCACCAGGCGTCCCTGGTGACCCTGAACGGTAGAGGCGGGCCAGGAGGGCAGCTCCTGGTAGGGGATCAAGGCGGCGTCTGCGACCGCCTCGGCGAGCGAACCCAGGCCCGATCCCAGGATAAGGGCGATCTTGGGTGGGGAAGATATCCGTTTGCGGATCAGATCCGCGATCTGGTCGATTTGTGCCAGGGTGAAGAATTCAGTCATCAAATAACCGTTATTGGAAACACCTGTAACCTCGACAGCCGCCCCTTCACTGCTCATACACTGCCTCTTCACTGCTCCTTCATTACGCCAGGCAGCGGTTGTGCGAAATTTCCTAAATAACCAAAAATTATTATATCACGCCGCTCAGCACTTCCTCGAATGCCCGCCCGGCTGTGAGGATATCCTCATCCCGGATCCAGTAGTGCGTCACCAGGCGGAAGCGCCGCGCCCCTGCGACACCCACGCGCACGCGGCGCGCTGCCAAGTGTTGCGCCACCTGGGCGGCGCTCTGGGGGATGCCATCCTGAAGGGTGCAGAAGACCATATTCGTCTGCGGCGCGCCGGGATCGAGGGCCAGCCTGGGGATCTGGGCAAGCATCTCCGCCAGGCGTTTTGCCCGGGCGTGGTCTTCAGCCAGGCGCTCGATCATGGTCTCCAACGCCACCAGGCCAGCCGCCGCCAGCACGCCAGCCTGGCGCATCCCGCCCCCCAACTGCTTGCGCATGCGGTGAGCCCGGGCGATGAACTCGGAAGAGCCGCACAGGAGCGATCCCACCGGCGCGCACAGCCCCTTGCTCAGGCAGAAGGTGACCGAATCAGCCGCCTGGGCCAGCTCCTTGGGCTCTACCTGCAGGGCGACCGCGGCGTTGAACAGGCGAGCGCCATCCAGGTGCAGCCTCAGCCCGTGTTGATGAGCCAGCTCGCCAACCTGGCGGGTGTACGCCGGAGTGAGCGCCACGCCGCCGCAGCGATTGTGGGTGTTCTCCAGGGCGACCAGGGTTGTGACCGGTTCGTGCGGGTCAGCGGAACGGATAGCAGCCCGGATATCCTCCAGCGCCAGGCTGCCATCGGGCTGGTTGGGCACCTGGCGAGAGTGCACCCCGCCCAGCGCAGAGACCCCGCCGGCTTCGAACAGGAACGTGTGAGCCAGGTTGCCCACGATCATTTCATCGCCCCTCTGGCAGTGAGCCAGGATGGCTGCCAGGTTGCCCATCGTCCCGGAGGGCACGAACAGGGCGGCTTCTTTTCCGCTCAGGTCGGCTGCCATTTCCTGCAGGCGGTTGACGGTGGGGTCTTCGCCGTAGACGTCATCGCCCACCTCGGCGCGGGACATGGCCGCGCGCATGGCAGGGGTGGGCTGGGTGACGGTGTCTGAACGCAGATCGATCCATTCCATGGCTGCTCCTCGATTAAGCCGCCAGGCGCAAACTGCGCAGCGCTTCAGCCAGCTCATCCGGCAGGGGCGCCTCGAACGTTTGCAGGCGATCACCTCCCGGCAGGCGGATGGTCAGGCGGGCGGCGTGCAGAAAATGGTGCTGGATCTCCAGGCTGGGTTTGCGCCGTCCATAGGTGGTGTCTCCGGCGACCGGGCAGCCCAGAAAGCTCAGGTGCAGGCGGATCTGGTGCGTGCGCCCGGTAAGCGGGCGCACCTCCAGCAGGGTGTGGTTGGGGAAGGTTTCCAGGGTGCGGTACTCGCTGACCGCCTCGCGGCCCTTGCCGGGGACGACCGCCATCTGTTTGCGCTGCGAGGCGTGGCGCCCGATCGGAGCCTCGATCCGCCCGCTGGGCGTGGGCGGCCTGCTATCCACTAAAGCCAGGTAGATTTTCTCAACTTCTCGGCGGCGAAACTGTTCCTGCAGCCAGCGGTGCGCAGCGTCATTCTTGGCGAGCAGGATCAGGCCGGAGGTGTTCTTGTCCAGGCGGTGCACCACCCCGGGGCGGCCCTCGCCGCCGATGCCTTGCATCTCCGGGGCGTGCGCCAGAATGGCATGCACCAGGGTGCCGCGCTCGTGCCCCACTGCCGGGTGGACGACCATCCCGGCGGGCTTGTTGACCACGATCAAGTCGTCGTTTTCGAAACGGATATCCAGGGGGATCGGCTCTGGAGCCAGGTCCGTGGGGGGCGGAGGCGGGATGCGCACCTGCACCTGGCTGCCTCTTTCCAGCGTCAGGCCGGTTTTGCGCGCTGCCGCCCCATTCACCAGGACAAAGCCATCCTTAATCAATCCCTGCAATTGCGAGCGTGAGAACTCCGGCAATTGCCCCACCAGATATTTATCCAGCCTCTTGGGCTCGTCCTGGTCGAAGGTGAATTCAGCGAGGCGATCACTCACCCTTCGCTTCCTCTGAGACTGGGGAACCTGCCATGCCCTGGGAGAGGTGATCTGCAGGTTTTTTTCGCGCCCTTTCCAGGAACCACATCCCGAAGATCAAGATTGCCACCCCGATCGAAATGCTGGCGTCCGCCACGTTGAACACCGGGAAAGTTCCGATGGAGATAAAATCGGTGACATAACCCTGTGACATGCGGTCGATCAGGTTGCCGACCGCGCCGCCCAATTGCAAGCCCATCGCAATGCGCAAGGGCCAATCTCTCCGCGGCACCTGGGGGTAATAAATAAGGATCGCCACAGAGACCAGGATTGCCAGCACGGTAAAAACGTCGCCAAAGCTCTGGAATATGCCGAACGCAGCCCCCGTGTTTTTCCAGTGTACGATGCGCGCGTACGGGGTCAGCCAATGCCAGGGCGACCAGACGCCCTCGATCGGCAGGTTCGTGCGCACGATGCTCTTGGTCAACTGGTCCAGGCTGACGATCAGGCCAGAGAGGATGAATAATGAGAGGTAATCCTGCAGGTATCTTTTCAACGAGCCTCCATGCGGGCGAAGTGCGGATTTTCAGGCTGCCCTGTCGGTCGAGTGGTCAGCCCCGGCGCAGCCTGAAAAGCCTGCCTTATAAGCTCTCATTTTACCTCATTCGACCGTTCCGCGGACGCAGCGGTGGGCCGGTACCTGCCGGTGAAGTCTATCTGGTGGGCGATGTAGACCAGCTCGCCGCTTTCGATTTGAGCCTGGCGTCTGTGCACCCAGGAAGACAGCGCCAGCGGGTCCAGGTCGGGATGACCGGCAAGCTCCGTGTGCACGGTGTGGATGATGAAATGCAAGAAATAGGCTTCATCCCCGGGGTAGCCGGCCTCGTGGGGGAAAACCACCCAGTCCGAGGCGCCGGCGGCGAGTATCTGGGCCCCGCACTGCTTCAGTAGGGTGAACAGGCGGCGCCCGGTGTGACTGTCCCCCGAGGGGCGACCGTCTCTCAGGCGCTCGTCCATGCTGCGGTGGTAGAGATTCAGGATGAGCTCATCCAGAGGCGGATTGATCTGCGGCTCGAACAGAGTCAGCCCATCGAAGTTGAGCGTGAAGTAGAACAGCCCGCCGGGCTTCAGCAGGGACAAAATCCCGGGCAGGGTGGACGGCAGGTCGATCAGGTCGAGAAAGGCGTGGGCAATGAGCAGGTCGTACAGGCGCTCTCCCTGCCGTAGGGGGATCATTGCCAGGATATCCCTATCTTGCAGCCTGAGGACGATCTGCGGCTCGCCCTCCGCGGGCATCCCGCTCCGCTCCCCCTGACGGGGATGCAAAACGTGAACCGCGGGGTACGCCTGGAGCCTGCGGCGGGCTGCGGCGATATTCCCGGCTTGATGGTCGATGGCGGTGTAGCGGGCGTGGCGGAGCAGCTTCCACTCCAGCATGCGCTCGACCATGGTGCCGATCCCCGCGCCGATCTCCAGTACATGCAGCGGGTTTTGGGGCGAGGTGCCGGGCAGCTCGCCGCGAAGCGCCTCCCAGACCTGGCGGTTCAGCGCCCTGTCGTCCACGCTTTTTTTCGCCGCCAGGTAGCGGGTGAACGGGAATTGGTCAGGTACAGGCATCATTGGCCTCGCATTTGGAAAAGAAAAGCGCGCATCTGTGCTCCGCTCTGCTCCCAGGTGGGATGAGCGGAGTAGCGCCGCCGGGCAGCCAGGCTCATTTGCGTTAGCTTTCGACGATCTTGCCAGAGCTCGTTCAGGTGTCCCGCCAGCGCCTGCGCATCCTCTGGCTCGATCAGGTAACCGTCCACACCGTGGGTGATCATCTCGCCCGCCGAGCCGGCGGTGGTGCCAATGGCGGGCAGGCCGAAGCCCATCCCCTCCAGGTAGGCGATGCCGAAGCCCTCGTAGGAGGAGGGCACGGCGAGCAGGTGAGCTTTTTCCAGGCGCCTCGCCAGCTCGGTGTCTGCCAGCGCGCCCAGGAATTTCACCCTGTCAGAAAGCCCCAATTGAGCCGCCAATCGCTGCATGCTGGCAGCGTAAGCCCGGGCGGCGCCCAGGCTGCCGATGACTTCCAGCGACCAGGCACCCTGGGGGACGCGGCTGAGGGCTTGCAGCAGGGTGTGCAGCCCTTTGCGGGGGATCACGTTGCCCAAAAAGAGCATACGCAGCGTTCCGGGCTGGGAAGCGCGCAGGGCGATTTCATTATCCGTGAGAGGCGGCTGGAAGTGGTCCCCTGCAGGGTAAGCGACCAGGCCCGGATATCCCGCGCCAATTAATTGTTCGACGACGCTCCGGGTGGTCTGGCTGTTGTAGATGAACCCGTCCACGCTGGCGAGATAGCGCCGCTCGATCCCGCGGTAGAGGCGATTCTGCCAGCGAGAGCGCCGCTCGCTGAGGCGCAGGTGGTGGACGATAGAAATAAACGGGTAAGCGACCCGCCTGCGCAAACGCCCGTTCAGCCAGAATAACGAGGGGTGATTGAGCTCGTCCTGGAGGAGTAAATCGATCTCCAGGCGCGAAAGACGGCGCAGCAGGCTGGCTGACAGGTTATCCCTCAGGTGAGGGAGGTAGCCGCGCCAGGGGAGCGAGATGATCTCCACCTGGTCGCCCTGGCTGCGCAGGTGCTCGACCAGTTTGCGGTCGTACAGGTAGCCTCCCGAAAGGCTGCTCAGGCTGCCGTAAATGATCAGCCCCAGGCGCACGCTTTATCTCTCCCCGGCGGCCGCGCTAGCCGTCAGGCGGGTTTTCCAGGCGGTAGGCAGCCCAGGCGATATCGTTCTCCCACAGCCGGGTAGTAACCGCGCGCAGTCCCGGCGCCTGGATCGCGGCTGCCAATTGCTGGCACAGGATGTGCGCAAAGTGCTCCAGGCTGGGGTTGATAGCGGCGAACTCCGCCAGGCTGTTGAGGGTCTGGTCGCGGTAACGGCTGGTCAGGCGCTCCAGGTTGGCCTCGATATCCACGATGTCCACCAGGTAGCCGTGCTGATCCAGGCTTTCGCCTTCGAGCTGCAGCTCGAGCCGGTAATGGTGGGAGTGAAGCTGGTTTTCGGCGCCCCAGTCGCCCCCCACCAGGAAATGCTGGGCGATAAAATCGCCTCGGACTGCAACGACGTACATGTAAATCACCTCGCTGGCTCTGGATTATTTCTCCCCCGCCAATTTTATCCCAATTCGGCCTCGCCTGTGGCCTCGCCAGTATAGGTGAACAGCACCTGGAGCGCCTCGCCGGGTTGCGTGTCCAGCAGGCGGTAGGCCTGTTCGGCCTCCTCCAGCGGGAAGCGGTGGGTGATCCAGCGCGCCGGCTTCAACTGCTGCAGCATCTTCCAGGCTACGGAGAAGCGCCGCTCTTTGCTCCAGCGCCCGCTGAATTCAGGCGCCAGGCTGCTGACCTGGCTGCTGATCAGGCGGATGCGGCTGCGGTGGTATCGACCGCCCAGGTCCAGGCTGGCCCGCTTGCTCCCGTACCAGGAGCCCACCACCACCCGCCCGGCGTATCCGGTGACCTGGATGGCCTGGTCGAGCGCGGCGGGAGAACCGGAAAGCTCGTAGGTGAGATCGGCGCCCTGGGGTTGAATGGCTTCCATTCGATGCGGAAGTTCGCCTGTTTGCGGGTCAAAACTGGCGGTGGCCCCGCTGTCCAGGGAGGCCTGGCGGCGGCGGGGGTATTTATCCAGGGTGACCAGGCTCCCCAGCGGATGCCGAGCCAACAGCGCCGTAGTCAGCAGCCCGACGATGCCCTGCCCGAAGACGGTCACGTGCTCGCCGATCAGCGGCCTCCCATCCATGATGAAGCTCACCGCCGTCTCCATGTTGGGCAGGAAGACCGCCTGCTCCGCGCTCAGCTCTGCTGGCACGGGAATGAGCCCGCGGGGCTCGTTGATAAAATGGCTGGCGTGCGGCTGGAAGGCGAAGACCAGGCGCCCTCCCCAGGCCGAGTCGGCTCCCGCGCCGGCGGCGATCACCCTGCCAACCGTGGCATAGCCGTATTGGAGCGGGTAGCTGAATCCGCCCTGCAATGAGGGGATGTTTTCGTCGAGCGGCAGCCCAGCGGGGAACTCGCCGCGATAGATCAAGAGCTCTGTCCCCGGGCTGATCGCCGAGAGCAGGGATTGCACCAGCAGTTGCCCGCTCCCCAGCGCGGGTAGCTTTTCCTCCCGGACGGAAACCTGCCCCGGGGCAGTGAAATACAAAGCGAGGCGTTTCATAGCAGGCCTTGCGGCAGGCTGCCCCACACGATAAGGTCATCACCCAGGCGTTCGTATCCCGGCTGGTGCAGGCGCAGGAGGCCGGTTGTTCCAGCCGCGCTGCCCTCCTGTTGAGCCGAGGTCAAACCATCGATGGCGCGCAGGCCGCCGGCGAAGGCCGGGGTCACAGTGAGAACGACGCGGTCCACCAGCCGGGCTTCCAGGAAGGCGGTGATCACCCGCGCCCCGCCCTCGACCATCAGGGTCTTGACGCCCAGCTCAGCCAGGCAAGCCAGCACCTCGGGCAGCGGGAGGCGACTGCTTTCGTCCAGGGGAAAAGGCAGCAGGCGCGCCCCAGCGGAGATCAGCCTGGCCTGCTTTTGCGGGTCGGTGTTTTCGCCGCAGGCGATCCAGGGTTTGCGCCCTTCCACCAGCAGGTTTGCCTCCGCGGGCGTGCGCAGGCGGCTGTCCAATACCACCGGCTGCGGGTCTTCACCGGCGACCAGGCGCACCGCCAGGCGCGGGTTGTCCGCCAGCAGCGTGCCGACCCCGATCAGGATGGCGTCATGGGCGGCGCGCAGGTGGTGAGTCAACTGCAGCGCCTCGCCTCCGCTGAGCGCCAGCGGCGCCCCGCGCTGGAGGGCCAGGCAGCCATCCAGGCTTTGCGCGTAGCTCAGGGTGACCAGGGGTCTTCCGAATGTCTGGCAGTGAATGTCCGCCCCGGCTAAAAGCTGCTTAATGGGTACCATTCTTGCGAGTATCGACCGCTGCGGGAATGGTTTCCAGGTTGAGCAGGTGGTTCATGCGGATTGCCTTGGTGAACAGGTAGTGGGCGTTATCCGCGTTGACCGTGGTTTCCAGGGGCACGCGCCCGGTGATCGCCACCCCCAGCTCTTCCAGGCGGCTGATTTTATCCGGATTGTTGGTCAGCAGTCGGATGGAGGCGACGCCGAGGTCTTTCAAGATGCCCGCCGCCACGCTGTAATCGCGCTCGTCGGGCTGGTGTCCCAGGACCAGGTTGGCCTCCACCGTGTCGAATCCCTGGTCCTGCAAATTGTAGGCGCGCAGTTTATCCAGCAGGCCGATGCCGCGCCCTTCCTGGCGCAGGTAGATCAGCACCCCGGCTTCGGCCTGGGCGATGCTCAGTATGGCGCGTTGGAGCTGCTCGCCGCAATCGCAGCGACGCGAGGCGAGCACGTCGCCGGTGAAACATTCGGAGTGGACGCGCGCCAGGATTTGCTCTCCGCCGCGCACCTCTCCCCGGATCAAGGCCAGGTGTTCCTTTTGATCATGGTCGCTGCGGTACAGGCAAAGCTGGAATTCCCCTGCATCGGTGGGGATGCGGGCGCAGGCCATTTTGGTGATCTTTATTTCGTCCATGGGTGGTCCGGCTTTCGTGGCAAGAGTTTATCCGCGTTTACGCCTTGCGCCGCTCGAGCCAGAGCAGGGTGATCAGTGACAGCTCGATGAGTTTTGTGATGTAGCCCAACGCGCCTGCAGGCCAGCTTTTGTCGCCAAGAACCACCCAGGCGAGGATTGTCATAGCCACATAGCCGATGAATACCCAGCGGACCAGCTTTGGGTTGTCCCTGGCAACTGGCAGAGGCAGGAATGTAGCCGCCAGTAACGTCAGGTAGCCCAGACCATTCAGGGTAAACATGATGAACGTGCCTATGTCGTTGTCCTGCGTGAAGGCCCCGACAGCGAGCGATATATGAATGGCAGCGATTGTCGCTGTTAGCAGTATGATGCCGATTTGTTGACCACCGATCCTGGTTTGCATGATATTCATCATCCTTTCACTCGTTTGAGAGTTTTTGACATCATTTTAGAATACTCCGTGTCCTGGCGTCTTTGTGCTGCGAAATGACCTGTTTGCAGAAGCTCGCGCCTCAAGAAAACGCCTCTGCCAGGGATTGGCGTTCGGCGTGGGTCGACGTGGCGCTCAGTCCCCTGATCGACTGGCGAGCCTGGTGGGCGATGGCCTGCATTAAGATCTCGGGATCGCTCCGTGCGGGGAGCTCGGCGACGCGAATAGGGGCGCCATAGGCGACGCGCGGCGCCACGGGCTTGTAGGCGGGCAGCAGCATCTGGACGAGAGCTTGCAGGGCAGCCCCCAGGCGCTCCCGGTCCGCCTGCACCCGGCGTAGGCGGGTGAGCGGGTGGAAGGACGCCGCTGGCCAGAGCACCCCGCTGACGATCCCCGTGACGATGACCAGCTCGGGCACCAGGCGGGCGAAGATGGCGATGCTCTCCGACCAGCTCTCTAGCGATTTGTCCGCGCCCGGCAGGCAGGCCGGGTCGGGCTCGATTTCCCCAGCGGGGAAGGTCAGCAGAGCGCCGCCTCGGCGCAGGTGGGCGGCACCCGACCTGACCACACCCATGCGCTGGCTGGGATCTTCGCTGACGTAGATCAGGCGCTGGCTGACTGCGCTCAGGCTGCGCAGGAAAGGGCGTTCGGTGGCAATGACCCGCAGGTCGGGCCGCGGCAGGCTGGCGAATAATACCAGGGTATCCGACATGCCGGGATGGTTGGATAAGACCAGCACGGGTCCAGAAGCGGGGATGTTCTCCTGCCCGTGGATTTCCACGCCGCGCACGTACCCCTCCAGGGCGCGGCGGGAGGCGGCTCTCAGCCCGAGCTCTCCCACCTGGCGGTCGTAGCTGGCCAACTGGCGGGCGAAGCGGCGCGCCGGAAGCCAGCACAAGGCGCCGAGAGCCTTGCGCCCGAATCGCAGGTCTCCCAGGCCAAACGAGGCCAGGAAATCATCGATATTCATTTGGGTGAGCGCAGCTACTTGCGCAGACGGGTCGGGCATAGGATGGGATCAACCGGTTTAAATGGCAATCACCCTTCAAGGCGGGTAGATTGTACCATTTGAATGGACTATTCAGGTAAAGTTACGCAAAATGGACGGGTTTGGATTAAGGAATCAAGCTACTGAACGGACTCAAAATAACAAAAGCGCGTGCCTATCTCTCCTTGGGCACGCGCGGATAAACCCGCCTTGGGATGGAGTGAACTTAGCAATTAATTGCAGCCGACAACCAACGTACCGCTGCGGGTGTTACTGAGAGACGCATCCGAGGTCGGCTCTGGCGTGAAGTTGGTTATTCCGTCCGATACCACGCCCGAAGCCTCGGCGCCACGGAATGTGCCGCGGAAGCTGTCCATGAACTTGCAATTTGGGGTTATGGACTTGAAACTGGACGATTGGCGGATCAGATCGCCGGTCCCGGTCCAATTCACATTGACATCGACAGCAAACGAAGTCTCGGTCACGAAGTCGAACACTTCGATGCTCGTATTCAGGCTCGCCGAGCTCAAGTGCTGGTCGATCGAGAACGCAGAATTATCCAGCATTGTGGAGCCAAATGCGGAGAGCAACGAAGTTTCCGTGCAGAAGTCGAACCGGTCGATGAAGACGTCGGCGAAGATACCTTCGCCTGGGGAGCCGGGCGGACTCTGGAACGTGCCATCGTTTGCAAACACGCCAACAAAGGTGGCCACACAGTCACCCTCTTGCGAGAAGAAGAACGCGTTCGCGTTCAAGCCGGAAAACTTGAAGATGTCCCCTGCCTGGGCAGGCGCCGGCCGAATGGCGGCCACCAGCATCAAGGCAACGACGAGAGAAAGAATTATTTTTTTCTTCATATAAACCTTCCTTCTAAGAGAGAAATGCTCCGGAGGCCTGCCAGATTTCCAGACTTCGTCTGAATGAGGCAAGCCCGGAACAACCTGTTGTTGTACAAGTCTTCACCATCGTAAAGACATTTCAACGCCCAGTAAATAGGGGAATCCCCTACCGAAGAATAGGGGATTTCCCAACCATACTCTGATGACCAGGGCGGAGTCAGGCAGTGGGCTTGAATACCCCCAAGGCCACGCCGCGAATGAAGAATTCCTGCGAGTCTATCGTAAACGTAAAGGGTTGGTGCTCCTGGTTGTTGCTCAGCGGCAGGAGCAGCACTATTTCCTCCCCGTGGGTCCCTAGGATGCGGGTAAAGGATTTCAGCGTCGCCTCTCCGTCCACATTGAGGATCTCAGCCGCGACGATATCCCCGTAGACAGCGGAGTCCTGGTAGCGCAGCAGGACGTAATCCCCAGGCTGGATGCCGGTCATGTCCATGCTGTCTCCCTGAACCCACAAGATATAGTATTGGAACGAGGATTGCAGGGTGATGATCTGTTCGTTTCCGCGCAAATTGAACAGGTGGTGCGGTATGCCGTCGATCAAGAATTCGTCCCCCGTAGGCTGCAGCCGAACGCGGCTGCTGGGCTGCGGGCCAGTGCCGCTGGGGGCAAATCCGCCAGCCGGGATGTTCCCGAGCACGGCGATGGATTTCAGTGAGCCAGGCTGCAGGACAACCCGCGGCAAAGAGACCGGCCAGCCCCCCGGCCCGGTGCTGACGGGGATCGGCTGCGGGCTTTGCATAGCCTGGCCGAAATGCACTTTCATCTCCGCCAATCGAACGGCGTACCACATTGGAGCGGGATCCAGGGTATTGGGGTCGTGAATCAGGGTCTGGAACAGGTCCAGGCTGTGCTGCCAGGTCTCGATCGCGATCTGGCGCTGGCCGGGGGTGCTCCAGAAAAACGCCCCCAGCATCCAGTTGACCACAGCCAGGTTGTGGCGGCAGGCCTGGCTGGGATATGAGATTCCGTCAAGCAGCCTGGCAGCGGTTTCCAGCTCCTGGATGGCTTGCTCAGGCACGTTCATCTGCTGGAAGGCGCGGGCGCACTCGATGTGGACGCTGGCCCTTGCGCAGTCGTCCAGCCTGCCGCTGGCAGCCTTAAGGTCATCCAGCAGGTCCAGGGCCCGGTCGAAATCGCCCGCCGCGATCGAGGTATGAATGCTCTTCACCAGCTCCTGGCTGGCAAAATCCAGCGGAACGTTATCCCTGCCAAGCCATTGGTACGTGCTCTCCGGGTCAAACATGGCCTCTCTCCCTCTAACCTGAGTTCGGAATATGGGAAACACGCCCAGACCTGACAGGTTTTTTTGTTCCGCTTATTTATCGGCAGGCTGGAAACGATCCCTGAAACCGGCGTATCTGGCGGAATTGGAGACCTGTCAGGTACAATTCCGAGCAGGTTTTTCTTAACTTTATAGCCTGTTTCCCGAAATTGTCAAGCGACCGAGGTTAGGTTAGTTTAACCACAACGCATTTTCAATGCTGCTGCCTGCCGCCCTGACGATTTGGAGATTCACTACCCGAGTCCGACGAAAATCATCTTGGGGAAATGATTAAAAGTAGTTGAACACGAAGAAAATTCACTGTATTATGAATGACAAGGGGGTAATCAAGGCGCAACGATACGGTCACATCACACGCCTATGGGTAGCGGTTTTAATAGCGTTTGGAGGATATCCCCTCCCTGGGAGTGAAAACAAAATGCAGCCAATACACTTGCTCGCGAATTCCCACTCAGCAGGCGGCGGTGGGCAGTAGAGGCCAGACAGTGACCCAATTGGCCGAAATGACGCTAAAACAAGCCTGTATGAGAATAAACCTGCGGGAGTCATAACCAGGTTATCTGAAGGTCAATATAACGAAAACTTAAGCCCGCAAACGCCCAGGTTCCAGGTTTATTGCAGGTTTTCGATTCCGGATACAAAGTTGGCAGTTTTTGGCGGTTTTTTCTCTGGTTTTGGCAGTCTAAATCCTGAATAATGGGAATAGATCCAATTTGGGAATGATGCGTACTCCGTTATAGCCCTGAGGTGAGAGATGTATCTATCCAATATTCGGGGTATGTGGACATTTGTCAGGCGCACCGGAACTTTCGCCAGGCTTTGGCTACCCACGGTATGTTGCCTATTTGTACACGTTGTTGCCAGATCGCGCATAGATAGGGTAAAGGCATGAATTTAGAACGAGAAAAAGATACATTCAGGAGGAACAAGATGAACGACATTCCTAGAATTGCCATGGTTGTACTGTTACTGAGCCTGTTGATTGCCGGCTGCAGCTCGCTATCAGCCCCGGAGATTTCCTATAATCCGGATGACTTGAGTTTTTCCGGTGGGAGAGCCTACGCGCTGGAGAGCGAATTCGTCACTCGATTCACGAACCGCCACAGCGGCACGGAGCAAAACCGCCTGGTCACCGAATGGCTGCGCGATCGGTTTGAGTCCACCGGATGGACATGCCAGTTCGATGATTGGGAGGTGATCAATTACAGCGTTCCCGTGGGTTTGAGGAACGTGGTCTGCAAATTGCCAGGCGGTAATCCTGCCGACCCGCGTGAAATCCTGGTGGTAGCCCACCACGACCAGGCTCCGACGACGATTGAGGGGGCAGATAACGATGGTTCCGGTATTGCCATCTTGCTCCATTTAGCGGAGTTATTTAGCGCAGAAGCCCCTCCCAGATATACGCTCGTATTCGTCGCGACCGACGCAGAAGAATACGGCATGATCGGCAGCCGGCGTTATGTTAAAACGCACCCGAATCCGGAGCAGATCATCGCCGGGATATCCCTCGACAATCTGGGGAGAGAATATTACGACCGCATGGATATGGAGCTCGTCGGCCAGTTCAGTGGCTATGGACGCCTCTGGCTGGCACGAACAGCCAGAGATGCAGCTCGGGCGGCGGATGGCTTGTGGACGGTAAACCTCAGAGCCCCTCTTGACCAGGCCCTCGATCAAGCCGTGCCCGTTTCGTTTATGGATCAGGGTCCCATGGTCGCTGCCGGGGTTCCCGCTCTGGGGTTTACGGGTGGATACCCAGCGGAATTCGCTGACCTGCATTACGATCTCTGGCACAGCCCCGAGGATACGATGGCGTATCAATCTGCCGAGACCTTAGCTGGATCCGGCGCGATTGCTGAAGCCCTGATTCGCCAGTTGTTATCCATGCAGGGCTTCCCGGAAGAATCTGGTCCCTATCTGTATTTTGATAACAGCCAACAGGTATTACGCGGTTTGCCGTTGTACCTGGTCTTCATCCTCTTTGTGGGCCTCTTCTTTGTGGGCAGTTACTTTGCTGGTTCTGCCTCGATGGGAGAGAAAATAAAGCGTTGGCCGGGCGCATTGGCTCATTACCTCGGGCTTTGGCTGCCGCTGGTCGCCACCATCCTGCTGCTCTACCTGTTCGTGGAGGTTGGGGTCTTGGTGGAATACCACCTCTATCCGGCGACCACCAAAGACCCTGAGCTGCTCAACCCGGATTGGTGGGCGATATTCCTCTTCTTCCTGGGCCTGACGATCGCTTTAATCATTGGGCGTCGATTGGCAGGCCGCTATTTGCGAGACCAGGCTGCCATCGAGTTTGGATCCATCAAAAGCCTCGCTTTCTTGATCATCGGTCTTGTCGGACTCTACATCGTGCTGGTCAACCCCTTCTCGCTGCTTTTCCTGGTGCCCGTGTTGGCCTGGTTCCTGGTTACCGGCAGGCGCGGCGCAGGGTGGGTCCTTGATCTGCTCTTCTTCCTGATCGGCGGGCTGGTGGTTTACGCCCTGGTGTACTTCTTCGGTTTCTTGAGATTGAGGTATGGCTTTACCTTCTTGTGGATGTTCCTGAACATGTTCTCCACCGGCACGATCAGTTTTAGCGCTGCGCTGGCCGGCACTGCGGTCCTCGCTGCGGGGCTTTCTATGATCGTGAGACCGCCACAGAAGGTTATAAAATGAATGCGGTTCCGTGCCAGGGAGGCAGCCATGGGCAAAACGGTCACTGATTTTGTAAATCCCAAGGGTTTTGAGATCGATTTTGAAGCCCTGGTGGAATTTGAGCGCGGCCTGGATTCCATTCACCCTGAGCGCAGCGCGATCCCTTGCCGCGTGCTTGGCTACGGCGAGATCAGCACCGTCTTTGAGATCCACGCCGCTGCGTTTGATGGGCTGGCCTTCAAACGCATGTCGATATTCGAGACGCCGGAAGAGCTGCGCGAGTATCTGCTCACCTACCGGGAATACAATCGCTTGCTGGAGGATGATATCGGCGTGCGCCTCCCCCCACACGGTCACGCGGCTTTCGTCAACCAGAGCGGGCGCCCAATCTTCTACATCATCCAAAGGAAATTGCCCGCCCCCGCCATTGGCAGCAAGGCGATTCACCTGCTGCTAGTGGGAGACCGATTGGCTTTGTTCGCATGCGTTCTGCGCGAGCTGCATAAAGTGTGGAAATTCAACCAGCAGCAGGCGGATTGCCAGGTCGGCATCGATGGCCAGATCTCAAACTGGGTGATTGATGGCTTTGACCACATGCATCCAAGACTGGAGGCGGGCGCTGGTCTCCTTTATGTAGATACCAGTTCGCCGCTTCTCCGCTCCCAGGGGGTCGAGAAAATGAACTCGGAGCTATTCTTGAGGCCAGCGCCCTCTTTCCTGGCCTGGATCCTGCGCGTGCTGTATCTGGAAGATGTGGTGGCGCGCTACTACGATTTCCGTCTGGTGGTCATCGATCTCCTGGCAAACTGCTGCAAGGAGCAAATGCGCGAGCTGATCCCCGAGCTGCTGGTCATGGTGAATGATTTCTTTGCAGGAGAGGCGGTGGATCTCGATCTGCAGCCCATCGAGGAAAAGGAAGTGTTGTCTTATTACCGCGAGGACGCCTTGATCTGGTCGCTGTACTTATCCATGCGCAGGTTAGACCGTTTCTTGCACCGCTACCTCTTGTTCCGTCCCTACCCGTACCTCCTTCCGGGGAAGATCAAGAGATAGGCTCTAAGGAGGTAGCGATATGTCCTATATCGCAAGCTATCCAAAAGAAAGGATCATCGAGCTGTTTGCGCAGCACGTCTCCAGTGGGAAGGCTGAATTCTTCGCCCAGGCAGGCATCGACTTCGTCGTCGGAAAACGGGAAGGCATCTACCTTTGGGACCTGGACGGCAAAAGGCTGATCAACTGCCACTGTAACGGGGGCGTTTTCAACCTGGGTCACCGCAACCCACGAGTGATCGCGGCGCTGAAACGCGCCCTGGACGAATTGGACATGGGCAACCACCACCTGATCAGCGAAGCGCGCGCCCGGCTTGCCGAGAGGCTGGCAGGCATTGCCCCCGGAGATATCAACCGGGTGATCTTTGGTGTTTCGGGCGGCGAGGCCATCGATATGGCCATCAAGCTTGCCCGCGCCCACACCCGCCGGGCGAAGGTGATCTCTGCGTTGGGTGGCTACCACGGTCACACCGGTCTGGCGCTGGCTGCCGGAGACGAACAGTACCGCAAGCCTTTCGAGCCGCTCTCCCCGGGTTTTGTCCAGGTGCCTTTCGGCGACCTGCAAGCCCTGGAGGCTGTCATGGATGAGGACACCGCAGCGGTGATCTTCGAAACCATCCCCGCCACCCTGGGGATCGTCATCCCCCCGCAGGACTTCTTCGCCGGTGTGCGCCGTTTGTGCGATTTGCACGGCGTGGTGATGATCCAGGATGAAGTCCAGACCGGTCTGGGGCGCTGCGGCGCAGCCTGGGGGATCGACACCTATGGCGTGATCCCGGATATCCTCGTCACGGGAAAGGGGCTTTCGGGCGGCATCTACCCGATCACAGCTACCCTGTACCGCGAGCACCTCAATCCCTTCATGCACGCCAATCCCTTCATCCATGTATCCACGTTTGGCGGCGCGGAAGTGGGTTGTTACGCCGCCTTAGAAGTGTTGGATATCCTGGAAGAGCCCGGTTTTCTGGAGCACGTGCGCTGGATCGCGGCGATTTTCGCGGGGGGCTTTGATGATTTGCTCGCCAGGCATCCCGCAGTCCTGCTGCAGGCGCGCCAGCGCGGCCTGATGATGGGCTTGAAGCTGGCAAGCCCAAACCTCGGCCCCGTATTTACGCGCCTCGGCTTCGACGCCGGGCTGCTGGCGATCTACGCCAACAATGACCCTTCGGCTGTCCAGATCCTGCCGCCCCTGGTCATCCAGGAAGGTGAGGCCAGGCAAGTTTTGGGGATCCTGGACGGGATGCTGGAGGCGCTCACAGGGATGGTTTCTTGATTGTGTTTGCCTGAGTTCCTAAGGGGCAGCCCACATCAGCACTGCCACCACCCCGCGGTGGTCGGATACCCCGTCGAATTGGGCGGTGCGGGCGTGCAGGGTTGTAAATTGCGCGGAGTGGAAAATGTAGTCGATGCGGGCCAGCCACTGCGGCACCGGCACGCCCGCCAGGCGGGGGCGCATGCTGCCGGGGATGTCGCTGCCGGGGAAGGTGTGCCCCAGGCCGAAGCCTGCCTGCTTCCAGGCGTCCGCGAGCTGGCCGCTCAGGATGCGGTAGGCTGCGCTGAGCGGCGTGCTGTTGGCGTCGCCGCCGGCGATCAGCGCCTCTGCCCCGGCGGCGTATTCCACCAGCGCCTCGGCTTGCCGGGTGCGCTTGTCATTATCCAGCCCGTAGCGGCTCAGGCCGCCGAGCGTGCTGGACTGCATGTGGAAGTTCACCAGGCGGATGCTGCGCCCATTCCACTCCAAAGACAGCTCCTGGGGCGCGCCGATCCAGTCTAGCGGCAGCTCCTGCTCTAGAGGCTCGAGCGGGTAGCGGCTGATCACGCCCATGCCGGAGACGCCCGTCTGCGGGTCGAAAACCTGGTAGGGGTACTGATCTGCAAGCTCGTCTTGCAGCGCCCCCGCCAGGCTGGGGTTCAGCTCCTGGATCAATACCACGTCAGGGGATTCCTGGCGGATAGTGGCGATCACCGGGGCGCTGAGCTCGTGCCAGCCGAGCACGTTGTAGGTCAT
>DATEDC010000067.1:0-69564 GCA_035286585.1 Anaerolineales bacterium
AGCCTCGCTCGGACGCACCCGCCGGGCGAGGCGCTCCAGGTCAGGTTGTTCATCCCCGAGATCGAACCACTCTCGAGCCCGTTCATTTAGGTAAACAATCTGCCCGCCTGATCGAGGGCGTATCCTATCGGATTCCCCAAGGAACTTACCCGGCGATCCTGGTAGCGTTGCAACGGCCCCAGTTCGTCATCGACGTCAATGGAGCTGCGCCCGAGAAAGTTGTTTTTTCCGAGCAGGCGATCAAGATTATCACCGAGCTCAGCCAGTCGATTGCCGCCAGCCTGGACTTAGAAACCACCCTGCTCACCATCCTGGAATGCATCGAAAGCCTGGTCCCCGCGGATCGAGCTGAAATCAGCCTGTTAACCACAGATGACCAGCAGCCAGTTACCTACTGCCTCTCCGGACTGACGGAGAACGATCGAAAATTGGAGAAAAGCTTCAAGCGGCCTGCCGGCAGCCAGAGCTATTTTGGTTATCTGATTTCCCAGGATGAACCACTCCATATTCCCGATATCGAGTCTTATCGCCAGTTCCAGCCCGCGGGGGATGAAGCTGGCTTCCCGTATAAATCCTATCTGGGCGTTCCCATGGATGTAGCCGGGATCCTGGTCGGCGCGCTCGAATTGTATTCCTTCAGCCAGCGGAGTTTTACTGAGACCGACCTGGAAATTATCAAAATTCTCTCCGGTCACGCCGGCCTTGCCATTCATAATGCCCACATCTATGCTGGCGAACAGCGCCGCGCCCTCGAGCTTGCCGGTCTAGCCCGGCTTGCCCAGGCGGTCAGCGCGCCGCGTGCGCCAGAAGAATTGTTCAAACATCTGGTCGAGAGCATCGCTCCGCTACTCAATGTGGAGGTACTCGGCTTCATGATCTACGACGAAAACCGGCGGGTTTTGGAAGGTCAGGTACCATTCGTGGGGTTGCCTCCCGGCGTGCTCGAATGGGCGCGCCTGCCGATCCCAGCCAACAGCCAGGCAGCGCAGGTCTGGGTGGAACAGAAAACGATCGTCTCGAAGCGGGCTCCTGAAGACCCGCAGGTGCAGGCGCTTGGCCTGCACCACCTGGCGCAAGCTGCGGGAATTCGCAGCCTCGCACTCGCGCCGCTCACCTCCAGCGGGCAGGCGCTCGGCTATTTGCTGGTAGGCGATAAACTCGATGGCACTGCCTTCGATCAAAGCGATCTCCGTATCCTGTCTATTATCACGGGTCAGGCAGCCCCGATCATAGAAAATGCTTTCCTCATGGAACAATCCCGCCGCCGGGCGCAGCGGGCGGAGACACTGCAGCGGATTGCCAGCCTGACGGCCTCGAATGCCAGCCTGGACGAAATTTTGAAATCTTCGCTGCGGGAGCTTTCCCGCCTGCTGCAGAGCGAGCACGCAGCCATATTCCTTCTGGATGAGCGCCGCGGCGAGGTCCGCCTGCACCAACAATCTCTCCACGGCGTCTCCACAGATGTGGCTGCGCGGCTGGGGCGCCTGCCCGTGGATGACCCGCAGTTCCGCAGCACGGTCACTGACAGCCAGCGAGTTTATATTAGCAACAACGTCATGGAAGACTCGCGGGTATTGCCCGTTTATCGGCCCATCGTGCAGACCCTGCAAGTGCGCTCGGCAATCGTTGCCCCCCTGATTTCGCGCGACGCCAGCCTCGGAGAGCTGATGCTTGGCAGCACAAAGAACGACTTTTTCAGCCGGGGCGATATGCAGACGGTCATCACAGCCGCCGGTCAGCTCGCTGGCGCGATCGAACGGGCTAACCTGTCATCCCAAACAGATGAAAAACTGCGCATTCGCGTGGATCAGCTCACCGCCGTGAATCGCATCGGCCGCGAGCTGAACAGCTCCTTAGAATTAAGGCTCATGCTCCAGCGCGTTTACGACGAGGTGATGAAAACTACCCGCGCCGACTGCGGCACAATCGTGCTTTTCCAGGCCAACCAGAACGGAAGGCGTGCGGACCGCTCCGACACACCCCAGATCGCCCTCCACCTGGGCGATCCGCCCGACCCCAACCTGCACCCGCTCGAACGTGCGGTCATCGAGCGCGCCGAAATCATCATTGTGAGGGATTTCGAGCAAACCATCTCCCTGCGGGACCTAAATGATGCCAGATCCATACCGCCAGCCCGTCCCGCACATGCCGGCATCCGCTCGGCAATGGTGGTCCCCATTGCCTACCAGGATAATATCGCCGGCGTAATCCACCTGCACGCCAAAACACCTAACCGGTTCGACGAAACTTCTCGGGAAGTGGCAGAAACGTTATCGATCCAGGCTGCCATTGCCTTGGGAAATGCCCACCGTTACCAGGAACAGGTTCGCAAATCCGAAATGTTGAACCGGCGTGTAGACACCATGGCGAAACTCCTGGAAACGACTCAGGCTTTACAATCCGAGCAATCTCTCGAGCAAGCCCTGACCAACATCGCCAATGCCATCCAGGCATCCACGCCGTTCAACTCAGTGCTGGTCAGTATTTACGACCCGGAAAGCCAGAATCTGCTGCGAATAGCCGCGGCGGGGATTCAGGATGCGGATATGGAAATACTGCGCGCCCATCCCCAGGCATGGAACAGCGTGCAGTCGGTCTTTAAGCCCGAATTCCGGATCGGGCGCTCTTATTTCATTCCATATGAAAAAATGCCCGTCCTGCCCGCCGAGGTGCACACGCTCACCCTGCTGCCGTTTGATAGCATCAATGCGCCTGGAAATGGGCGGGGCAATTCAACCTGGCACCCCGAAGATATGCTTGCGGTCCCATTGCTGAATACAGATGGCGAGCCGCTTGGCCTGATCAGCGTTGATGCGCCGCGCGACAAGCTGAGACCGGATCTGCCCACCATCGAGTCGCTCGAGATCTTCAGCAGCCAGGCCAGCCTGATCATCGAAAGTCAGCGAAGGCTCGACCAGCTCCAGCAGGCGCACCAGCAGGTGAACCAGGAGCTCGAAATCACCCGCAATTCGAACCAGGATGCCCAGGAGCTCTTGAGGAGCCTGAAGCAAACTGACCAGGAAAAAGCCCGAGAGGTTCAGCGCCTGAGCTATCGCTCCCAACAGATGGCAGCTATATTGCAGGTTCAACAAGCTTTTTCCTCCCAAACCAACCGGACGGGCGTTCTGCTCAGCCTGGGCGAGGCGATCCTCGCCAACCTGGACATGGAAACTGTGCTGCTGATCGAGCCTGGCAGCCACGGACCTAAACTGATCCACAGCCTGGGAAACAGACCAGAAGATGCCCGGTTGGAGGCTCTACTCGGTCAGCATAACCCCCTCGCTTATTGCCTGCACAACGCAAAGCACCTGGTCGTGCCTGGATTGGAAGCCGACCCGGAATGGGGCAATGCTCCCCTGCTGCAGGCGCTGAAAGCGGGAGCGTTTTTTTGCCTGGCAGTTCAATGCGGGCAAACAACCCACCTGGCGCTGATGGCGTCTCGAACCACGCCCCTGCCGCTCCATGCAGTTGAAAACCTGGATATCTATGCGCTGCTGGCCGATCAGGCAGCGGCAAAACTCTCCAGCCTGATATCTGCCCAGGAAACTCAACTCCGCTTAGAGGAAGCCAGCCTGTTGCTAGATTTCAACCGGCAACTGAGCAGCCTGGAGCCAGCCAGAATCCTGCACACGCTGTTAGAAAACGCGATGCAGGTCGCACCCAACGCCGAAGCAGGAATGGTGCTGCTGTGGAACGCAAGCAAGAACCGGCTCGTGCCCATGGCTGCCTTGGGCTATGCCAACCCCCAACCTTTGCTGGAAACCGCCTTTCAGCTTGAGGAGGAACCTTTTGGTCGGGTATATCGTTCCGGCGAAGCGCTCAAACTGGAGGATGTGGATTTTGCCAGGCAGTACCAGCTTTCATCCGAAAACCTGCTGCGCTACCGGAAAGCGACTGGGGGCAAGCTCCCCGTTGCAAGCCTGGCGACTCCGATTCAACTCGCCGCCCAGAACCAGCCGCTGGGCATCTTGATCCTGGAAAACTTCCAAACCCCGGCTGCCTTCACGGATAAGGCGCAGTTAGCTGAAACCACATTGTGCCAGCAGACCGCCCTGCACCTGGAAAATACCCGCCTGTACCAGGCAGCCGAGGAGCGCGCCAGCCAGATGCATGCGCTCACCCGTGTCGCCGCAGCCATTAGCGCCCAATTACAACCCGACGAGCTGATCGACGCCCTTCTCGATCAACTCAGCGCCATTGTGCCTTACGAAACCGGCACGTTATGGCTGCTGCGGGGCAGCAAGGTCGTCGTCCGGGCTGCCCGCGGTTTCGCGGATGATGAAGAACGAGTCGGCCTGACAGTCGGAATAGAAGATAGCCATTTGCTGAGCGAGATGATCTCGGAGTCCAGACCGGTTTGCGTCGGGGATATCCGCATGGATCCGCGTTTCCCCTCCCTGCTCGAGCCGCGCTATCTGTCCTGGGTCGGAATTCCCCTCATCTCGGGCGGAGAAGTCATTGGCGTTATCGCCCTGGAAAAAACCGAGGCTGATTTTTACACCCCTGAGCACCTCCAGCTCGCAACAGCTTTCGCCGGACAGGCAGCGGTAGCGCTGGCAAACGCTAACCTGTTCCAGGAAAGCCTCAGCCGCACAGCGGGGCTTGACCAACGCACGCAGAGATTGGAAATGCTCAACCGCCTGTCTAAGGCGCTGAATGAAACCCTGGATGTAGACAGGATACTGGCGATTGCGCTTCACGAACTTGCCGGAGCCATCCCTTGTTCCCTCGTTTCAGCCGCGCTGATGAACCCCGCCGGGGGCGCCCAAATCCTGGCCGAAATCCCGTCCACGGACTCGGAGACCCCACTGACATTGCCAGAAGCCCCGCTTTTCGAGCACATGGCTGAAACTCTGGGCGTCTTCATCAGCACTGAAATTTCTCGCGAGCCAGCCCTCGTCCCCCTCCAAGGTTACCTCTCCAGCCGGGGGACGCGCTCCCTGCTGGCGCTCCCGCTGACCACCGGCAGCGACCTGCATGGAGTCCTGCTGATCCAGGCTGACCAGCCGCAGCGCTTCTCTCCCGATGAAATTGGGCTGGCGCGTACGATCAGCAACCAGGCTGCCATCGCCATGCAAAACGCTCGCTTATATGCCGAGACCCGCGACCTGAGCGCCGATCTCGAGCAGCGCGTGAATGAACGCACCGCAGAACTGGCCCGAGAACACCGTAGAACCAATACCTTGCTGCGCATCCTCACCGAGCTTTCTTCCAGCCTGGATTTAGAGCAGGTGCTCAACCGCACCCTCGCCCTGGTGCAGGAGATCATCGCTGCCGGGCACATCTCCGTATTCATCATCAGGCTTGGTGAACAAAAACTGCACCGCCTGGCTTCCGTCGGCTATGCCCCCCCGGCTGCAGTCGGAGGCAGCCCCACACCCTTCGACATAGACGAAGGGCTGGCGGGTTGGGTGATCAGCCATCAAGAGGCTGTTTTAATTGAAGACTTACAAGCAGACTCACGATGGATCTTATCAGTCGATGCGCCCGAACCACACCACCGCAGCGCCATTGCCGCGCCGCTCATTTTGGGCCACGAATCGCTCGGCGCACTGATGCTCTACCACGATCAAGCGGGATATTTTTCGCAATACCATCTCGACCTGGTGCAGGCAGCCGCAAACCAGATCGCGGTGGCAATCAACAATGCTGAGCTGTACCGTTTGATCCGCGAACAGGCCACAGATTTGGGGGCGTTGGTGCGCAACCAACAAATCGAAGCCAGTCGCTCGCGCGCCATCCTGGAAGCCGTTGCGGATGGGGTGGTGGTGACCGACGCCAGCCGGGTAATCACTTTGTTCAACGCCTCCGCTGAGAGAATCCTGGACCTCAAGAGCAGCGAGCTGATCGGTCAATCCCTGGAACATTTTTCGGGGCTGTTCGGCGGCGCGGCGCACTCCTGGATGGAAACCATCCGCCAGTGGTCGCAAACCCCCGCGGCAGTCGAAAGCGGGGCTATCTACGCAGAACAAATCGCGCTGGAAGATGGACGGGTGGTTTCGGTACACCTGGCCCCAGTTACCTCAGGCGAATCCTTCCTGGGGACGGTCTCCGTCTTCCGCGATATCACCCACCAGGTAGAAATCGATCGCCTGAAAGCGGAGTTCGTGGCTACGGTGAGCCACGAGCTGCGCACGCCCATGACCTCGATCAAAGGCTATGTAGACCTGCTATTAATGGGTGCGGCTGGCTCGCTGAGCGACCAGCAAACCCATTTTCTGAAGATCGTCAAGCAAAACACCGATCGTCTCACCGTCTTGGTGAACGATCTGCTGAATATTTCCCGCATCGAAGCCGGGCGGATTACGCTCAGTATGCAGCCCTTGAACCTGTTCGAGATCGCCAGGTCAGCGGTCGATGATCTCCGACGCCGTTCCGGCGCGGAGCATAAACCGATGAGCATCGAGATCGAGCCTGCTCCGGACCTGCCCATGGCCCTCGGCGATACGGAGCGCGTCCGCCAGATCATCGAAAACCTGCTGGAGAACGCCTACAATTACACTCCCGCTCACGGTCGCATTGCTGTGCGCCTCCACCCGGTAGGCGAGAAAATCCAGGTGGATATCCAGGATAACGGCATCGGCGTCCACCCTGATATGCAGCAGAAGGTTTTTGAGCGCTTCTACCGGGGGGAGAATCCCTTCGTGCTGGAAACCTCAGGAACGGGCTTGGGCCTGTCGATTGTCCAGCATCTGGTTGAAATGCACCAAGGGCGCATCTGGTTGGAATCGAGCGGCGTACCCGGCGAGGGAAGCACCTTTTCCTTCACTTTACTTGTGTACCATTCAAATCATGCAGCAAAATGAGGTATTATGGCAAAAATATTAATCGCTGAAGATGAACGAGATATACGCGACCTGATTACTTTCACACTCCGCTTCGCAGGTCACGAGGTAGTCGCCACGTCTAATGGGGAGGAAGCCTACGGGGCGGCTCAAAAACTCCTGCCCGATTTGATCTTGCTCGATGTGCGCATGCCGCGCATGACGGGTTATGAAACCTGCGAGAAGCTCAAATCGAGCGAGCCGACTCAGAACATCCCGGTGGTGTTTCTGTCCGCTAAAGGGCAGGAGAGCGAAGTGCAAACCGGCATTCGCGCCGGCGCCCTGGAATACATCATCAAACCCTTCGCCCCTGATCAGTTGACCGAGCGTGTACAGGCCATCCTGGGCGCTTTGGGGATCAAATAACGCCCGGGTGCAGGTCTTTTGCTTTTAGATGGAAAAGGGGAATCAGCCCAGATGAGCGCGATCATCTTGCGGAACGAGACTGTCCATTACGAAGTCTTAGGTCGCGGCAAACCATTGATCTTCATCCACGGCTGGGTGGGTTCGTGGCGCTACTGGATCCAGGCGATGCAGGCTGCATCCGTCTCCTACCGCGCCTATGCCCTTGACCTTTGGGGGTTTGGCGATTCGGCGAAAAGGCGCGAACATTATTCTCTCGAGCAGCAACTAAACCTGCTTGACAAGTTTATCGATGAGCTCGGCATCGGCAAGATTGCCCTGGTAGGTCACGGCCTGGGCGCAGTCATCGCTTGGCTATACGTCGCCCGCAACCCAGCGGGGGTGGACAGAGCGGTGGGGATCAGCGTGCCCCAAAACCCGGAGGCGATCAGCCCGCGCCTGCGCTCGGCTTCCCCTGCGGAATTGGCCGATTGGCTGTTGGGTCGCTCGGCAGCCACCGAGCCGGTGCGCGTTGAAGCGCCAAAAACCGACCCACTCGCCATCCAGACCAGCCTCACAGATCTTCAGGATTTCGACTTGAACGGCCTGACCCTCAACCTCCCGATTCCCTACCTGTGGGTGCACGGGCAAAACGATCCTGCCGTGCAACCGCCTGACCCGGGGCGGATCGCGGCAATACCCGAACAAGCCCATTTCATCCCTTTCGAGCAGTCCGGACACTACCCCATGCTGGACGAAGCGAGCAAGTTCAACCGCCTGCTCGATGACATGCTCAGCCTGGATTCTGGCGCCAGCCCGCGCCAGTTGCAGTTAAAAGAAGAATGGAAACGCCGCGTGCGCTGACAACGGTACGCTAGCAGCGGTACGCTAGCAGCGATTCGCTAGCAGCGGTACGCTAGCAGCGATTCGCTGACAGCGATTCGCTGACTGGGTATTTCGGTTAGCGAGTTGCTTGACAACCCGTAGCCCTTCCCTTATACTAACACCAAGATAAATCAATTCATGCACGGGGAGCCCGTAATTCTGGGCTGAGAGGAGAGCAAAAGCTCTCGACCCGCCAACCTGATCCGGATAATACCGGCGGAGGGATAGCATCACCAAAGTATGCCACTACCTCCCCCGGTGCCGGGGGAGGAGCTTTTTTAATGAGGCGCGCAGTAATTTTTGCCAACGGCAGGCTTCAGAACGCCGCACAGGCCCGGGATGCCGTTCGTTCAGGAGATTTGCTGATCGCCGCAGACGGCGGCGCACAGCACTGCCTGGCTTTGGGACTCACCCCGGCGATCGTGATCGGCGATTTCGACTCTCTGAGCGGGCCGGAGCTAGAGGAGCTTATAACCCGAGGCGCTCAGCTAATCCAACATCCCGCTCACAAAGATTTCACCGATCTGGAGCTGGCCTTGTATCATGCTAAAGGGCTTGGAATCGAGGAGGTCTTGATCCTGGGCGCGCTGGGGAGTCGCTGGGACCAGACCGTAGCCAACCTGCTCCTGCCGGTCTCCGCAGACCTGGCTTCCATCCATATTTCCATACTGGATGGACCCCAGCAGGTTTTTATCCTGCACCCCGGTCGCCAGTTCCAATTCCACGGCAAGAAGGGCGATACCCTCTCGCTGATCCCTCTGTGCGGCGACGCCCAGGGCGTCGTCACTTCGGACCTGGAGTACCCCCTGCGCGACGAAACGCTGTTCTTTGGGGCGACGCGCGGCGTCAGCAATGTTTTGACCGCCGATACAGCTCGCGTCAGCCTGTCGAGCGGCACGCTGCTGTGTGTTCTCATTCACCAGGATACGGACCAACCAGATTGATCATCGCATGTTGTTGACCTTTAGTCGTTTATTTTTATTGCAGTAAGGGCAGCTATACCCTGAATCAGGAGGCTGCCAATGGAGGTAAACATGAAGAAAGGAACGCTTTTCCTGATACTGACCCTGGGGCTGGCGCTCTCAGCCTGCGCCCCGCGCGCCCTGACTGTCATGACACACGATTCTTTTGCCGTCTCTGAAGAGGTGATCCAGGCATTCGAGCAGGAAACCGGTATCGAGGTGACCTTCCTGGAAAGCGGCGACACCGGCACGGCCCTGAACAAGGCTATCCTCTCCAAGGATAACCCCCTGGCGGACGTTTTCTACGGGGTGGACAACACCTTCCTCAGCCGGGCGCTTGACGAAGACATCTTCCTGCGCTATGACTCGCCGCTGCTCGCGAATATACCCGCCGAGTTCAAACTCGACACGCAAAACCGGGCGCTCCCAGTCGATTATGGGGATGTGTGCATCAACTATGACGTAGGCTACTTCACAGAAAACAACCTGCTGCCGCCCCAATCGCTGGAAGATCTGCTCAAGCCGGAGTATAAAGGCTTGCTGGTGGTGCAGAACCCCGCCACCTCCTCGCCGGGGTTAGCTTTCCTGCTCGCCACAATCGGCTATTTTGGCCCGGATGGCTACCTGGATTTCTGGGAAAGTTTGAACGCCAACGATCTCCTGGTGGTCAACGACTGGGAAAACGCCTATTACAGCGAGTTCAGCGTCCACGGCGGGACACGCCCCATGGTGGTTTCTTACGGCTCCAGCCCACCTGCGGAGGTGATCTTCGCCGAGACGCCCATCAGCGAGCCCCCTACCGCGGCGCTCACTGCCAAGCGGGGTTGTTTCCGCCAGATAGAGTTTGTCGGTATACTCAAAGGGACTCGGAACCGGGCCCAGGCTGAGAGATGGATCGACTTTATGCTCTCGGCCCGCTTCCAGGAGGATATGCCTTTGCAGATGTTCGTTTACCCGGTTACCCGGGATGCCGCGCTGCCTGCGGAATTCGAAAAATACAGCTCCATCCCTGACGAGACCTCCGTAGTCAGCCCGGAGGAGATTGCCGCCAATCGCGAGGTCTGGATCAAGGCCTGGACCGAAGCCGTTTTGCGTTGAGCATAGTGATGGCAGCCACAGATGCACACTGATCGGCACGGATTTTAGATAAGCGGATGAACACCAGGCGAAGCTCCGCTCGAGGCCTGTTCTTATGGCTGCCGCCTCTGGCATTTCTGGCGCTGTTCTACTTTTACCCCTTGGGCAGCATCTTCGCAGCCAGTTTCCAGCGCGCTGAAGGGGGAATGATCGCGCCTTTCTGGGAGGCGCTCACCTCGCCATCTATCCGGCGGGTGCTGACCTTCACTATCGGGCAGGCTTTTTTGTCCACTTTGCTGACCCTCTTGATCGGCCTGCCAGGGGCCTACCTTCTGGCGCGCTATCGTTTTCGGGGCAAATCTCTGCTCCAGGCTTTGATGGGCATTCCCTTCGTCCTGCCCACGCTTGTGGTGGCAGCCGCCTTCAACGCCCTGCTGGGGCCGCGCGGCTGGGTGAACTTGCTGCTGATGAGCTGGTTCAATCTCTCCCAGCCGCCGGTCCAGTTCGTCAACAGCATCTGGGCTATCCTGGTGGCGCACGTGTTTTACAACACCACGATCGTGCTGCGCATGGTCGGCGATTTTTGGGCTCATCTCGACCCGCGCATCAACCAGGCCGCTCAGACGTTAGGTGCAAGCCGCTGGGGTACATTAACCCGCATTACCCTGCCGCTGCTGATGCCGGCCATCAGCGCGGCCGCCCTGCTGGTGTTCATCTTTGATTTCACCTCCTTCGGTGTGGTCCTGATCCTGGGAGGGCCGCGTTATGCAACCCTGGAGGTGGAGATTTACTATCAGACCATCAGCCTGTTCAACCTGCCGCTCGCGGCCGTTCTTTCCATCCTGCAGTTGCTCTGCACTTTAGGATTGACGGTTATCTACACCCGCCTCTCGCTGCGTGTATCCCGACCACTCTCCATGCGGCCCCAGGCATACACGCAGAAACCTCTGTCCGGTTGGCGCAGCCGCCTGCTGGCCGGCGCGCTGATCTTCTTACTGGCTGGCTTGCTCATCACGCCCTTGATTGGGCTGGCGGCTCGCTCGTTCACCCACCTCAACCTGCCAGCAGTGTCCTCCAGGTCTGCTCCCAGCGGACTGACGCTGAGATATTACCAGGAGCTCTCTATCAACCGCCGCGAGGCCTTGTTCTACGCACCGCCAATCGCGTCGATCGGCATATCTCTGGGATATGCCCTTGCCACCGTCGCCCTGGCGCTGGCTTTGGGCTTGCCAGCCTCGTGGGCGCTTTCCAGGTCCTCCAAAAGCGGCGAGAGCACATCCGAGGCGTTGAACCGCTGGCTCGACCCGCTCATGATGCTGCCCCTGGGCACCTCCGCGGTCACCCTGGGGCTGGGCTTCATCCTTGCCCTGGGTCGTCCTCCGCTCAACCTGCGCGCCTCTCCGCTGCTCATCCCGTTGGCGCATACCATGGTCGCCCTGCCCTTCGTTGTCCGCAGCCTGACACCCGCCCTGCGCAGCATTCGCCCACGCCTGCGAGAGGCTGCGGAGGTGTTAGGAGCCGCGCCGCACCAGGTGCTCCGCCACGTGGACCTGCCATTGGTGGGCAGGGCTGTGCTGGTCGCGGCTACGTTCGCGTTCACCATTTCAATGGGCGAATTCGGCGCAACCGCCCTGATCTCTCGCCCAGAATACCCCACCATCCCTATGGCAATCTACCGATTCATCTCGCAGCCCGGGGCGCTCAATTATGGCCAGGCGCTGGCGCTCAGCACGATCCTGATGGTCGTCACGGCTTCGGGCATGCTGCTGATCGAGCGCTTCCGCATGGCTGAGGTGGGCGAATTTTAGGTGCCAAAATGAGTGTACTTCGCCTGGTGGGAATCGAGAAATCGTTTGGCGCCACCCGCGCGGTGCGCGGCGTCTCCTTCGAGGTGGCGGAGGGGGAAATCCTGGCCTTGCTCGGCCCGAGCGGCTGCGGGAAATCCACCGTGCTGGCGATGATCGCCGGGCTGGAAAAACCCGATCGCGGCGAGATCTATTGGGATGCCGAGCCGCTGCATGGCATACCCCCTCACCAGCGCGGCTTCGGATTGATGTTCCAGGATTACGCCCTCTTCCCGCACATGAACGTCTATGCCAATGTCGCCTTTGGGCTGCGCATGACGAAGCTGCCAGAAGCCGCAATCCGCCAGCGAGTCGCCGAGGTGCTCGAGCTGGTGGGATTGGCGAGCTTCGACCAGCGGGATGTCAACACGCTGTCTGGCGGCGAGCAGCAAAGGGTCGCCCTGGCGCGGTCGCTGGCTCCAAACCCACCCCTGCTGATGCTCGATGAGCCGCTGGGCTCGCTCGATCGCGCTTTGCGGGAGCGGCTGGTCGAGGAGCTGGGTGCGATTCTGAAGAACAGCCAGCAGACCGCCATCTACGTCACCCACGACCAGGAAGAGGCTTTTGCGCTCGCCGGCCGGGTGGTCGTGATGAACCAAGGTGGGGTCGAGCAAATCGGGACGCCCCACCTTATCTACTCGCAGCCCGCCTCGACCTTTGTAGCTCGATTCATAGGGCTGAACAACCTGTTTGAGGGCGAGATACAAAGGATCGCGGGGCGGAAAGTGGTCGCCACCCCCCTCGGCCCGATACCCTGCAACACACAGGCGAGCGGCAGGGTGATGGTGCTGCTGCACCCAGACGCCGTGCGCATAAATGAGCAGCTGGAAGGGCAGCAAGTCAGGCTGGAAGGGCGGGTCGTTGAGCGCTCCTTCCGGGGCAGCCTGTGCCGCATCGTCCTGGCTATCAACGCGCTGCGTCTGACTTTCGACTTCATGTCCAGCACGCCTTTGCCATCGGAAGGCGAAAGCGCGACCCTGGTCTTCGATCCCGAGCAGGCAATCCGGCTGCTCCCGCTTGACGATTATTAAATATTTTTATATAATAAATATTAAAATAATATATCTTAAAGGAGGTAACATGTCTGAGCATGAATACGCCCACCCCGAGTTCCTGGTTGAGACCGATTGGGTTGCCCAGCACCTGGATGACCCGGCAATCCGGCTGGTTGAATCGGATGAAGATTACCTGCTCTATGATACCGGGCATATCCCGGGAGCCGTGAAAGTTGATTGGTTCACCACCCTGCAGCACCCCATCCGCCGAGATTTCCTGAGCACAGACGAATTCGAAGCGCTGTGCTCGCAGCTAGGCATAGCCAACGACACCACCGTGGTTTTCTATGGCGATAAAAGCAACTGGTTCGCAACCTACGCCCTGTGGCTTTTCCGCTATTATGGTCATGCAAAGCTCAAAATCATGAACGGCGGTCGAGCCAAGTGGGGCCAAGAAATCCGCCCGCTGACCAAAGTAGTTCCCTACTATCCACGTACGACTTACCAGGCAAAGGGACCAAACCCAAGCATCCGCGCCTTCCGCGACCAGGTGTTCCAGCATCTGGACGCCAAACTTCCGCTTGTGGACGTTCGCTCACCGAAGGAATACACCGGCGAGCTGATCCACATGCCCAATTACCCCCAGGAAGGCGCCACTCGCGGCGGGCATATCCCCGGCGCAATGAACATCCCCTGGTCTCAGGCGACGAATGATTCTGACGGCACCTTCAAAACCGCGCAGGAGCTGCGCCAGTTGTATGGCTCGGCCGGCATCACGCCGGACAAAGAGATCATCGCCTACTGCCGCATAGGCGAGCGCAGCTCGCACACCTGGTTCGTGCTCACCTACTTACTGGGCTACCCAAAGGTCAAGAATTACGATGGCTCGTGGACTGAGTGGGGCAACCTGGTCAACGCCCCGATCGAAAAAATCTCCGTTTGATGTGTACGCTGACAGTGATCAAGCGTAACATCCACAGTCAGGAGACCTGGCGCTATTGCGGCGAGCCCCTCCACCGGGAGCCCAACCGGATTGTTTTAATAGCGCACTTCGACCGGGAGGATGTGGATTTCCACGGCATACCGCTGTGCCATGGCGACCGTTTCATCGAGACCTATTACACGGATCGCTGGTACAACGTATTCGAAATCCACTCCCACGAAGACGACCACCTGCGTGGCTGGTACTGCAATATCACCCGCCCGGCGATCATCACGGAGAGGGAAATCTGCTATGACGATCTGGCTCTCGATTTGCTGGTCTTCCCAGACGGGCGCCAGATCGTCCTGGATATAGAGGAATTCTCCCTCCTGGATATCCCAGAGGTGCAGCGAGCCAGCGCCTGGGACGCGCTCAAATACCTGCAAGCGCATTTCAGGGAGCGGCAAGAAGAGGCTGCAGTTATAAAGTCAGCAGATGAAGCGCCTGGAGCGTAAGCCTAAAAATCTCGTCGCCATACGTCCAAAGGTACCAGCCGATAGCCGCGATCGCAACGCAGCAGCAAAGCAAGACCAGCACCACAACTGCGATGATGATGGCGGTGGTATTGCTCCTCTTAGGCTCTTGCAGGGGGGGAATGGATTCTCCGAAGTCCTCTGCCATTTTTTCTCCTCGCTTGATTTAATGTAGGTACCTGGAATTCTAACCCATCCTGGAATATTTCACCCGCCGTCCCATTCGCAAAACCAGCCACGCGGTAATTAGTATGACGATCATGGCGACCAGGACAGGGATCACCACGGACAGGATCGATAGCACCGTCGAGATGAGATCCTCCAGGATGCTCACCGGCACATTGCCCGCGCCGCCAGTTGTCGCGGTAACTGCCGGACGCACCGCCAGGGACTTTATGGCGTGCACCCCGCCAGCTACGAACAAGCCACACGCCAGGGAGAGGGCTGGATGAATATCGGTAATCACCTTTGCGCTAGAGGCAAAAACTATCGCCCCAGCCGCAGGTCTGATCGCGGTCTGGATCACATCATTCACATGATTGACCGCCGGAACTTTATCAGCGAAAAATTCCACCACCAAGAGGAGGAGCAACAAGCCGATCAGCCACCAACTCTCCAGTGCGCTCCACGGCGAGCCGAGCTGGATCAGGTCTGTAAAACGGGCCAGCAAGGCGATCACAAGCAAAGGAATATAGGCATTCAGGCCGGCGCTGGCGGAAAGCCCAAAAGCGGAAAATATACCCATCACCAAATCCATAAGGCCTGCCTTCTTTCACCCGAGGCGGAAGCCATCCCAGGTGCCTGTCAGCCAGAAGCGAGCCACGTCCAGCAGCGCGACCTGCATCAGCGCCAGCCCAAACCCTGCCGTCAGCGGGAGGAACAGTTCTGGGATTTTCAGGTAGCTGTTTTCGCTACGCGTGACCATCAGCCAGAGCATGCAGTATACCATGCTCAGTAAAACCAGCACACCCGCGGCGCTGATGAGCGCCAGTGGATATAACAACAACGGATTTTCGCTCAGCACCAGGAGTATCAGTACGAGGGAAATGGTCAGCAAGCCAGCAAACGTTCTCAGACTGGAGAGCGCCGGCCGCGGCTCCCAGTTCTTCCATACGGTTTGGTTGAACGCCGGGAAGAGGGCAACAGAGATCAGCAGGCCCATGCCGGTCCCGGTCGCCAGCCGCAGCCAGTTCTGCGGCTGGTAAAGCCAGGCGTCTGGGGAGTAAAAACTGGTAAAGGAATTCACCCCATCGACGACAAACGCCAATCCCAATGCAGCGGCAGCTGCCAGAACCCGCTTTGGCGGTGTGCCCCCCCTGCGGCTGCCCAACGCCGCCTGATACGCCAACCCGAGCATCGCCCCCAGGTACATTCCATTACATCGGGCGCACAAGGGCAGTTGGCGATCTCCCAGGTAGAATGAGCGCAGGTCGATCCGGTGGCAGACTGCATAGCCGATCGCATCCGCCTTGCCCAGTAGCCCCGCTGGAGTGTTCACCAGCCAGCCCAGCAGTAACAATGAGACCGCCAGCAGCACGATCCTGTTCCAGGGATAGCGCCACAGGGTCAGCGCCTTGAGCGGAGGCTCCATAGCCATGAATTATAGGGTATTTTGCTGAAAACGCAAGTTCGACTGGGGAGGTTCTTTGAGGATCGTCGTGGGGGAATAAAACCCACATCCCGCCATTTTGCGGTATGATAGCCATTTGGGCTTCAAACCCGAAATCAACGCGGAGCACACAGTCTATGCGATTAAGATCGAGTCTTCTCATCATTTTGATGTTTTTTCTGAGCGCCTGCGGCAGGGCCGCCCCGGTGTTGGAGTCCACACCCACCCCGGAAAGCGTCATCCAGTCCACTCCAACGACAGCGCCCACCTCAACGTCCACCCCAACGGCGACAAACACGCCAGAACCCAGCCAAACGCCAAGCCCTACGGCAACTCTCCCGCCTGTTGATTACGGGCCGCGGGATTTCCCGGCGAACGTCAACCCGCTGACCGGCCTGCCCGTCTCCGACCCAACCCGTTTAGATCGGCGTCCCGTGGCTGTTAAAATCCAAATTTTCCCTCGTGGACAGCGCCCGACCTTCGGTGTCTCGTTGGCGGATATCGTTTACGATTTTTACCAGAACTTCGGGCTGACGCGCCTGCACGCTATTTTCTACGGGGACGATGTCGCGCAGGTAGGCCCTATCCGTTCAGCGCGCATCCTGGATGGCAAGCTGGTGCGCATCTATAAATCTATCCTCGCCTTCGGAGGCGCTGACCAGCGCATCCTGAACCTGATCCGCAATACCGATTACGGGGACCGGCTGCTGAGCGAAGGTTCAAGCTCCTGCCCGGCGATGTGCCGGATAGACCCCAATGGTCTCAACTACCTGGTTGCCAACACCCAGGAACTCCAGGCGTATGCCACTCGCGTGGGCGTTGAGAACGGCCGACAAAACCTGGACGGCATGCGCTTCGCCCACCAGCCTCCCGATGGCGGCAACCCTGGAACCCAGTTGTACGTGCGCTACTCGATCAGCGCTTACGTACGCTGGGATTACGACCCGCAGCAAAACCGCTATTTGCGCTTCCAGGACGCCCAGGAAGCCAGCACAATCCAGGAAGAGGTTTACCAGCCTTTCATGGATAAAACCAACGCCGTAGAGACACAGGTCTCGGCTGATAATGTCGTCGTAGTGTACATGACCCACCAGAACGGCCTGGGCATCCCTTACGGACCCAATGAAATTATCGATGTCCAGTTGGACGGCGCTGGGGATGCCTTCATTTACCGGGATGGGAAAGTTTACCAGGTGCGCTGGGTCGTGGCGGAGCGCGAAGCCCGCCTGACCCTGGTTGGGCTGGATGGGAACCTTTTCCCGTTCAAGCCGGGCAACACCTGGTTCCAGGTGGTCGGAGTATCCGCAACGCGCAGCCAAGCCTCCCCCGGGGTCTGGCGCTACGAAAACCGCCTGCCATAAACCAACGCAATCGAGAAGGGACCCACGCCGCGCTCCACAGCTTGAAAATCAAGGCGTTGTGGAGCGTTTTTTTTTATTTCAGGGGCGAAGAGCCGTCACCTTACAATTTTATTTAGCGATATTTACATTATTTCAACGAAAAATGCGATATCATCAAAGATAACCTGGCGCGGGGTTGATCCAGATGATAAAACGCCTATTCATGGTCTTCTTGGGGGTGCTCCTGGGCGGATGCACCGGGCTGGCGGCAAATCTCCAGCTCGTCTCCCTGTTCTTAATGCCGCCACTCCCCGCCCTCGCCACGCTTCCCCCGGCGCCCTCACCCACCAGCACGCCTGCCGTCCTGCACGCCCGCCTTCCGGATACGCCGTCCACACCTGAAGTTGAAATTCTGCCGCCAACAGCGACCAGCGCCCCATCGCCCACTGCCTCGGCTACGCCCTACCCCTCCCCAACGCCTTACCTATACATTCAGGGACCTTTTTATTTCCCCGCGGATGTCAACCCGTTGACCGGTTTGCCGGCGGAAGACCCGGGTTTGCTCAGCCGCCGCCCGATCGCGATCAAAGTTACTAATTTTCCGAGGAGCGTGCGACCCCAATGGGGGCTATCCCTGGCTGACCACGTATATGAATACTACATCGGCGATGATATGTCTCGCTTCATCGGCATATTCTACTCTCAGGATGCCATCCGGGTCGGTCCTATCCGCTCAGCGCGCCTTTTCGACGGGCATATTGTGCGCCTCTATGAGGCAAATTTCGCCTTCGGTTGGGCGGACGATCCCATATTGGAGACGCTGCTCTTGCCCGATTTGCTGCCGCGACTGATCGTTGAGCACGCCGATAACTGCCCTCCACTGTGCCGCATTGGTCCAAAATATGCTTACAACAACCTGTACATCGACACCGGCCAGGTCGCGGCCTACCAGCAAGCGCGAGGGGCGAATAACGACCGCCAGGCGTTAGACGGCTTGCGCTTTGAAGCTGCGACGCCGAAAAGCGGCAACCCGGGTAAAAGCCTGTCGCTGGCTTATTCACTGGTTTCTTATCATCGTTGGGAGTACGATCCATATGCCGGGCGCTACCTGCGCTTTCAGGAAACCGGGGCGCGCCTGGGGGGCGAAGCCAGCTACGCTCCGCTCAGCGATGCGCTCACGGGCGCGCAGCTCGCTGCCGATAATATCATCATCCTGAAGATCCCCCACGAATATTTCTACAAGTCCAGTTCCACGGAGATTATCGACCAGCCGATTGTAGGAGAGGGAAGCGGCTATGCCTTCCGGGACGGGCAGCTTTACCCTATCCAGTGGGCTCGCTCAGACGCTCAGGCGATGCTGAAATTCACCCTTCCCAACCAGCGCCCTTATCCTCTCAAGCCGGGGAATGTCTGGTTTGAGATCCTCGGCGAAAGCTCAACCCTCAACCTGCTCCCGGATGGCTCCTGGGATTTCGAGTTCAGCATACCATGACACCATCAATCAGCGCCGCAACTACTCCCGCGGTTACAAGCTGCGGAGGATCTCTCTCACCAGGCCGGGACCCCGGTAGACCAGCCCGGTGTACACCTGCACCAGGGTCGCCCCGGCATCCAGTTTTTCGCGGGCATCCTGCGCTCCCAACACCCCGCCCACCCCGATAATCGGCAGCCTATCCCCGGTGCGGGCATAAATCTTAGCCACCATATCGGTGCTCAACTGGCGCAAAGGCAGCCCGCTCATGCCCCCAGCGCTTGCCGCCCAGGCGCAGCTTTCGAAAGCCTTCGGCTCCACGTTCTCCCGGCTGACCGTCGTATTAGTGGCGATCACCCCATCCATGCCCGTCGTCAGCACTGCCTGCAGGGCGTCATCCAGCTCGGCGTCGCTGAGGTCGGGAGCCAGCTTCACCAACAGGGGCGGGCAGCCCTTTGACCGCTCTGCCAGGTCTCTCCCCCGCTGCGCAAGCTGGGCGAGCAGCTCTTCCAGGGCGTGGCGGGCTTGCAAGCGGCGCAGCCCAATCGTATTCGGGGAGCTGACGTTCACCACCAGGTAATCCGCCAGGGGCGCACACTGCTCCAGCAGCTCCAGGTAGTCCTGGGCAGCCGCCTCGAGCGGCGTATCTGTATTCTTTCCCAGGTTGATCCCCAGGCGGATGCCGGCTGGCCGTTTACCCTGCACCTGCCGCTGTAAATAATCAGCCCCCTGGCTGGGAAAGCCCATTCGGTTGACCAAAGCCATTTCTTGCGGCAGGCGCGCCAGGCGCGGGTGTGGGATGCCTGCTTGCGGTCTGGGCGTGACCGTCCCGACCTCGATGTGGCTGAACCCCAGGCAGGCCAGCCCACGCCAGGCGCGCCCATCTTTGTCATAGCCGGCTGCCAGGCCAACCGGATTCTTAAACTTCAACCCAAAGGCGCAAACTGGCTTATCTTCAGCGGCAAACCAGAGGCGCACGGCAGCCGCCAGGGGCGGCAGCCTGCCAACCAGGCGCAAGAGGCTCAGCGTGAGCGCGTGCGCACGTTCGGGCTCCAGGCGAAATAGCAGCCCTCTGAGGACAGGGTACATTTGGTCTCAATCCCAGGCAGGCATGTTTTGAACGCCGATCATTCAAGCGCTACGGTTCATCGTTGGTGCTTTGTCCCAAAAAGGCGCGCACGGCGGAAATCTGCGCGGCGGGCACGCTGCCTTTCGCTTCCCAATAATCCAGCAAGTGAGTCAAACTAAACACTGCCAGCAGGCGCAAACCTGCCTGCGCCAGCGCCTGCGCAGCTCCCGACTGCCGGTCGATCAAGACCACCACTTCCGAAATCTGCAATCCGGCGCGGCTCAATCTCTCGATCGCTTCGAATTTACTGCCGCCGGTTGTGGTTAAGTCATCGATCACCACGGCGCGCTCGCCAGGGACAAATGCGCCTTCGATCTCAGCTTTCGTGCCGTAGGTTTTGACCTCCTTGCGCGGGTAGATCAGCGGCCAACCACCCAGCAGGCTGATCGCAGTGCCAATTGGCAGGGCGGCATACGGCAGCGCCGCCAGGCGATCAAACCGCAACCCCTCCAGGATGGGTAGATATGCCCGGGCAACCCGCAGCAGCAAGTCAGGGTGGGCAACGAGCTGGCGCAGGTCGAGGTATACAGGCGATTGCAGGCCGGATTTCAAGATGAAAGGCCGGTCGGGGCTGGCAAACTTGACGCAGCCAAGGGCGAGCAGCTCGTCGGCTATAGCCGCCAGGAAGGGATCGTCTTCGATCCTCGCCTGGTAAGCCCACTGGTGAGCGGTCTTGGGCTCCGGCAGGCTCAAGTAGGTCTGCCGCTCACGCTCGATCTCCGCCCGCAAATTTTCCGCCGCCTGGCGAGGATTGGCGGATCGCGCAATCCCGCGCGAGACGGAGAGCAGCAGCCCCAGCCCATCCTGGCGCAGCCCGGCCTGGAGGGCGAGTTTCAAATCGCCGCCCTGGGCGCCCACACCCGGCGCCAGAATCCACAGTCCGGGAGCCAGCTCCCGGATGCGCCGGAGCGCCTCCAGGTGCGTGGCGCCCACCACCAGGCCCAGGTTACCCTTCTGATTCCACGCCTGGGCCAGTAGCGCGACCTGCTCGTAAACTAAACGCGGACCCTTCTCTCCCCAGGTGCGCAGGTCCTGCAGGTCTGCCGAACCAGGGTTGGAAGTTTTACACAGTACGAAAACCCCACGCGCGGGGTCTTCCAGGAGAGGCGCCAGGGCGTCGTAACCCAGATATGGGTTAGCCGTGATGGCATCCGCTCCCAGCACCTCAAAGGCCGCTCTGGCATAAGCCTCTCCCGTGGAGGCGATATCGCCTCGCTTGGCGTCCAGGATGACTGGCGCGCCCTGCGGTGCGGCAGCAATAACCTCTTTCAGGGCGAGCATCCCCTCGGGACCCAGCGCCTCGAAAAAAGCGACATTAGGTTTGAAGGCGGCAGCCAGATCAGCCGTCGCCTCCATCAGCCGCAGGCAGAAATCACGCGCTGCCCCGGGGGTCGGAGTTACCAGGTCATCCGGGTGGGGGTCAAGCCCCACGCAGAGCAGCGAGCTAATTTGCCTGGCCCGATTCTCCAGATGAGTAAAGAATGAATCCATTTGACCGTTACACGCCTCACGCCTTGCCTAAAACCATCGCCAGCAGAGCCATGCGGACGTACAGGCCGTATTCCATCTGGCGGAAGTAGGCGGCGCGCGGGTCTTCATCCACTTCCATGCTGATCTCGCCGACTCGCGGTAAGGGGTGCATGACGATCATCTGCTCCTTAGCCCGCCTCAGAGTATCCGGCATGATCACGTAAGCCCCCTTCACGCTCTCGTACTCAGCCTGATCGCCAAAACGCTCTTTCTGCACACGGGTGACGTAGAGCACGTCCGATTCTGGCAGCATGCCATCCAGCCCAGCGGACTCTGTTTGGGAAATACCGTTTTCATTCAGCTCGGCGATAATTTCCGCCGGCATGCGCAGCACATCCGGTGAGACGTAATTCAAGCGGATATTGTAAAGAGAAAGCAGGCGCGCCAGAGAGTGGACCGTGCGCCCGTATTTCAAATCTCCCAGCATGGTGACCACCAGCCCATCCACCTCCCCGAGCTCTTCGACGATGGTGAACAGGTCAAGCAGCGCCTGCGTGGGGTGTTCTCCAACGCCATCGCCGGCGTTGATGATCGGCTTGCGAGCGTAGCGAGCCGCCAGTGCAGAGGCGCCCACCTCGGGATGGCGCAGCACGATCACATCCGCGTAGCACTCCAGGGTGCGCACGGTATCCGGCAGGGATTCGCCCTTGGATACGGACGAATAGCGCACTTCATTAATAGGGATGACGCTGCCGCCCAGGCGCTCCATCGCCGAGGTAAACGAGGAGGAGGTGCGGGTGGAGGGCTCGTAGAACAGGTTCGCCAGGATCTTGCCTTTCAGCAGGTCGAAAGTGCCCACGCGCTGCACCATCTCGCGCATTTCATGGGCCACGCCGAAGATATACTCCAGATCATTGCGGGAGAACTGTTTTACGGAAATGATATCGCGCCCATAAAACGGAGAACTGCGCTGGTCGCCAAAGGGCAGGTAGGGGTTTTCAACTCGGGTTGGGGGTATATAGGTCGCCATAATCTCTCCTAATATTTATTATCAAGTAAGCAGTTACGATTACTTTGCCCGCAGGTCCCTTCCATAACCGGGTGGGGCCAGCACCTGGCCATCCCGGTAAGCCTCCTGGCCGCGGAGCACCACGCGCAGCACCCTGCCGCGCGCCTGCCAGCCCTCAAACGGAGTCCAGGCGCAGCGTGAGATCATCCGTTCGCCGCGAATCTCCCAGCAGGCGCCGGCATCGACTTCAATCCAGGTTTCGGGCTGCTCCGGCAGGTGAAAGATGCGCTGCGGGTTAACGTGCATCCGGGCGACCAGATCATCCAGGGTGAGGCGTCCGGCATGCACGGCGCTCAAAAGCAGCGCTAAGGCGGTCTCCAGCCCCGGAAAGCCGGGGGGCGGGTTGGGCCCATCTTTCTCGGCCAGCGTATGGGGGGCGTGATCCGTAGCGAAGCAATCGATCACCTCCAGGTTATCCCACAGGGCTTGCCGGTCGGCGGCGGAGGCCAGAGGTGGGCGCACCTGGCTGCGCCCTTCGCCCAGGGAGGGGATGTCTGCCTCGCTCAACAGCAGGTGATGAGGCGTCACCTCACAGGTGACCTTGAGACCTTTCTCCTTGGCAGCTCGAATCAGCAAAATCTCCTCACGCCGGGCAACGTGAGCCAGGTGTACTGGCCGGTCATAGAGGGCAGCCAATAAGATCACGGCTGCCAGGGTGCGGCCTTCGGCGTGGGCGACAATTGGCAGGTGAGGCGGCCAAGCGACGAAATGCGCCATCCACAGCGCCATATCATCCAGGCGCAGTTGCCCGTAGGTCTGATCCAGGTACATTTTCAACCCGGCTGCTCGGGGAGCCAGCCCGGCGAGCACGGCCGCGTTGTCAGGTCCAGCGCCCAGGTACTGAGCGTAATCGCAGCGGGCTTTGCGCCGCGCAGCGCCCTCAGCCAGCGCAAACGCCTCGGCATCGATAATGGGCGGCTGAGTGTTAGGCATTGCCAGCACAGCCGCAAAGCCGCCCGCCAGGGCAGCCGCAGTGCCGCTATCCCAGTCCTCTTTGTGCATGGCGCCAGGTTCGCGCAGGTGGACGTGCGGATCGATCAAACCGGGAAGTCTCACTACTGACCGCCAGTTCCCTGTGCCGCGCCGGTCAAGCACGCCACCAGCAGCGGGCAAAAAAATAGAGCCGCTGGGGCTCTATTTGGGGGGCTAAAAAGCGCCCACTGGACCGAGTGTCCCGGGGCGCCGGCTTTTTGGGGGTGCAAAATATAAGTACCTCATCTCGCCCGATTTTACGAGTCTTTCCGATTCTGTCAAGACCACAGGGAATATTTTAAGAGTTTTCTTAGCTTACCGGCGGGGAAAACCCGCTCAGGACCACTCCCAAAGGCGCATGCTCTCCAAAGCGCTGTGGGCGGTCAGATCGAGTTGGACCGGCGTGACGGAGACATATTTTTCCGCCAGCGCGCCGAAGTCGGTGCCCTCTTCCGGTACGCCGGTGGGGGCGTCGCCGCCGATCCAGTAATACGGGCGGCCGCGCGGGTCCTGCCGGCTGACCAGCAAATCTCGGTAAACACGCAGCCCCTGGCGAGTGACCTTTATCCCCTGGATCCCCTCATCGTGCACGTAGGGGACGTTGACATTCAGCAAGATGCCCTTTGGCAGCCCTTTCTCCAATACCCTGGCGGAGATTTTGCGCGCCACCCGGGCTGCGGTGCTGTAATCCAATAACCCCAGGTGATTCTCAGGCGAATCGAGTGAGACGGCGATACCCGCCAGCCCCCAGATCGCCGCTTCCATGGCGGCAGTGACCGTGCCTGAATAGGTCATATCGTGCCCCAGGTTGGCATTGGGGTTGATCCCGGATACAACCAGGTCAACATTACTCTCCAGCAGACCCAGCACTGCCAGGGCGACGCAGTCCGAAGGGGCGCCGTCCGTAGCCAGCGCCGGGGTGCCATCAGCCAGCTCAACATTCTTCACCCGCAGCGGGCGGTGGAGGGTCTTCACATGCCCCGAGGCCGACCAGTTCCGGTCGGGCGCCAGGATAGTCACCCGTCCCAGCGAGCGCATTTCCTGCGCCAGGGCAAGCAATCCAGGGGCGGTAACTCCATCATCGTTGGTTATTAAAATATGCATAGGCTATTTGATCTTCAGGGGTTAAAATTCTTCGCACTATCCGGTGTTAAACACCGGCCTGGTATTATAACTGGAATGCATCTCGATCTGCACAGGAGAACTTGCGATGAAATTGCAAATGAAGCGCCCATTTGGAATGCTGCTCGTTCTGGTTGGCACACTCAGCCTGGTCTTAAGCCTCTTTTGTGCGTCCCAGGTCTGGCGCCTGCGGCTGCCCTTCCAGGAAGGCCTGCTGAACGGCTTGGAGCTGATCGATAGCACCCTGGAAGCCACCACCGGGGCGCTCGCGCTGGCTCACGATTCTCTAAACGCCGCCAGCAGCAGCGCGGACACGCTGGCAGCCTCAGTAGAGACCTTGGGGAAATCGCTGCAAGACACCACACCCCTGCTGAAAACCCTGGCGACCCTGGTGGGCGAAGATTTTCCCCAAACGATCGGCACAGCCAAAACCTCCCTACAATCAGCCCAGACCAGCGCCCGCCTGATCGACAGCGTGCTCCGGGCGTTGACCTTTTTCAACCGCGATCTGTACAACCCACCTGTACCGCTGCATACCGCTTTGAGCCAGGTGTCCTCCAGCCTGGACGGCCTGCCGGGATCCTTTGCCACGATGGAGGCCAGTCTGGTTGCCACCAACCGCAACCTGACCCTGGTTGAAGAGGACGTGACCCGCATCGCGGCCGATATCGAGCTGATCAACACCAATTTGAAGGCGGCAGAGGAAGTGATCGCGCAATACCAGCAGGTCCTGGCGAAAATCACCCCTGAAATTGGCAAGCTCGAGAGCATGATCCCCCGCTGGGTAACCTGGCTGGCCTACTCCGGCGTATTCATCTTCTTCTGGCTGGGGCTTGCCCAGATCAGCCTGATATTGCGGGGCTGGGAACTGGCGTTTGGCATGCGCAAAGAGTAATTAAATAAACAGGCCCCACTTTTCTGCCGGAATCGAGCGGGGCAGCCCAGGCGAAAAAACCTTACCGGGTTGGTCTTCTGGTCTGCACCAGAACAGCTACTGCAACCAACAGGGCAAACAAAAGCACCGCGATAATGACTCCGCCCCAGCCAGATAGCCAGGAGAGGGCGCTAGAAGTGGTTCCGGGCTGGACCGGCTGTGTCACCGTGCTGGCGACAGGCAGCGTCAGGATATACGACACCAGGTCAGCGATGTCCTCCTCGCTGAGCGGCCCACCATTAGCCAAGCCCCAGGCTGGCATGGGAGAGCCCTCGATCCCATTAGTGATCACGCTCTCCAGCCTCAAATCCACCCGAATGGCAGACCAGACGCGCCCCAACGTGGCGCCCACGCGGCCCTCGCCGTTAGGTCCATGGCAGACGGCGCAGTTTTGCTCGTAGAGCAGCGCCCCCCGGTTGGGATCGCCAGCCACATTCGGGAGGGGCGTAATTACCGGGCGAGGTCCAATCGTTGGGGTGGGCGGGATAAAGCGTGGGCCGCCGGTCTCCCAGCTCAGGATATAAGCCACCAGGGCATCGATCTCTTCTGAGGACAGCGGGCCGCCATTCGCCTGGCTCCAGGCTGGCATGGGAGAGCCGGCTATGCCGTTCTCTATCGTCGCCTTCACGCGCAGGTCAGGCCGGATCGAAGGCCAGTTTTTCGCCAGAGTGGTACCCACCCGCCCCTGGCCGTCCTCGCCGTGACAAACCGCGCAGTTTTCGGCGTACAGTCGCGCGCCCAGCTCGAGCTGCTCCTGGTTGGGTTCCTGAGCGCGCGCCATCTGGATGCCGGTCACCAGGATCAACAAACCAACGACCGCCAGCCACCCAAGGGATCGAATTCGAACCGGGGATCGCATTATTTTCCTCACTTGAAGGTCAGCATATAGGCGATGATATCGGCTGCATCCTGGGCGGTTAAGGTGCTTCCAAAAGTGGTCGGCATCAGCGTATCCAGGTATCCCTCAACCACGTAGGCTTTGGGTGAAACGATCGATTCCAACAGGTATTGCCCGGCATCTGTGGCTGATCCAGTGTAATCAGCCTGCGCGATCCGCAGCGCGGCGCGTTCAGCCATCCCAGGCGTAGATCCGCTGGGCGCCCAAGCAGGTCCAGTGGCTGTACTGACGTGGCAGCCCACGCAGCCCTTGGCAGTCGCCAGTGGCTCTCCGTTGGCGGGATCTCCCACCGGCAACGAGATGGTGATATCAGTCCCCACCGGCGGCCCCGCCAGCACACCTTCCTCCCTGCGGTCTGGGGCGGTTGATTCCCAGTTCATGATGAAGGCAGCAATGTTGCGAATCTGGTCGGCGCGCAGCGGCCCGGCGTAGTCCTCAGACCAGGCCGGCATGGCCGGGACGCCCTGTCCGGCGTACTGCTCCGGACGGGTGGAGGTCATCCGTCCGCTTGAGACCGTGGCGACGATATAATCTTCCAGGCTTCCGCTCCAACCCACCTCCTTCATCCGCTCGGCGAAGAAGTATTTGTCATTCAGCGGCGGGCACAATCCGAGCACTCCCTCTCCTTGGGGTCCGTGGCATTCATCACAGTTAATATCGTAAAGCTCTGCCCCAACTTCGATTGCTCTGGCTTGCTGCTCTCGCTCCAGGAGCGCCATGCGCTCTTCTTCTCCCAGACCATATACGACGAGCAAGGCGCCGGTCACCAGCACCAGGAGCGTACCTAGAAATATTTCAATCTGCACACGAGACATAGTATTGGCTATCCTCCTGTAATGGAGCTGGCTCTATTCGCCACCGTGATCGCGGTGAATGTACACATGGCGCGAATACTCTTTCCGGGCTCCGGTATCGACATCATCCCAAAGGATACGCATGGTGACTTTACGCAAGTCACGCTGCCAGTCTTCAATCAGCATAACCGCCTCGACGTTGGGCAAACGCTCATGTTTGGGGAGATTCGTAATCGTCGTAGCCCGTATAATGCGATCATTGTATTCTTTAAATATCTTGGTTAACTCCGGGCAGCCGCGCGGTTGGTCAGGGCCTAGAATTAGGTCCGGGCACAAATTTTTCGGCGTGTTTTCACCCACTTCGTATACACCGGGCTGGAGCTGGTCAAACGGCACAGCCCGCAGGGGTCCAAGGCCTTCCTCTGGGACCATGTCCTGGATGATGCGGGTTGCAGCCGCGTGCGGGATGCCATACTCAGGCAATCCCATGTAACTCAACACCACGATCACAAGGGTAGCCAGCAAACCCGCGCCGACCGCCCAGGGGCGCTTGAACATACTGCGGTGGGGGTTGCGGTCGATATAGGGGATGCCCAACAATATCGCCGTCATGATGCCGGGCAGGATAACGCCCATCAAAGTCTTATCGCCCAATTTCAGCATGCCTTGCAGCCACCAGAAATACCAGGGCGCCTTGGTATCCAGGGGCGTCTGCTGCGGGTTGGCAATATGCTCGAGAGGCGCAGGACCGTATATATTGAAGGCAATGGCTGCCACCAGGATAAACATCCCCAGGGCGGTCAGAAAGACCTCGTGGGTCAACAGGTCGGGGATATAGTCGATACGCTGCTTGGCGTTTTTCAATTCCTCCGGCGAGGCTTTTCCTTCGTCAATGCGGGCAGGTTGAGAAATGCCGTGCTCACGCGCGACTTTGTAATAGTGGATGCTGAGCACCAGGATGGCAGCCAGCGGCAGCAGCACCACGTGGAGCAGGTAGAAACGCAAAAGACCGCCGGCGCCGATATCCGGCGCGCCGCGAAACAGCAGGTTGACCTGGTCGCCAATCAGCGGGAACGCCTCCGCCATACTGGTGCCGATGGTCACCGCCCAGTAAGCCAGTTGGTCCCATGGCAGCAGGTAGCCGCTGAAGCTGAGGAAAAGGGTGATCCCCAGCAGGATCACTCCGGTCAGCCAGGTGAAGGAGCGATCTTTTTTATACGAGCCGGTCAGGAAAGTGCGCAGCATGTGCAGGGCGGTGAAGATCACCATCGCCTCGGCGCCCAGGCGGTGAAGATCGCGCATCATCGAACCAAAGGGCACGTTGCTCATCAGGTACAGGATCGAGTCATAAGCTTCAGACGGCGAGGGGGTGTAAAAGATCATCAAGATCAGGCCGGTGATCGTCTCCACAACGAAGGCAAAGGTGGTGAAGAAGCCCAACCGAAAGGTATGGGCGAAGATCGTGCTTCCCCTCTCGTAATAGCGCGGCCGGATGTGAAACAGGAAGCTGATGGTGTGGACTTTGTAGCGCGGATTAGGGCGTTCGGTCGGCGGATCGCCGCGCAGAGCTGCCCGCAATTCGTTAATGCCCAGACCCGCGGTGATAATCCTCACCCGCTGGTCAAGCGCCTGTACAGCTCTCTTACGCAGGTCTTGCAGTTTCAAGGAATTCAGCATTTGACCTCCCCGAGTTGGAAGCTTGAAAACAGAGGCTATTTTATTCGATCAGGCGTGGCGTTCGCCGAAGATACGCTTGCCGGTGTCAACCCGGATGACCGCGTTTGGATTATCAGGCAGCGAGAGGGGCTGGCCCTCAGGCGCTTCAGCCAGGACTTCTCCCGACTCCGGATCGGCGATCTGAACCACAAAGCGATCCAGCGAGCGAGGCGCAGGCCCGGCGATCCAGGTCCCATCCGGTTCGAACTGCGAGCCATGACAGGGGCAAAGAAAAATATTCTCCTGCTCGTTCCAATTATACAGGCAGCCCAGGTGGGTGCACACTTTATACAGCCCGACTAACCCCTGTTCTGTGTTCGAGAGCCATAGTTTTACCTTGGGGTAATTGACCGGCGACGAGCCTGCGGGGGGCAGGTCAGAGACCCTGCCAACCGTAAATGTGCCGCCAAACTCGCCCTCCTTGAACCGTGGCATCGAAAACAGATAGGTAACTCCGCCCAGATTCACGGTCAGGAAACCCAAGGAGGCCAGCCAGGCGAGATTCAGAAATTCGCGCCGGTTGACAGGCTTCTGTTCAATTTCCACCTCAGTCGGTTTTGCGGTCATAACCTCGTACTCCTCAACTAAGCAGATAATCTTTATAGGAAATGTAAGCTTGAGAATTATATCACCAACGCGCCCCAAAGCCATGGTCGGTGGATTTCAATCCCCAGCGAAGAGGACAAATCGGGGCATCATTGAATAGATACCCGGTGGGTGTGAGTTTACCAAAAAATAATCCGCCTGTCATACGCTCGCGGCGCCCTGTTGGTGTGATTTTGCCAGGCACAAACGGGTGATCAACGCATCACCCCGACAGATGTGGTATCATGGCCAAGCTACATCCACGCCTGGATCGATAACGAGGAGGTCCGCATGTCGCTCGCCCCAATTCACGCCGGCCTGGCAACTACCGTGCTGTATTATTTCCTCATCCTGGCCCTATGGGGGCTGTGGCGCTTCGTCCGCAAACAGGGCATCGACAGCAGTTTCTGGGGCATGCTGGTCATCGCCGAGGTGCTGGTCCTCGTGCAGGGCGGTCTGGGGGTTGCCCTCTGGCTGAGCGGGGGCCCACCTGGCCGCGGCTGGATACACGTGCTGTACGGCGTGGTCAGCGTGCTGACGCTGCCGGCAATTTTCGCCTATACCCAGGGGAACCAAGATCGCCGAGCAATGCTGATTTACGGGGTGGCTTTGCTGTTTCTGGTCGGGATCACCCTGCGAGCCATGGGGACGGGTGTTTGAGCGTTTAAGCCATTCTCAACACCTTCGCTCCGCGAATCTCCCTGTTCTTGAGTTCAACCAGCGCCTGATTGGCCTCTGATAAGGCATATTCCTGAATTTCGGGCCTGATATCCATTTCAGCCGCCAGCGCCAGGAACTCGCTCACGTCTCGGCGCGTGACATTGGCGACGCTCTTAATTTCCTTCTCCAGCCACAGATGAGCGGGATAGTCTAAGCGCAGCAGGTTGGCCTTATCCCCCTCTTCTTTGCGAATCGCGTTGATGACCAGTCTGCCGCCAGGCTCCAGGTTCTTCAAAGCTTCAACCACCGGTTTCCACACCGGCGTGGTGTCGATGATCGCCCTCAGCTTTTCCGGCGATTCTTCCGCTGTATCCCCGGCCCAGACTGCGCCGAGCTGCTCAGCAAACGCCCTCTCCCGCGCGCTCCTGGCGAAGACAAAAACTTTTGCCTGCGGGTAGCGATATCTCACCGTCTTCAGAACCAGGTGACCCGAGGCGCCAAATCCGGTCAGGCCCAGATTCTGCCCATCCTCGAGGCCGGTCAATCTCAAGGCTCGATATCCAACCGCGCCGGCGCACAACAGAGGCGCCGCCTCGGCATCGGTATAGACCTCCGGAATGCGATACGCGAAGCCCTGGGGGACGGTCATATATTCGGCATAGCCGCCAGGGACGTCCCTGCCCGTGGCTTGAAAGTCCTGGCAGAGGTTCTCCTCACCCGCCAGGCAGAACTTGCAGACGCCGCAAGCTGAGTAAATCCAGGCGATGCCAACCCGCTCTCCGATTTGGAAACTGCTGGTTTCACCCCAGGCGGCTTCGATCCGCCCCACGACCTGATGACCCGGCACGATGGGCAAATGCGGCGGGGGTGTGCGCCCCTCGATCTCATCCAGCTCGGTGTGGCAAACCCCGCAGGCTGTGACCCTCACCAGAATCTCCCCCTCCGCCGGGACAGGATCGGGTAGCTGTACCAGCTCCAGCGGGCGTGGATTATCTTCCAGGCTGCCGAGCTCCTTCAATACCATGGCTTTCATATGCGCTAATCCTTACCTTCCGCCCTCGCGATGGGGGACAATTGTCCCCGCCAGCAAAGGCACAAACGTTCGAGCTGGCGAAACTTCTCTTCTCGCCTGTTTCAACAAACACTTTGATGGTTTTCATAACAAAACTCGGGGATTAATTTTACTGCACAACTTACCTGTAGCATCTCTGCGATTGATATACCTCTGTGTGGTTGTAGGGACTCTCCAATTCGGGCCAGCTCAGCGGCGCCTCTGCCAGCGCGCCATGCGGTATCGCGGGTCTAGCAGTTCCATTCCAGCAAGAAACGTATTCATAATTACACCTTAACCAGGAGTGCATAGACAGCGGATATCGAATTTGCTAAACTCATACTTACCCGCGTCGCTGAATGCAAAGCTACCTTTACGCTCCATCATCTGCACTCTCAAACCTGAAGGAGGAGCCTGTTTTTTGCTCATTTTGGTCGGGTCGGAGAAAGGAGCTCTTAATGAATAAACCGATTGAATTTTGTCCGAACTGCAATGGCGGGCGAGAGTTTGATCTTTCTCTCGGTCTGATTACATTTAACAATCCCGAGGAAAACGAGGATATCCTCCTTTATCATTATCATTGCGCCTCGTGCAACACGTACCTGCGAACCACGACCGTCGATTACGAAGAGTATATCAAACCCAACGAGTTTGCAGTGGTTTCCGTCCCTGAATATATCTAGTTTCGCCTGTAATGGGATGGAAATTATCGTGGCGCATCCAGATCGCAGCCTTCGCCAGGCACGAGTGAGATTTAACGCTTCAACAACCTCCCCCCTAGCAGGTACACCAGGGCATGGTGAACGAGGGAAACCAGCGCCAGAGCCCAGGCGAGAGCAGGTGCCCGGTAGTGTACTTCGAAAACATAGAGCAGCTCTATTATACGGTCGTTACGTTGTTCTGGTGCCTTCAATTGGGAAGGCTTCCAGTTCTGCCCACTCACGAAAGCGGAACGGTAGCGTCTGGGTGGTATTTCCCTGGGGAATTTCGGCCACACCGTAGCCGGGTAAGTTATATCGCCTGACGGTCCACCTGGTTCTGGCCAGACTAACCTCACAATCCGATCAACCCTTCTTAGCAGAAACCCTAAAGATGTCCGGCTAATTCTTTTCCCAGCGATAGCCGATAATTGCATAATCCACGCCGAACTTTCGATAAATCACTTATCGCTATACAATTATTGGATAAATTGTATCAGGATTTCCACCAATCCGAACGGGGGCCGACTGATTAAAGCGAAGTGCGCTGAAGCCAGGATTATCTCGTGCTGTCGTCTTCGGACTCGATTGCTCGCCAAAAATCCTCGTGTTTGATGCCCTTGCCTTCTCGGATTTGCCTTTCGGCAAGCTCAACGATGCTTCTATACTTGGGTGAATGAGCGATTAAGAGCCGCTCGATTTCGTCCTCGTCGGTGATCGCTAAAAGCGCCGCCACCGGTTTACCATTTTTGGTGACGACAACTGGACCCTGTTCGCTGGCCTTTAAATAGCCGCTAAACTTCGCTTTGATCTCTGCAACAGATGCAATTCTCATATTTATACCTCCTCTCCACCGATATAGAGACGATTGCCGATCTTTTCACCGCTCCCCAATAAGATAACCTATTGGTGGTCATAATCTATCCTGTAGAAAAACCGAAGGGGGCTTAAAAACAGCGGAGAGGGCGGGATTTGAACCCGCGGAGCCTTGCGGCTCACGCGCTCTCCAGGCGCGCGCGTTAGGCCAGACTACGCAACCTCTCCAATGATTCCAGGCAGATTTCACCCCGCCGGCGACGGGATTATACCATACGCAAACCGGGGGATCACAGGCGGCGCTTCTCGAAAATATACAGCGCCTCGTCCCAATCGCGCTGGTAGCCAGCGGCTTGCAGCGTCGTTTGGATCAGGGCGTGCAGCGGCGCAAACCAGGCGGTAGAGTGTCTCGGGTTGGAGGGGGTCATCCATAGACATAGGTACACCAATTGGGATGAGACCTGACGGGTTTTCTTCTCGCTTCCTGACCGAATAATTGATGATAATCCCGCTTACCGTCGGAATCTAAACCCGTCAGGTCTGCGTGTGTTTCTTAAGCATTCGGGAACATGTCTGGGAAGAGCTCGGGGGCGAAGCGGGCGACCATCTCCGAGGAGATGCCGTTGGTCTGGCAGATCTCGGCGTACAGGTCGGCGCTGGGCCTTTTGCGGCGGGCTTGCGTGTCCACATCCAGCTCCCACAGGCCGAAGCGCTGGGTCCAGCCTCGCTCCCATTCGAAGTTATCCACCAGGGTCCAGTGGTAGTAGCCTTTGACCGGAAAATTAAAATTGACCGCCCTCCACAACTGGTGCAGGTGCTGGATGATATAGCGCCGCCGCAGGCTGTCGCCGGCATCTTCCACGCCGTTCTCGGTGATCATGATCGGGATGCTGAACTGCAAGCCCCATTTGACCGCCTCGAACAGGCCGCGCGGCTCGTTGGCGATAAAGCCCGTGCTGCTCAGCTCGGCGTCAGCGCGATAGAAACGCCTGCCGAACAGATCGCCGGGTTTAAACGGGCTGAAGGCGACGAACTCGCGGGTGTAATAATTGATCCCCAGGAAATCCTGGGTACCCCTGGCCTCCGGCAGGTTCACCCGCAGGTTTAATAATCGCAGCTTGCCGGAGTGCAGCGCCCGGGGAAAGAATTCGTTGAACGCGCCAGACTGGAGATAAGTCACCAGCCGGTCGAGCGGGGACCAGTCTCTGGCAGAGCGCATCGGACGATGATTGTGCGCCAACCCCACGCGGGCGGTGGGCTGCAGGCTGTGAATCAGCTTATAGGCGGCTGCGTGGGCGCGCACCTGGTTCACCATGACACGCATGGCAGTCCTGATGTCCTTCTTCCCAGGGGCAAATTCACCCAGCACGTAACTGGCGGTGGCATACACATTGGGCTCGTTGATCGTCACCCACAGGTTGACGTATTCTTTCAACGCCTCCACCACCTTGCGCACATAGGCGGCGAAGTAATCCACCACGGCTGCGTTCTCCCAGCCGCCTTTCTCCATCAGCCAGAGCGGGTCGCTGAAATGGTGCAGGGTCACCATGGGCAGCAAATTGCGCTCGTGCAGACCGCGGATCATCTGCCGGTAGTAGTCGAGGGCAGCCTCATCCCAACGGTCAGGGGTAGGCTGGAGGCGCGACCATTCAATGGAAAGACGGTGAGTGTTCTGCCCGGCATCCGCCGCCCGATCGAAGTCCTCGCGCCAGCGCCCGCCCCACCAGTCGCAGGCCAGTCCCGATTTGTGACCCTGCTTGATGCGGCCCGGCTCCTGCTCCCAGGCCCACCAGTTGTTGTTGGTGTTGTTCCCCTCAACCTGGTGGGAGGAAGTGGCGGTGCCCCATAAAAAACCGCGCGGGAAGTGAAAGGTTGCTTGAGCCATGATTTCTCCCTTGAATTTGTAGGAAGGTTGAAACCTGTGCTACGCTTTTGACAGGTTGAAACCTGTGCTACGCTGTGACAGGTTGAAACCTGTGCTACGGGTGTGGCAAGGTCAATTTTAGCTGGCGAAGGGTTTTTTGGCAAATGGAGCAGAGAAAATAGCCTATAGATTAACGCAGTGGTTCAGGATGGGTTCAGTACAGGCCGAGGACAGGCGATATGGTGAAATACATAGATGCGGGAAGATAGTTGTCAACCTGTAATGGCGCACTTCGTTGTATACTTGTGTTGGGGCGGGCCTGATCTGGCGGGAAGCGCTGGTTGAGGATCGCCGTGGTTGACCTGAAAAGAATATAACGAGAGGCGAGCATCATCATTCGCCTGACAGTGGTAAAAAACCGTCAGGCATAACGGAAAGGATAACAATATGACCTCCGAAGCATTCATCATCTCGGCGGTGAGAACCGCGGTTGGGGTGGGTAAAGCGAACGGCAGCCTGGCCGGCATCACCCCGCTCAACTTGAGCGCCATGGTGCTGCAGGCGGCGGTAGAACGGGCCGGGATCGAGCCAGCCCTGGTGGAAGACGTGGTGTGGGGCTGCGTCACCCCGATCGGCGAACAGGGGGCGAACCTGGGCCGGTTGGCCGCGCTCAAGGCCGGTTTTCCGGTGCATGTGCCGGCCGTCACGCTGAACCGCATGTGCGGCTCCAGCCAGCAAGCGGTGCACTTTGCCGCCCAGGCGATCCTGGCGGGGGATATGGATATCGTCATCGCCGGGGGGACCGAGATGCTCTCCCGGCAGCCGATTGGCAGCGACTGGCCCAATCGATGGCCAGATGATTTTCCTTATCCGTTGGTGCACCAGGGGCTCAGCGCCGAGCTGATGGCGGAAAAATGGTCACTCCAGCGGGAGCAACTGGACGATTACGCCTATCAAAGCCACCTGCGCGCCATGCGGGCTATCCAGGCCGGGCGCTTCGACAGCCAGATCACGCCGGTAGAGCTGCCCGATGGCCGGGTCTTCTGCCAGGACGAAGGCGTGCGCATACCGCCCAACCGGGAGAAAATGGCCCTCCTGAAACCCGTTTTTAAGGAAGACGGCGTGATTACAGCGGGGAACTCGAGCCAGATCAGCGATGGCTCGGCTGCGCTGGTGCTGGCTTCTGCCCGGGCTGTCGGCCGCCACAACCTGACCCCCATCGCCCGACTGGTTATACGCCAGGTGGTCGGCTCCGACCCGGTACTGATGCTGGATGGGCCGATATCCGCCACGAAACAGGCTCTCGAAAAGGCCGGCATGCAATTGGAGGACATCGATATCGTTGAAATCAACGAGGCTTTCGCCTCGGTGGTGCTCGCATGGGCAGCGGAGCTCGAAGCCGACCTGGCGCGGGTCAACCCGAGCGGCGGCGCGATCGCCCACGGCCATCCCCTGGGAGCCACCGGGGCGATATTGATGACCAAGCTGGTTCACGAAATGGAGCGCCTCAGGGCCAGCTACGGTCTGCAAACCATGTGCATCGGTCACGGCATGGCGACCGCAACGGTGCTCGAAAGGGTATAGCTGTTCTGCAGCGTACAATTGCCGATGAGTCACACCGTATTTATCGCCCTGGGCTCCAATCTGGGTGACCGCCACGCAAATCTGCATGCCGCCATCGAAGCCCTTCCGCCGGCCGTGGAGGTGCAGCGCATATCGCCCATTTACGAAACGGAACCCTGGGGTTACCGGGAACAGCCGAAATTCCTGAACATGGTCCTGCAGGGCGAAACCGAGTTATCCCCCAGAGAACTGATTGCAGCCCTGAAGAACCTGGAGGCGCTCCTGGGGCGGCAGGCTACATTTAAAAATGGTCCACGGGTGATCGACCTGGACCTGATTTTCTACGACAATCTGGTGCTGGAAGAGGCAGGGCTGACCATCCCGCATCCCGGGCTGGCTGAACGGGCTTTCGTGCTCGTCCCGCTTGCCGACCTGGCGGCGGACAAAGTACACCCGGAGCGCAAGCAAACGGTGAAAGAGCTGCTGCAAGGGGTGGATACCCAGGGCGTGCGGGCGTTCGTGAAACACGAGCAGCAGGGTTGACCAGCTATTAAAAGCGGTCATATGGTAGCTTCTCGCATGGATAGCCCAAAAAGCGCCAGCCAAACCACGATCAACCGCTTGCTGAATTCCAGCGAGCCTTCAATCCGCTATAAAACGCTGGTCCACCTGTCAGGCCGGCAGGCAGACGCCGCCAGGTTGAACGCCATGCAGGAGGCCATCCGGGATTCTCAGCGGGTACAAACGCTGCTCGCCGAGAGGGACGCGCGGGGAGAAATCCCGCGCCACCCGTACGCCAAGTGGCGCGGGGCGCACTGGGTGCTGAACTGCCTGGCAGAGATCGGCTACCCGCCGGGAGACCGCACGCTGATGCCGCTCCTGGAACAGGTTTATCGCTGGCTGCTGGGCTCCCAGCACCTGCGCGGCATCAAGACGATCGCCGGTCGAACCCGCCGCTGCGCCTCGCAAGAGGGCAACGCCGTGTATTACGCTCTCACCCTGGGCTTGGAAGACGAGAGGACAGAGATACTGGTAAAGCGCCTGATACAATGGCAGTGGCCGGATGGTGGCTGGAACTGCGACAAAAACCCGGCGGCGGTAAACTCATCGTTCCACGAAAGCCTGATCCCGATGCGCGCCCTGGCCCTGTTCGGGCGCAGGCTGGGCGACAGCCAGGCTCTCCAGGCTGCGGAGCGGGCGGCGGAAATCTTTTTAAAGCGGGAACTGTTCAAGCGGCAGAAAGATGGAGCGGTGATTCACCCGGATTTCGTCCTGCTGCACTACCCGTATTATTGGCGGTATAACATCCTGTCCGCTTTGATCGCCATGGGCGAGATGGATATGCTGTCGGACCCGCGCTGCGCCTCTGGCATAGAGCTGCTGCAAGCCAAGCGACTGCCGGAGGGAGGCTTCCCGGCGGAGAAGAAATATTACCGGGTCTCGACCAGCGCCCAAAGCGGGGCTTCAGCAGTGGATTGGGGGCCCACATCGCCCCATAAGATGAATGAGTTCGTAACTGTGGACGCGCTGCGTGCGCTGGAGGCGGCGGGGCGCTGAGATGCGTTGTGAACTTAGAAGGTTTGATGGCGCCGTGCTTATTAAAGCTGATAAAATCCTTATCTATAGTAACTTCAACCAACACCTGACGTTCTTCAGGGTGGTAGTGTGATTGATCCGTCAGAATTTGACACTACACAATTGCTCAATAAAGCTCGGAACGGCGATACAGAGGCGTATGGCGAGTTATACGAAAGATATGCGCCCAGAGTATTTCGATACCTATATGCTCATCTGAATAATCGCCAAGACGCAGAAGATCTGACGGAGGAAGTGTTTATACGAGTCTGGCGGTCGATCGCCAGCTACAAGGAACAGGGTGTGCCCTACCTGGCTTACCTGTTCAGAGTCGCTCGCAATGCACTGATCGACCACTACCGCAAAAACGCCAGCACGAAGCAGGAGGTCTCCATTGCGGATATCTCTCTGCAGGATCGAACACAGGGGCCGGGGGATGCAGTGGCCGCGATGCTGGAACATGAACAACTGCGCCAAAAGATGGGGAAATTGCGCGAGGATTACCGTACAGTACTGATTCTTCGCTTTTTAAGTGAGCTGTCACCTGAGGAGACAGCGCAAGTGATGGGGCGCTCAGCCGGAGCAGTGCGAGTTTTGCAGCACCGGGCTTTAGCCGCACTGCGAGAATTGATGGGCGAGACATAGAGGCAGAGTATTTCATGGCAGCAACCCAGGAAGAATTCGCACGAATATTGGAGGTTTGCTTGGATCGTCTGCAGAGCGGGGAGGCAACGTTGGAGACAATTCTGGTTGAGCATCCGGACCTGGCGCCTGAGCTGCGCCCCTTGCTGGAGGTGGCTGCGTGGCTCCGGGCAAAGCAGACTGCGCTCGCGCCGCGCCCTGAATTTATCTCATCCTCCTGGGGTAACCTGGTCGCCCGGATGCGCCAGGAGCAAAGCGCCATGGATGGCGCACCCTCCCATATAACCTCTCGGGGCTCGTTTGAGCGCTTGCGGCGGTGGTTATTAGCTGTCAACCAACCTTTGAACAGAAGGCTGGCGCTCCAGTTTGTTATGGTCCTCGTTTTGCTGTTGGGGTTGATTGCTGGAGGTGCAGGCACTGCGGTTGCGTCTCAGCAGGCGTTGCCCGGAGAAGTGCTTTACCCTGTGAAAATCTCGCTCGAGCAGGTGGAGTTATTCCTCTCGGCGGATGAGTCGAACGATATCCATTTACACTTACAATTTGCCCAACTGCGCAGCGCAGAAATGCAAAAGCTGGTGGATTTAAATCGCTATCTCTACCTGCGAGATACGCTATCCAATTACCAATATCACGTCCATCAAGCTATCCGGCTGGTGGGTGTCCTTGCCAGCAAGGACCCTGAAAAAGCCATAGCGCTTGCCCCCGAAGTGCACCGTATTGTGGTCAGCCAGCCGGCAATTTTGAAAAATCTGGCTGAGTCCGTCCCGGAGCGCGTGTTTCCTGGTCTCACCGCAGCCGTGCAGGTTGCCGCCGGCTGGGTACAGACCATGGATAGCTTGCTGCAGGACCTGGGGATCGAGATAACCCCCACCCCAAAGGCGGAAGGCGCTGTCACCTCTACCCCAACCGGCACCACCACACCAACCTCTTTGCCCAGCGATAGCCCTACGCCGGGGTTTTCGCCCACTCTCACGGGCACTTCCACCCCGACGGGCACAGCGACTCAAACGGGCACGGCAACCCCTGCCCTGACGCTCGCCAGGACGAATACAAGCACCCCGAGGTCGAGAGGTCCTCGTGTGACTCCAGGGGTCACACCGACCCCAACCGCTACGCTGGTTACGCCGACCAGCAAGCCCAGCAGAACCCCGACGCCCTCAGTCACCAGCCCTATTCCAACCGTAACGAGCACCCCGACCCCAACACCCACGAGGACCTGGACTCCGACAGCCACACCGCTGCCCACCAGCACAGCCACGCCACCACCTACGAACACCCCTGCGCCGACCCCCACCCCTACCCTGCCGCCTTATCCCTATTAAAAACCAAATGTCCGGGCAGGCATGCCGGCGGCACCCAGAGTGACCCGCTTACTGCTGCTTCCTCTCGGACCTGGCAGGATTCGCAGGTTTCTGCCGCGCCGGACCCACCCGGACGGTGGCGAGGATACCTCAGGGTAATATACTTGTCAATCCATTACCGCCAGCGGGCGGGCAAACCGCTTGTTTATCCCTTCAGCATTTCGCGCAGCACAGTGTGCAGGATGCCGCCGTTGCGGTAATAGCGCACCTCGACGGGCGTGTTCAGACGAACGCTGGCCTGGAATTCTTTCGTTTTGCCATCCGGACTGGTTGCCCGGACGGTCACAAGGCCGTTCGGCTGGATCTCGTCGCTCAACCCGAGAATGTCATAGGTCTCTCGCCCGCCGAGACCCAGCGCTTCCACCCCTTGACCGGGAAGGAATTGTAAAGGCAGTACACCCATGCCGATCAAGTTGGAGCGGTGGATGCGCTCGTAGGATTCAGCGATCACCGCTTTGACGCCCAGGAGCAGCGTGCCTTTGGCAGCCCAATCCCGGCTGGAACCGGTGCCATATTCTTTGCCCGCCAGGACGATCAGCGGAATGCCTTCCTGGCGGTATTTCATTGCCGCCGCGTAGATGCTCATTTGCTTGCCGTCTGGCAGATGAATGGTGACGCCGCCTTCGACACCGGGCACCAGGCGGTTCTTCAAGCGGATGTTTCCGAAAGTGCCGCGGGTCATCACCTGGTCGTTGCCGCGGCGCGAGCCATACGAGTTGAAATCCCGCACCGAGACGCCGCGCGAGATCAGATACTCGCCGGCCGGGCCGTCGGCCGGGATTGCCCCGGCTGGGGAGATGTGATCCGTGGTTATCGAGTCGCCGAGTAAAACCAGCACACGCGCGCCATAGATTTCATCGATGCCCGGGGCCTCAGGCGTGAGATCCACGAAAAAGGGCGGCTCCTGGATGTAGGTGGAAGCCGGAGCCCAGGCGTATATATCGCCCTCTCCCGCCTGGATATTATTCCAGGTGGCATTTCCACTGAATACATCCGCGTATTTTTCGGCGAACATTTCTGGCATTACCGAGGCCGAGATCGTCTCCCGAACCTCGTCGGGCGTTGGCCAGAGCTCGCGCAGGTAAACCGGCTTGCCCTCAGCATCGACGCCGATAGGGTCGTTGACCAGGTCGATATCCACCGTCCCCGCCAGCGCGTAGGCCACGACCAGGGGCGGAGAGGCCAGGAAGTTGGCGCGCACGTATGGATGGATGCGGCCTTCGAAATTGCGGTTGCCCGAGAGCACCGCCGCGGCAACCAGGTCAGCGCTGGTGATCGCTTTGACCACTTCGCCGGGTAGCGGCCCGGAATTGCCGATGCAAGTGGTGCAGCCGTAGCCAACCACGTTGAAACCCAGCTCGGCCAACGGCTCGAGCAAACCGGCCTTCTCCAGGTATTCGGAGACAACCCGCGAACCGGGGGCCAGGCTGGTCTTGACATACGGCTTCACGCTCAGGCCGCGTTGGACAGCCCGCCTGGCCAGCAGCCCGGCGGCGACCATGACAGATGGGTTTGACGTGTTCGTACAGGAGGTGATCGCCGCGATGACCACTGCGCCATGACCCAGCTCGACACTGCCGCCGTTGGTGCCTATCACGCTGCGGCGGGCGGTTTCTTCCAGTGTGAGCGCGTAGCCGCGCTCCTTCAGTGGGGCGGTGAGGGAGCGGTGGAACGAAATTTTAAGTTCCTCCAGCGGGACGAGATCCTGGGGGCGCTTGGGACCAGCCAAGCTGGGCTGCACGCTGCCCAGGTCAAGCTGTAACGTATCAGTGAATTCTGGGACGGGCGAATCGGGGTAAATGAACAGGCCTTGTTCTTTACAGTACCATTCCACTCGCTCCACCACCTCCGCCGGGCGCCCTGTCAGGCGCAGATAGCGCAGGGTTTCCAGGTCGACGGGGAAAAATCCGATCGTCGCCCCGTATTCGGGCGCCATGTTCCCAATCGTAGCCCGGTCGGGGAGCGACAAAGCCTGCAAGCCCGGGCCGTAGAACTCGACAAATTTTTCCACCACGCCTTTCTGGCGCAGCATTTGCGTGACGGTCAAAACCAGGTCGGTGGCGGTGACGCCAGGCCTCAGCTCTCCGTAGAGCTCGAAGCCGATAACGTCAGGGGCGACCATGTCGATCGGCTGGCCCAGCATGGCTGCTTCAGCTTCGATGCCGCCCACGCCCCAGCCGACCACGCCCAGCCCGTTGATCATGGTGGTGTGCGAGTCGGTGCCCACCAGCGTATCCAGAAAAGCCAGCCGGCGCCCATTTTCCTCGCGCGCCATGACCACCTGGGCGAGATATTCCAGGTTGACCTGGTGCACGATGCCCGTCGCCGGCGGGACAACGCGGAAGTTATCGAAAGCCCGCTGGCCCCAGTGCAGAAACTCATAGCGCTCCCGGTTGCGCTGAAATTCCATGTCGGCGTTGAGCATCAACGCGTCTGAGCTGGCGAAAAAATCCACCTGGACAGAGTGGTCGATCACCAGGTCAACCGGCACCAGCGGGTTTATCTTTTTGGGATCGCCACCCACGTGGGCCATGGCGGAGCGCATGGCTGCCAGGTCGACCACCGCCGGCACGCCGGTGAAATCCTGCATAATAACCCGCGCTGGCTGGAAAGGCAGGGCGGGGCGCTCAGCCTGGTTGGCTTTCCAGTTTGCCAGGTTGATGACATCCTGGCGGGTGATTTCCATTTCGTTGCACTGGCGCAGGGCGGACTCGAGCATAATCCGAATCGAAAACGGCAGGCGCTCGAGGCGGGTCAGCCCGGCATCTTCGAGCTGCGCCAGGCGGTAGAAGGTATATTCTCCATGGGGCGTTTTCAGGACAGAACGAGCCTGGAAGTAATCTTGCATCATAACCTATCCTCATCATCCTTTAGTTCGAATAACAATAAACAGAGAAACTCAGTTTTAATATTATAGCCGCCTCGCGTGCTGTGATCAATACATGACAATCTCTCACGAAGGTTGGCGCCGGACGATGGCGTCGCTCATCTTCACCACCCGGCTCATGAAAGGCAGGTCGTGGACGCGGACGATGTCTGCGCCCCGGGCGATCGCGATCGCCACCGCAGCCGCAGTGCCTTCCAGGCGTTGGTCGGGGGGGAGATCCAGCGTATAACCGATAAATGACTTGCGCGAGGGTCCCGCCAGCAGCGGGTAGCCCAGCGCCCGTATCTCCCCCAGGCGGTCGAGCAGCTCCAGGTTTTGCTCCACCGTTTTTCCGAAGCCAATCCCCGGGTCCAGGATGATCCTTTCATCGGGAATGCCGGCCTGCTGAGCGATAGAGACGCTTTCTAACAGTTCTCTCTGAATATCTGCGATCAGGTCCTCGTATGGCACGCCCACGTAGCGGCCCCCCAGCCGCTCCTTGATCTCAGCCGTCGCCCACGCGCTGCGGTTGTGCATCAGGATCACGGGCGCCTGGTATTCGGTTGCCACTCGGGCGATCTGCGGGTCAACCTTGAAGCCCCAGACGTCGTTCACCAGGTGCGCGCCGGCGCGCAGGGCGGCTTCGGCTACCGCAGCCTTGTACGTGTCGATCGAGATCAGGATATCCAGCTCGGCAGCCAGCGTGCGGATTACCGGAAGAACCCGGGCCAGCTCCTCTGCCAGGTTTACCGGCAGCGCGCCCGGGCGCGTGCTCTCGCCGCCGATATCCAGGATATCCGCCCCTGCCTCGACGAAGCGATGCGCCTGTTCGATAGCGGAGATCAGCACCGGGTCCCGACTCTCGTCTCTACCCTTGGTTAATTCGCCTTTGGGGTATTTGGCAGGGTCCAGCAGCCCGTCACCGGAGAAGCTGTCCGGGGTCAGGTTGAGAATGCCCATGATATAGGTGCGCCTGCCCCATTCCAGAGCCCGCTTGCCAACCGACATAGCGGGAGATTTCAAGATGTGCATATTGTGCTGAGCGGGTGGGACTGCCAGTTGATCTACACCAATTGGGTCAGCGGCCTGTTCAGCCAGGCTTCGGCCTCTTCCGGGTCGCTGAACACCGCCATCTCCACCCCGCCAGGTCTGGTCAGCGCCGCGATCTTTACCAACGCTTTACGGATGTTATCGCTGGTTGCCACTACAGCCATGCGAATATTTCGCACCGACGGGTCGTTGTTGACCTCCACCGCGTACTGGATGGCTTTCTCCGGAAGCTCGTCAAGCTGGCGCAGGTCGTACAGGTTGCGGGTCAGCCGGTCGGAGTCCAGCAAGTGATCCAGCGCGAACGCTCGCCAGTGCTCCAGCGTGGCTTCCGAGGCGTCTGTAAAGGTGAGGTTCATGCCGCCATCGAGGCGCCGCGTGACCGTATAACCGATGTCCGGATCGGGGGTCCATCTCAGGGGTTTCAACTCGGCTTCAGACATGGCCTTACGCTCTCCTTCCGTAATGGATCGCCCCACGTGACGATCCGTTTCAATCTATAGTATTTCGTCTGGGGGATATTTTATCCCAATTCCAGCAAAATTCTAACCGTCCGGCTGAATCCTGGCCCCTCCTACAGCAGATCTCAGCGCAGTTGAAGGAGTCCGCGCTTTCATGTTTTTCGCCTCATTTCGCGCCTTCGGATACGCAAGGACTTTAAATAAGCAGAGCAGCCCTGAGGCTGCTCCACTTATCTTGCAAGAGACGGGGGAGTTCGCCCGGGTCACCAAGTGCTACTTGTATAATTCCAGGCTTGCCGGTGGTCGATAATTAATGGTGTTTTGGTAATTCACCACCACCTCGGTATTGCCATGAAGGAAAACCGTATCGCCGATCAATTGGGCGTTGATCGTCTCCAAAGAGCCTCCGCCGGCTTCGATGGTACCCGAGGGAGCGTACACCGTTCCAATATAGTTGGAGCCAGAAGCGCCCAAGAGCACCACATCGTTCGTGTTGCCTTCGGCCAGGTAGATCAGCACGCCCGGGATGGCTGGCGGGCAGGTGTTGTTCTGGCAGGGGGCGATCTCCGGCAACGGCGGCGCGACCAGATAAACTTCCACCGAGCCGCCCACGTAAAAATCTCCTTCGGTCAGGTAAATCGTCACGCCGCCCTCATCCTCCACCCGCACGGAACCGCCGTTGATGGTGAAATCACGCGAGAGGCAATACAGCCCCGAGCGCAGCACCAGGTTGGTATTGGCGCTGTTGACCCGTATATAACCGTATCTCCCAGGGCTAATTGTGCCGCCGCCGCTGTGATCACCACGGTCGGACAGTGTTGAGCAACCCGAATCCGGCCCAGGGATGCGGTACGAAGCGGTGGGCAGCGGAGTGGTGCCCACCACCGGCGTCGGCGGGTCTACGCTGGGAGAACCGTTGGTGGTATAGCACCCTTCGCCAACACACCCAAGAGCCCCGCCATTTATGTCCACATTGACCGAGCCACCCACCACGGCGCAGGCGTTGGACAGGATGCCACCTCCGTTGACCTGGATCGTGCTGTTGCCATCTATGTGAACGCCGCCCGTATTGCTGTTCGGGCAATCGGTGCGCAAAGCCACCACGGCGTTGCCAAAAGCGAGCGGCGAGCGCGGCCGCACGCGGGCAACAGCCGTCACCGTGTTACGCAGTGGTCCCTTATATACAAAATGGGCAAAGGTGGTGTTTGTATCAGTGGTGATGGTCGTGGTGATATCCAGATATTTATCGATCCACAGGCCGGTATTCTGTTGCCCGCATCTGAAAGTCGCACCATTCTGATCGCTGAGATCGTCATCGATGGCATAATCATTGCTCCCGGCGCGGCTGATGGCAGCATTCAAACCCGCCTGGCCTGCATTGACGATCTGGGTGTAGATCGGGTCGCCTGAGTTGGTGCAGGCCCAGTTCTCATAATCCACGTAATGGTTTTCCAGGTATAAAGCCGCCGTGGCTGCGCCCCCCAGCGAGGAGGCATCAGACGCATTTTGAGCGTGGCGGCGGTTTGAATAAACCATGCCGCCATCGACAGCCAGGGCGGTGAAACCCAATAAAACGACAAACCCAAGCACCAATAACACCAGTGCCTGGCCCTTCTCTTGTGATAGTTGCTTATTCATCCCCACATCTCCTTTTGTATCAACGATTCTATGTACAGGCCGGAGCCAATACCGTATCCGTAACTGTGGCAGTGATATCCACCGCCTGCCTGCCCAGGATCGCTCCCAGATATGGCATGGTGATCGGAAAATTTTGATAAGTAACCCGAACTGTAATGGCTTCACCGGTGCACGGTGAGCCGTCATGGGTTACATTGATGACAATCCTGCCGGAGCTCACCAGATCATTGAGAATATTCGAGTTGTTACTAATGCGAGTCTGGATGCCAGCCGCATCCGTGGGATTATACGAGCCGTACAAAGCCCCTTCCTGAGCAGAATCGCGCAGCGACATGTAGGTAAACAACGCCCTGCCCACGTCCGCCAACCCGGCCAGCAAGACCAGGAGGACCACCAGGCTGATACTGAATTCCAGCAGGCTTTGACCCTGTTCCGAGTTATTTCTATTTTTTTCAGCCAAATTATTCATATGCACACCTGTACTTCAAGCATGTTGATCAGCGCCACCCAAAAGCCACGTAAATATCCCAAACACCCTCATAGGGAGCGTTTCCCTGACCGGAGAAGCTGGTTTGGACCAGCGGGTTGGCTGAGGCGCCGGTAGCAAAGATCATGGGCGGGGTCAGCAGGCTGCCGTCTCCGCCAAGCGCCGCATAATACAAGAAGTCATTCCACTCTACATCCAGCCAGGTCAGGATTGCGTAGCCCCCTTCCGCATAGGTCACTGAGACGTAATCCGGCTTGCGCGTTCCCGCCAGGGGCAGGTCGGATGGAGCGCGCAAGAGAGCGCTGCCGTCGGGATCCAGCACAGCATAAGCAATCCTTTCCGTTGCCGGATTAGTCCAAGCCAAAACAAGATTGCCATTGGCGACCCGCACTCCATCGCTACGCCAGCCGCTGCTGCCAGGGATGGTCGCAGGGGATGCGGTCACGTTTCCTGAGCTGTTAACCATGGCGTAGGCGATCGAGTAAGTCTCAGAGATCTGGCTGTACACTGTGTAAGCAAACAAGGCGCCGGCGTTAGCATTCACCAGGTCCGGGTCAAGCAAAAGGGTGCTGCCAGCGACGCTCTGGGTGAGCATTTGCGGTCCGGCGGTGACCTGGGCGCCGGTTGTGGTATAGCTGGCGTAATAAATCGTATTCACCTCGTTATCGCCTGCCTGGAGGCGGTTATCCAGCCAGCCTAAAAGGAAACGGTTGTCATCCGTAGCGATAAGGCGCGGCGAGGAGTACAACGGGATGTCGTAATCGCCTGTGCCGCGCCACTGGCTGTTGTTGGTCAGGTTCACCGGCCCATAAATTTGATCCCCCTGGGCGTTCAAAACAGCAAACCAAACATTCGAATTCCGGCGAATGTCGGGCAGTGTGGATAAATCAAGCTGATACTGCACCCAGAGCAAAGCGAGCTTACCATCCCCAGCAACTGAAACCGCCGGGTAGCGCGCGTTCACCAAAAGGGTCGGCGTGGCCAGATTCTGATTTTGAGTGAGCGCAGTAGTTGGCCGGAGGACAAATCCGAATTTGTTTAAGACCTGGTACTCGATATTGGAGTAATTCACGCCGGAGCTGAAACCATTTTTCTCCCAGGCGTATAGATAGCTGCCACCCAGCCTGCCATCCAGCGAGAGCGTGTTGCCGGTGAAATAGGTAGCGACATGCTTATTACGAGAGTTCAGCGCCCAGACCTGTCTCAGGTGCATGCCCGACTGGCTGTCAGCGTATGCCTGGGCAAAGGGCGCCGGAATCGCGACCTGTGCGGTGGTGTTCGCCGATTTCGTGTCGTCCAACGAAGAAGTCACGAACAGGGTGATCACGGTGTAATCGGTCACCTGAGCTGCCTCTGGCGCGACAACCCTGAAGGCGATCTCCAGCGTGGCGCCCTGGGCGAGCAAACCGCTATCGACCATGCCATCCAGGTTCGTATCCACGAGCGCAGCGCTGTTATCCGCTCGATAGAAAGAGACTGTCCAACCCGAGGCGCTCGAAACTGCGGTCAGATTGAGGGTGTCGGGACCCAACTCGCCAATATTGCTCACCGAAGCCTGGAATTGGGTGTAGATGTTGTAGCTGAGAGCGCTTTGATAGAGCGGAGCTACTTTGGCGTTCGCCGCAGGGGTGGGACGGAAAAAGTGAAGAGCCAGGCCTGAGGTCAATCCCGGGGCGTTATACAGATAGAGCAAGCCATTCACACCATCCTGGTCCTCTATCCCCACCGTAGCATTGACCAGGTCCCCGTTGAGATCTTGGTACTGGAAAAGAATATCGCCATTCTCGAAAAGAACGACCTCGAAAGTAAGCAGGTCAGCGCTACCGAACTTCACCACCTGATGCCATTCGATTACAAAGCGCCGGGGAGAGGCGCTGTCGAACCAGTAATAAACCTGTCCAGCGCCTAGCTGCAGATCGTCCCAAAATGGGGCAACCAGATTGTTCGGAACCGAATCCAGCGGGAGAAACTGGTTGGAGAAGGCGCTGCTGCCGGTTTCGAAGGTAAGCATGCCATTGGTGCTGATAAAAAGCTGGTTATAGGTGTTTTCGTAGAATTTAAAGTCGAAACCGATATCAATCGGGGCAGTGAAATCGTCGTCGGGATCAGAAAACAGCGCCTGAGTGCCTTTGGAGGTAAGATCTTCCCAGGCAAAGGCCACACCGTCATCCAGGGTATAGCCAAAAGGGTCAGAGCTGGAAGCCGCGGCGCTCGAAACACCACCCTGAGCCAGCTGCTTGTGCCAGTCATCGTAGGCTTGCTCCGATCCGGCCTCAGGTTTTTTCTCCGGAGGAGGCGGCTCCTCCCCGCCCAATGCCGAAGAATATGCCTGAGCTGGAACGCCTGTGCTGCCGTCCAGGACGAGCAAGATCAGAAATATGACCAGGCAGATTCGATAAAATCCTGACCTCACAACAAACTCCGATAAACTTGCGGGGAGATCGATCTCCCCGGGTTAATTCCCAATCCGCTTGCTGAACGGCAGGCAGTTGGCAAAACGGGCGCTCACCACAATCTCCTGCCCGGCGGACATATTCGGCTGCCGATCGAACAGGAATGTCATCTGGCGGGCGCTGAACACACCGCTCCACAATGGGCTGGGGTTGACTACATCCAGGTAGCCCAGGCTGGCAGGGTAATAAAAGCTGTTGCCGATCGGGTTATTGCCGAACACGATGCTTTCCAGGGCTGCATTGTTAGTAGTCGGCCAAAACACCGTCACTTCAAGCAAGTTGGTCGTGTTGGGATCCGTATTCTGCAGCTCCCAGATCAACTTTTTGTTGTCGTTGCCAGTGCCAAAATATGGATCGGAGGCTGCTGTCGGACATATCCAGGCGGTAATGGTTGCGATGTGGCGATCGTAGGTAGAGCTGCGGGTAGCGTTCACCGGCGTGCCCATGAAAACATCTACGGTCTCATTCCCCTCACCCAGCTCTTCATCGTGAATGACCTGGATAGTGATCGTAGCCTCGGTGCTGCCGGCGGGAATAAACACCGTGTCGCTTGGCGAGATAGTGTAATCAGCGCCTGGCGTGGCTGAACCGCCCACCGAGAACGGCACGGTAACATCCCGACCGGACACGGGGCTCAGCCGGACGGTGATGAGCATCTGCCCAACGTCCTCCATCCCGGATTGGGAGGGGGAGGTGAAATACACCAGCGGAGGCGCTTCGTCATCCAAAATTGTAATCGTGTGCACGCTGGGAGAACCGAGGGTGACGTTGCTGGGCGGGCCCATGGTGAGAATAACGGTTTCATCGTCCTCGTCCAGGGCATCGTTGACTACAATGACAGATATACTGCCCGTGGCGCTGCCCGCCGGGATCGAAATTTGCCCAGAGGTGACAGTATAGTCCGCCCCATTTGCAGCCGTGCCGCTCAGGCTGAAAGGCACGACCACATTTTGGTAGTAAGCCGAGCTGAGCTGTGCGACCACGCTCAGTGTGCCAATGCCTTCAGACTCAGCCTGACTGACCCGGGCGAACGAAACCGTTGGCGGCACAGGCGAGGCAGTGACCGTAAGGGTATGCTCACCCGGCGCTCCCAGGGTGGCGTTCAGCGGGGCGCCCATCGTTAAGATAATGGTTTCTTCCGTTTCATAATTGTCACCATTGTTTATGATGGTCACCGCTATGCTGGCGGTAGTCTGTCCCGCCGGAATCACCACTAAACCTGGCGGGAGGCTGTAATCCACTCCCCCCTCTGCGGTGCCCCCAAGCGTGTAAGGAACCTCTACCTGCTTGCCAGAAGGGGCGCTCAGGCTCACCTCTATATACACCGTACCGGCATTTTCGGGCGCCTCAGAGGCCTCCCAGGTGAAATAAACTAACGGCGGGGCGTCGTTATCGATGATCGTGGCTGTATGTACATTGGCAGCCCCCTTAAAGGCGTTCACCGGCTCGCCCATCACAAGCATAAAATTTTCATCCTCTTCGTCGATCGCATCAAAGCTCGTGGTAAATAAAATCAGCTTGCTGGTTTCACCCGGCGCAAAAGTTACCGGGCTGGAGGTGTTGAGCACATAATCCCCACCCAGGGTCGCGGTGCTGCTAATCACGTCCGCGCTGAATGGAACCGTTACCGTTCTGCCTGAGGGGTTGCTGAGATCCACCCTGACAAAGGCGCTGACCCCATCCACGCCATCGTCCTCTTGCAAATTCTGGGTCTCCGGAATGAAATCTGCGGTGGGAGGGTCGTCATCATCGGCGATAGTGATCAAATGGGTATCCGGTGAACCGATGTTGCCGTTATCGACATTGACAATTCGCAGCAGCACGGTTTCATCGTCTTCATCGGTCAGGTCCGGGACGATGGTGACAGACACGGCGGCGCTCACATCTCCAGCCAGGATTACAACCGGGCTGGCGGTATCCAGGCTGAAATCGCCGCCGGCTGCTGCGGAGCTGGCGCCGGCATCCAGGTTAAAATGGACGGTCACATTGCTGGCCGTCGGTCCGCTCAGGCGGAGCTGAACGTTCACCACGCGCGGCGTGCCCGGGTCACCTGGGTCGCCTTCATCGACGGTTTGCTCTGCGGGGGAAAAAGATACGCTCACGCTGCCTGAGGGGGCAGGCGGCGTGCCCTGAATAGAAATATCTTTCAGTATCGTGCGCGCCGAGGTGGACATAATTGGGAAGGAGGGGATGCGCAGTAACGGGAGCAAGGGTCGATACAGCGCTAAAACAGACACCACCACCCGGTGACCAAGCTCCACATTGGCAGGACCGTAGCCGTTCGCCGGGCAGTTCCCAAAGGCATGAGCGGGATCGCCATCATCGTAATTGATGCTGATGTCCCCATTTTCGATCCCTACCAGCGTGCCCATCCTGCGGGCGGCAGCGCGCATCCCATCACAGTCGCGATAATGCGGGATGTAATTGCCCACATTGCCGGCAGCGGACCCGTAGCGGGCAGCTTCACGGCTGGAGGTGAAAACCATGCTGTAGATGAAGAGCAGGCGACCGAACTCGATCAGGGCAAACATCACTAAGAGCAGCAATGGAAGCACCAGGGCAAACTCAACCAGACCCTGGGCTCGCTCGTGTTTATCCAACCTTCTCATGAGAGCACCTGTTTTAGCCAATATATTCATTTATATATGCCTGAATGACTAATTTTTCACATTTTTATGCCACTGAAAAGCAAAAACCGCCTCCGACCTGTATCGATTATAACGACGCTCATGCAACACTGCTACACAAAAATTGTAAGCCTATCAAAATTGTATTGTGAGTGATTTTAGCCAAAACTATTGTAATCTCTGGCTGCTTTTCAGCCCTCCCCGATCGGGAGCGCCGGTAACATTCCCTCTCAGCCGCTCACAGTTCTTCAGGAATCGTCGCCGCGTTCACGGCAATTGCGACAGGCCCCACTCAGAACATCAAAATGCAAACAAAGATGCAAATATTCACGCGCATCCGTGTTTAATTGATTATAGAGCAAATTTTTCGTTTGGGTGTTTAAGGGTTGATTAACCGGCTACCCATTTTTCCTAGTATGTCCGGGGGCCCTACTAGGGACGGCGAGTCGGGCTGGGGAGAGGCCGCCGCGTCTTGGTGGGCTTGGGCTCTTCCTCGGTAGGCTGCTCCGTGGGCTGCTCCGTGGGCTGCGGCGTGCTGACTGCCTGCCGGGTAGCTGAGGGAACGGGGGTAGAAGATGGCAGCCAGGTGGGACTTGGCGTCAGTGTATAGGTTCCAGTGGGCGTCAAGGTGGGCGTCAAAGTAGGCGTACCGGTAAGCGTGCTCGTGGAGGTGGCGGTTGAGGTTTCCGTTGGTGTGGGAGTAGCAATAGCTTCTACCTGAGATGGCTCCTGCGTAGGCGAGCCAGTGGGAACCCCAATCGAATCCAGAACCCCCTGCACCGAGGAGCTCCCACCTTGGGCGACCGTCACCGCCCTGGTAATCTCGCTCTTTAGCTGGGTTGGGATCAGCTCGGCCAGAACCTGGAGGCTGGCGACATGGCTGGCAAGAGCGCTCTGAAATACTACTGCCAGCTCACTGGCCTGGGCTGCATTGCGTCTCGATAGTTGATCGAGCAGTGTCACTGCCCGAACAATGTGGTTTTCAAAGCGATTCACTGTTGCGCCGATAAATTCATAGCGCCCCTCCAGGAACAGGCCTTGAATCTCAACTATACGCCGGGCGGAGAACTCGATGTGCAGGCGAATATCACCCGCCATGCCCGGACTGAAAAACAGCTCCACCCCCTCGAGCGTTGTTTTTAGCGGGTACAACTGGTCGCCGGGTAAAGCATCCTGGGCGGCAAAAGCAACCCCTGTTCCACCAGTAAACATGGTGAGGAGAAGAACAAACACCAGCGCGATCTGCAGGGCAAAGCGCCGGCGCGCCGGGGCGCCTGACGGCACGATCTGGCTCCAGATATGCTTTAGCCAGCCTATCACCTGCTGGCTGACTGGCAGCGCTGAGGCTGCCTGCTCCTGCTGCAAACGATACACCAGGCGCTGGCGAGAAGCGCTCACAAACCCGGGACGCGACTCCAGATCGCTGCGCCTGGCAGCCAACCACAGCGCGGCCTCCAGGCGAGGGCGCAGCTCGTCAGCCGCTTCCGGATAGCGAGCCAGAGCTTCTTCAATGGAAACATCCCCGCTCTGGACCAGTTCCAGGCAGGATTGCAAGACAAGCTCCAGCTCATTCAGGCGATCAGACATCAATCAAACCCTACCGCGCCCTCCATCAAGCTTCGCAGAGCAATCAGAGCCCTGTGCTGCAGAACGCGTACAGCTCCCGAGCTACGGCCCATCGCTTGCGCCGTCTCCTCTGGAGATAATTCACCAAGATATCGTAACACCAAAACCGTGCGATAGTCCTCACGCAACTTCTCCAATGTCTGGCGCAGTTTCTGGTGTTCCAGGTCAATCATCACGGCTTCCACCGGTCCTGGACTGTGATCCTTGAGAGGCAGGTCCTCCAAGGCCACATCCCTTTTTAAACCACCTGACCGGCGATAATGATCGATCAGGGCGTTTCGCGCAACGCGAAACAGAAACGCAAGAAACGGAACGCCCTGTTCGCGATAACCAGATAAGGATTTCCACACCCGCAAGAAGACATCTTCGGTTAGATCCTCGGCATCCAGGCGATCATCCAGGTGAGCATATAAAAAGCGAAATACTCTCCCTGCATAGCGCTCGTATAATTCGCCGAACGCCTCAGCGTCGCCGCTTTGCGCGGCTATCAGCAGTTGAATGTCATCAACTCGTTGCCAGTCTGACATCAAATGCTATCCCATAAAACGTTTCCACAGGTTTAATGTTACATTGGTCGATTGATTGTCAGGATTTTATACACTTCCAGCAATTATGCTTAAGAGATGCTTAAGCCTCAGATATCCCTGGCGCCTTTCCAGGGTTCCAAACGTATTATATAGCATTAAACTACCCAGACGGATTCCCCTAACACGGTTGATAATCCTATTGACCTGCAGATAACCTGGTTATCAACGTTCCGCAGGTTTATGCTCAATCAGGCTTGTTTTAGGGAACCCGCGGGACGTTTTGCACTGAAGAGCTTAAGCCATCTCGATGAATATCCATAGCGTCTGATAGAATTACCCCCAGTGGTCAATAATCCTGATGACAAGCTTAAGACCACAGCAAAATAACGCCCCCATGACCCCGGATCAAAACCACCTTCCAGCCCGGCGATCCGCCCCCGCAGCCAAAACGTACTCTCTGCCCGGTCATTTGAGGTCGCTGATCGGCGCTCTATCGAGCACGGGGGCTCGGGAGGGCTACCTGGCAGCCGCAGACCAGGCGGTGATCAGCGCCTCCAACTTCATGGCGACGATCATTCTCGCCCGCGGAGTAACTCCCACTGAACTGGGAATGTACGGAGTCGGTTTCACCGCCCTGCGCCTGGTGCGCTCGGTGCAGGAGGGCCTGGTCATCCAGCCGTTGAACGTGTTTGGGGCTTCCTTGGACGAGAACGGATTCAGACCTTACGCCGCCAGCACAAGCCTGATCCAGCTCGGGCTGGCACTGACAACGTCTGCGCTGGCGGCGTTCGGCGGATGGCTGCTCAGCGAGTTGGGCAACGACACAGCAGGCCCGGCGCTGTTCGCCCTTTGGTTTTCGTTTCTCTGGTGGCAGTTGCAGGAACATATCCGCCGCCTGCTGTATACACGCGGCGCAGTGTTCCACGCCCTGGTCAACACGGTCATTGCCAACGCGGTAAGACTGCTGCTGCTGATCTGGTGGGCCTGGCAAGCTGAGCTGAGCGGCACCGGCGGTCTGCACGCTATCGGCTGGGGTTCGCTGGCTGCTCTGGCGCCCGGATTGTGGCTCACGCGCAAAGCCTGGGCGGGCAAACCGCACAACCTGATTGAAACATGGAAGCGCAACTGGGGATTCGGGCGCTGGATCATGGGCAGCTCCCTGGCAAACTGGCTGGCTGTTGAGTTCTATCCCGTCTTGACCGCGGGCATGATCAGTTTTGCCGCGGCTGGCGCCTACCGGGCTTTGCAAAATATCGTCGCGCCGGTTCATCTGCTCTTGCGCGCCATCGACACCTTCTTAACCCCGCGGGCCTCCCGGCTGTACGAGCAGATCGGTCTTCCCGCCCTGGGGCGAACTTTGAAGCTGATCTACATCGCAAGCGGGGCGCCCATTCTAGGGCTGCTCAGCCTGGCGGTGCTTTTTCCAGGTCAACTACTCAAGGCGCTTTATGGGGAGACCTACCTGGCTTACCAGGATGGGATTGCACTGATGGCTTTGTTTTACGCCCTCCTGTTCGCCTACTCTCCGCTACAAACCGCATTCAAAGCAGCGCGCTTCTCACGGCCGATTTTCATCGCCAACCTGGCGGCGATAGCGGTCATGTTCAGCGTGGGGATTTGGGCAATCCTGCGCTGGGGCGTTTACGGGACCATCGCCGGTCAGGGGTTGAACGCCCTGGTGGTAAGCCTCATCCTGTGGACATCCTGGCTCAGGGGAAAATCCCGCGGCTTGCAGACTCGCCAGCGCCCCCCTGATTAATTACCTTGGGCGGCTGGCGCGCCCAAACCTGACCAGACCCCTGGGCAGCCGGCCGTTCCATCCTTTTTGCCAGCGATACCAGAAAGCCAGCAGAAAAGCGAGCAATATTAACTTAAGGTCAAACGCCAGGCTGGCGTGCTGAATGTAAAGGCGGTCGAAGCGCAGCTTCTGCCGCGGGGTGAGATAATAATCTCCGACCACCTGGGCCAGCCCGGCCAAACCCGGCAATACCCGGTGCCGCTCGGCATATTCAGGCATCTTTTCCAGGTAGCCGCGCACCAGGACCGTCCGCTGCGGGCGAGGGCCGACAAAACTCATCTCGCCAGACAAGATGTTGATCAGTTGCGGCAGCTCGTCCAGAGCGGTTTTGCGCAATATACGCCCCACGACCAGCACGCGCCCATCCGCTTCGCCGGACATGACCGGCCCGGTGAAACGCTCGGCGGCCCGCTCCATCGTGCGGAACTTGAACTGGTGAAAGCTGAGCCCGCCTTTGCCGACCGAATTCTTAATAAATAGCAGGGGGCCGGGGTCCTCGAACCAGATCAGAAAGCTGCACGCCAGCCAGAGCGGCGAAAATAACACCAACCCAAGCGCAGCCGTAAAGATATCGAAAAAGCGCTTCCAAAGCGGCGCTGGTCTCGGCAGGCCAATGACCTCAAGATGAGCCTGGTGGACATCCTGGCGGATACGCTCCGAGGGAGGCGAATTGTTCTCCCACAAGGTTTCGTTCAAGGCGGTTGTCAACAGCCCGCCGAAAAACGACCCCAATACAGCAGGGGCCAACCAGATCATTTCGAGCGCTGGGGTGCGAGAGATGCGCAGAATCAGCCATTGGACAGCGATCACCCCCGCCGAAATCAGGAAGGCAAGCCGGTAGCGCCAGGCCAGGCGCAAGGGTAAGCCCGCTATAACGCGCTCGAATGACCTGGTCAGCAGAGCCGGTAATACCAGCAGCCCCATCAGATCCAGCCAGCCGCCATCCCGGCTTACCCGCTGCAGGTACAGCCAGAGCACTCCCACGAACCCCACGGACAACAGCGCATAAACAGCAGTTTCCAGAACATCATGCCTGGGGAAAGCGCCTGTCCGTTCTTCAGTTGCCGGCGGGTTGTGCTTGGACATCGCGGGCAATTATACCGTACCGCAGTAGGGGCACGGCGTGCCCAAACAAAGCCATAGAAACCTGCACAGTCCGCCGTGGCCCCTACCTATCGCATCCTGCCCTCAGGCAGTGATATAATCCCCCTCGGGCGGCTGGAGAAAACTCATGCAGAAATCCAGGTTAAAACTGATCGGCCTGATCTCAGGCGCAGTGGGTATCCTCCTGACGATCGCCGGGATGGTGTTCTACCCTCAACTCCAGCAGCGTTGGAGCGCGCCTTTGGGGCCCGGTTTAGAGCTGCCTACCTACACAGCGACGCTGGCGGGGCAAAGCAGGCTTCAAGCGACAGCCAGCCCAACCCCTGCAGAGCAGGTTGAGAGCGCCAGCGCAGATCACCCCACGCCCACCTCCGCCCCCCAGCCGCTTGACGCCCTTACGCCCACGCCCAGACCGCTTTGCGGAGGCCCAGCGCTGATGACTATCCTCGCCATTGGAGCTGATAGCGGCAGCGATTACAAATACGGTCTGGCGGATGTCATCCGCATCGCCCGGGTGGATTTCGTCACCCCCAAGATCAGCGTGCTCTCCATGCCGCGCGACCTGTGGGTGGAGATACCCGGCATCACCGAGCCATATGGGATAACCCACGGCAAGCTCAACCAGGCGTATTTTTACGGCGGCCCTGGCATGGGTTATTACAAGGGCCCAGGAGCAGGACCGGGCTTGCTGGCGCGCACGCTGGACCTGAATTTCGGCCTGCGCGTGGACCACTACGGGGCGGTCAATATGCAGACCTTCGTGAAGATCGTCGACGCGGTTGGGGGTATCGATATCTACCTGCCGAATGACGTCGACGGGCGCCCTATCGACGACAAAACCGAAGATATGGGCTATTTTTCCGCCGGGCAGCAGCAATTCAACGGCGACCAGGCGCTGCGCTTCGCCCGTATTCGGAAAAAATACAACGATTTCACCCGCATGGACCACCAAAACATGGTCATTTGCGCTTTGAAAGAGAAAATTACCCGCCCCGCGGTGCTGCCAAAAATCCCCCAGATCATCGCCGCCTTCCAGGGAGCGGTGCTCACCGACCTGAGCCTGGAGCAAATCAGCCAGCTCGCCTGCCTTGCGCCACGCCTGAAGCGGGAAAACATCCTCTTCACCAGCCTGCCAGAGGAAATCCTCACGCCGGGGCGCGTTTACAGCCCACAGCAAAAAAACGAGACCTTCGTCATGCAGGCCGATTATGAGGTTATCCGGGATTACACCACGCGCTTCATGGCCGGCACATGGCCCAGCGAGCCAGATGAGCCCACCTGTCCGTAGAGATCGCGGTGCAAAGCCATCGCTCCCGGCCCATCCAATGGAAAATATATCCCCCCTGAATGTCCCCGCGCTGCTCCGCCAGTTCAATTTACGTCCCGATAAACGCCTGGGGCAGAACTTCCTGATGGATGATCACGCCCTGCGGAAAATCACGGATATAGCCGAGATCGCTCCCGACGAGGTGGTCTTAGAAATCGGCCCCGGCCTGGGCAGCCTGACACGCCACCTGGCGCGCAAAGCCCATCAGGTTGTCGCAGTGGAGCTGGACGAGCGGCTTATACCGGCGCTGCGCCACGTGCTCGACCCATACCCAAACGTGCGCATCGTGCAGGGGGATATCCTGCGCCAGGATATCCAGCAGCTCGTCCAGTCCCCGGCTTACCTGGTGGTGGCCAATATCCCTTACTACATCACATCGCTGCTCATCCGCCGCCTGTTGGAAGCGCCGCTGCTCCCCAAGCGCCTGGTGCTCACCGTGCAGATGGAGGTCGCCGAGCGCATCTGCGCCGAGCCGGGCAAGCTGAGCCTGCTGGCGCTCAGCGTTCAAGTTTACGGGCAGCCCAGGGTGCGCGCTCGCCTCCCGGCGGAGGCGTTCCACCCTACCCCCAAGGTGGCTTCAGCCGTCGTCAGGGTGGACCTGCACACGGCGCCGCGCATCCCCCCAGGCCAGCTAGAGGCCTTTTTCCACCTGGCGAAGGCCGGATTCAGCCAAAAGCGGAAAACGATAAAAAACGCCCTGGCAGCCGGCATGCGCTGGACGCCCGCCGAGGGCGAAGCGATTTTAAAGACCGCAGGCATCGACCCGCAGCGCAGGGCAGAAAGCCTCAGCCTGGATGAATGGGCTCAGTTGGTCGACGCCGTCGAGAAGGGTGCGCCGGAGAGCTGAAAGGGATAAGCGGTCAACACAAAGCGAGCAGACCAGACGGGTCTGTCTAGCCAAAAACCGCCAGCAAGAGGCCGGCGAAAAAGCGCATGCCAGCGTTCAGCAACAGCGAATCGCGCAGTCCCACCCAATTGGCGACCAACGGACCCAAAAGCGAACCGCCCAGAATACCAATATTCAGCGCCAGGTTATGCAGGGCCATGTGCGCGGGGCGGTCGCCTTCCGGTACGCGTTCCATCAGGCGGTTGACCAGGCCTCCAATGGTCAAAGCGGTAACTCCGCCGCCGCAGAGCGAAGCGAACCAGAACAAAGTCGCATCCCTTGCGAAAAAGTTCAGCAGCGGATAGGAGCCGTACAGCAACGCCCCCAGGATCATCACCTTGCGGTGCCCCAAGCGGGCGCTCACCCGGTTCAAACCCAGCGAGGCCATGAACATGGCGCCATAGAACAGCGCGCTGCCCAGGCTGATCTGACCGTCGGTTAGCTTCAGATCGTTCACGAAGAACAGAGGGTAAAGCGGGATCGAGGCGTATTGAGCGGCATAGAATAACAAAAAAGCCAGCAAAAATGGGCCAAACGAGCCTTTGAGCAGCTCCAAGCGCAGGAGAGATCTCCCACCAGACCTGGTTAAAAAACGCAAGCCCAAGGGACCTCGAAAGGCGTCTAAAAAGCGCGGCATGCCTGGGCGGGCGGGGTCCATCAGCAGCCTCCAGACCCGCACGGGCGCTTCACCTATGCTGCGGATGCGCGCCAGGTGGTAGCTGCTGAGGATCGCTCCCAGCGCGCCGGCAGCAAATACCACCTGGTAATTGCCGGGGAAATCGAGCCGATCCAGCACCTGGCCGCTCAACAGCGAGGTCACCGTCATACTGATCGATAAAAGCGCGTTCCGCTTGCCAACGACCTGGGCGCGCCAGTCTGGGGCTACTACCTCGGCGAACATGGCGTTGAAGGCGATCGCCAGCAGCGTGCCAGGCACCGACATGACTAAAACAATGAAACCGATCCCCCAAACCTGCGCCGGGGCTGGCAGTAGCCAGGGCAGGGGGATCAGCAAAAGATAGCCCAGCCGGTGCCACACCGATGACCAGAAGGCCACGCCGATCAGCGGGCGTTTTTCCAGCCAGCGACCCGCCGGCATGGAAAACAATAAATTCACCAGCCCCGGACCTGCCGATAGCAAGCTGACCTGAAAGCTGGTCGCGCCCTGGCGAGCTGCAAACACCCCCAGGAAAGCCATCGCGCTGCCGGCTAATACGCCAAACCAAAAAATGTCGGCGTACAGATTGTGAAAATTTGTCCGCATTTCGGAGCTGAGAAGCGAGGCGCTCATAAATTGCGGTATTCAAGCAGGAGCTGCCAGACGCGTATTGCGGCCTCTTTTTGAATCCTAAAGGACATTTTGGATTGGCCTACACAGCGGTCGGCAAAATAAAACGGCACTTCGCGAATCGAATACCCCAGGCGATACGCCAGGTAGGCCATCTCTATCTGGAACGCATAACCATTGGAACGCACCCTGCCCAGAGGCATGCTCAGGAGGGCTTCTCGCCTCCACATGCGATAGCCGCCGGTCGCATCCTGGACAGGAAACCTGAGGATGGTGCGGGCATAAATGTTGCCAAAGGCGGACAAGGCTTTGCGCCAGACAGGCCAGTTTTGATCCACAGACCCGCCGGGGATGTAGCGCGAACCCATTGCCACGTCGCACGCCTGCAAGACCTGGTAGAGATTCACGAGCAGATCAGGTGGGTGGGAAAAATCCGCGTCCATCTGGGCGACCGCTTCAGCGCCCTGGCTGATCGCCTGCTGAAATCCCAGGATATACGCTGTGCCCAGACCCAGCTTCCCGCTCCGATGGATAACCTGCATCCGTCCCGGATATGTCTGGCTGAGCTGTTCGGCGATCTCCCCGGTGCCATCCGGGCTGTTATCATCCACGACCAGCACCTTGAGCCCGCCAATCGGCAGCGCAAACAGAGCGGAGACCAGCCCGAGGATGTTCTCCGCTTCATTGTAAGTGGGTGTGACAACAGTTAGCTGCACAGGAACTTCATCTATCCCCTAGAGCAGCGGTGTTTTCAGGATCACAAAATCGCAAACGTTGTCCCCCTTGGCGATGCACTTATCCTCGTCCACTCGGAACTCATTGCCGCCAGACAGCCACTTCAAGCCTTCTTTGAGCAGCCCAGCAGCCATGAAACAGACCGGCCTATCCACTCCGCTCCGTCCCCAGCAAACCGGGCAGCGATGAATGGTGTAGAGATAGTCGTGCTCGCGTTCCTGGACGGTGGAATACTGGTCGCTGATCTGGCTGAAGATCTTGGCCATGGCGGGGATGCCGATGCGCATCTTGACGCCCATGGGCAGCACCTTGAAAGCCAGGTCGCCCACGCCCGCCAGGGCGCCGAAGTTGCGCAGGGAATCGGCAAAGGCGGTCCTGCCCGCCCGCAAGGCAAGACCGCGCCCGCCGCGCGGCCCGAAAAACTCCTCCAGCGCCAGGTTGATGGCGGAAAAATCGGCGAAATTGAACTGGCGTTCCAGGTTATCCGGAGGATAGTTATCGATCAGGTGAGGGAGGCGAGCCAGGTTGAGGATGGCGTTCAGGCCATTCTTGCCCATCACCTCTTCCAACGCCTTCAGGGTGATCAGCGCGATCTTATTGGCGTAATGGTATTCGCTCTTGGGGATCGGTTCCATGATAAGGAATCTTCAATAGAGAATCTTCAAAAAAGGCTTCTTGCTCAAATGAGTTTCACCAGGTCTTCGGTGGCACGGCGCATATCCAGGAAAATCAACCCCAACTTGGCCTGCTCGCGGGCCAGCGCGGTAAGCACAGCCTCCTCGCCGACCGACATCAAGACCACGTAACCGGAGGCGCCTTTGATGTACACCTGGTCGAGCGCGCCGCGTCCCAACTCGGAAGCAATCCGCTCGCCCAATGAGAGCATCGCGGCCGACATCGCCGAAACCCGATCTTCCTCAACGCCCTGGGGGAGCGCTGAAGCAATACTGAGCCCATCCACGCTGACAATTGCAGAAGCCTCAATGTCAGGCGAGGAAGCCTGCATATCCCGCAGGCGTTCAACCATCATCTGGGAGCGAGATTTCGTCAAAGTGCATCACTCCTTACTATAAAATAATTACAAGAGGCTGGCGAACCCTGGAGAAACCGGGTTTTCCCCTGTTCAGGCGGAATCCTTTTAATCAGTCAAAGGCCCGATTTCAATTTCAGGTTCTCCCCATGCCCTGGGGTAATCGTCCCAGGGTATGGTAAATGTAGCATAGGGACTGCACAGTGTCAAGCTAACCTTGCGATTGTGTGAAGCAATTCCCGGATACGGAGGAGATTGCTTCACTCGCAGAGAACGCTTGTTCGCAATGACGGATTCCTTGAGGAGGAAGGTGAGAACAGCAGGATGACTACATGCTATAATTAGCCGGTTTTCTTTCAGGAGTGTGCAGCATGAGCTTACAGAATGTGCGCGAGTTCGTTGAAGTGCTGGAAAAGCGCGGCCAGCTCTCCCGCGTCAAGCTGCCGGTATCGCCCCATCTGGAGATCAGCGAAATCACCGACCGGGTGAGCAAAGGTCACCCCGAGGCGAACAAAGCCCTGTTGTTCGAGAACCCCAGCGGCTACGATATCCCGGTCCTGATGAACGCCTTCGGCAGCGCCGAACGGATGGCTCTGGCGCTCGGCGTGGAGAACCTGGAGGTATTGAACCACAGGCTGGCCGAGCTGATCGATTTACGCCTGCCTCAGGGCTTCAGCGAGATACTGAAGCGCGGGCGTGACGTGTGGGCTGCCTTGAAGTCCGTCGGCCTGGGGCCGAAAAAGGTGCGCCGCGCCCCGGTCCAGGAAGTGGTCAGCAAAGAAAACCCCACCCTGGATTCTTTGCCGATCCTGCAATGCTGGCCGAAAGACGGCGGCAAATTCATCACCCTGCCGCAGGTGATCACCCGCGACCCCAACACAAGAAGTCGGAACGTGGGCCTATACCGGCTGCAAGTCATCGACGAGCAAACGCTGCTGGTGCACTGGCAGCGGCATAAAGGCGGCGCCGAGCACGAGCGGGTGGCGCGGGAAGCGCAGAAAGAAAACATACCCGCGGCGATTATATTGGGCGGCGACCCGGCCAGCATGTGGTGCGCCTCAGCGCCCCTGCCCCCCAACATCGATGAATACATGCTGGCAGGCTACCTGCGCGGCGCTCCGGTCGAATTCGTGGACTGCGTTTCCCAGCCCCTCGAAGTCCCCGCCCAGGCGGAAATCGTCATCGAAGGGTACGTGAATCCCAACGAACACCGCCCCGAAGGTCCCTTTGGCGACCACACCGGCTACTACACGCCCATCGAGCCGTTCCCCGTATTTCACGTCACGGCGATAACCCGGCGGAAGAACCCCATTTACCCATCGACCGTGGTAGGCATCCCGCCCATGGAGGACGTGTGGATGGGTAAAGCTACCGAGCGCCTGTTTCTACCGCTGATGCGCATGTTCCTGCCGGAGATCCGCGACGTCAATATGCCCGCCGAGGGCATATTCCACAACCTGGTGCTGGTGTCGATCAAAAAGCGCTACCCCGGCCACGCCCGCAAAGTGATCTTCGGCCTGTGGGGACTGGCGCTGATGTCATTGGCCAAAGCGATCGTCGTGGTAGACGATTGGGTGGACGTGCAGGACCTGTCGCAAACCGCCTGGCAGGCGCTGGGAAATGTGGACTGGTCGCGGGACGTGGTCATCGCCAACGGGCCGGTAGATCACCTCGACCACGCTTCGTACCAGCACTCATTTGGAGGTAAAATCGGGATTGACGCGACTGCCAAGCTCCCGGAAGAGGGCTACAACCGCACATGGCCAGAAGTGATCGGCATGGACCCGCAGGTGAAGAGGCGGGTGGACGAGATGTGGAAGAAATTAAGAATATAAAAGCCAAAGGAGAACCTACCCAGTTATGCAAGCAAAAAACCTCATCCGCAAGACAATCTGGTTCTTGAGCGCGCTTGCCTTGCTCCTGGGAGCCTGCGCCAAGGCGCCCCAAACCGAGGCTGCACCGGTCACCCTGAAAATCGCCGTGCTGCCCATCATGGACAACCTGCCCATGTACGTCGCCGACCAGGAAGGCCTGTTTGCCGAGCACAACCTGAAGGTGGAATTCATCCCGGTCAGCTCGGCAGCCGAGCGCGACCAGGTGATCGCCTCCGGCCAGGCGGACGGCATGATCAACGAGGTGGTCTCTACCCACCTGTACAACAAGGAGCAGATCCAGATCCAAATCGTGCGCTTTGCGCGCACCGCCACCTCAACCTCGCCGCAGTATTACATCCTGGCTTCGGGGAAGAGCGGCATCACCACGCCCGAGGGCTTGAAGGGCGTAGAAATCGGCATCTCCCAGGGGACGGTGATCGAGTACATCACCGACCGCCTGCTCCAGGCAGAGGGCTTATCCTCCAGCGATATCAAGACGGTCGCCGTGCCCAGCATTGCCGACCGCATGGCGCTGTTGAGCGCCGGCGAGCTGAGCGCCGCCACGCTGCCCGATCCGCTGTCCTTCCTGGCCATCCAGCAAGGCGCGGTGGTCGTCCTGGATGACTCGGTACATCCAGAATACGGATACAGCACGCTCTCTTTTCGCAAAGCGTTCATCGACCAGAACCCTGAAGCGATCCGAGCTTTCCTGGCAGCCGTCGAAGAAGCCACCGGGCTGATCAACAGCAACCCTACCCAGTGGGACAGCCTGCTGGTGGAGCGCCAGCTCGTCCCCCAGCCATTGATGGGCACATACCAGGTGCCTCCCTATCCAACTGCCAGCGTGCCCAACCAGGCTCAGTGGGATGACGTGGCGGCGTGGATGAAAGACAAGGGATTGCTGGACGCGGATGTCTCTTACACAGATTCGGTGAACGCCAGCTTTTTACCCTGAGGACGATTGAGTGGTCGTATTGGGCAGCCCGCCTTCGCAGGGCTGCCCAATACCTTCGCAGCGGCTTGCAGCCATGATCGAAACAATTTCCCTGACCTATGCCTATAACGCGGGCATTTTTATCTTCAAAGACTTCAACTGGAAGGCGCAGCGCGGGGAAACCTGGGCTGTCTTAGGTCCATCTGGCTGCGGCAAAACCACCCTGCTCTACCTGCTGGCAGGGCTGCGCCTGCCCACCTCCGGGGTGGTGCTGATCAACAACCAGGCGCTGACCCGGCCGCGACCTCGCACCGGCCTGATCTTGCAAGATTACGGGCTGCTCCCCTGGGCAACCGTGCAGCAGAACGCCGCCCTCGGCCTGCGGGTGCGCAATTTCTACGGACCGGATGGCACGCACGCGCCCGAGAACTACCTCCCCCACCTGCACGTGAGGCCCTGGCTGGAACGCCTGGGGCTGGCTTCGCTGGCAGACAAGTATCCCGGGCAGCTTTCCGGCGGGCAGCGCCAGCGCACCGCCATCGCCCGCACCCTGGCCTTGCAACCCGACCTGCTGCTGATGGACGAGCCTTTCTCCTCCCTGGACGCCCCCACGCGGGAGAGCCTGCAAAACCTGACCCTGGAACTGCAGAAAGAGAACGACCTGACCCTGGTGATCGTGACCCACTCCATCGAGGAAGCGGCGGTGATGGGCAGCAAGATTTTACTGCTCGCCCCGCCCCCCAACACCCAGGCGGAGGTGATCGAAAACCCAGTCGCCAGCCAGCCGGGCTACCGCAGCTCGTTCGAATACACGCGCATAACCCAGGAGCTGCGCCTCCGCCTGGAAGCGTTCAGCGCCCAGGAAGAGGCGCCAACCGGGCAAGGGACGATCATAATCCCAGATGAAACGCCGTGATTTGCTCTACGCGGTGGTCGCCCTGATACTGCTGTGGCAACTGGCTGCCTGGCTAGTAGACCGACCGATCCTGCCGGCGCCGCTGGCGGTGGGCGCAGTGTTCATCCGCGAACTGAACCGCGGGCTGGTGGATCACTTCCTGGTCAGCCTGTGGCGGGTGCTCGCCAGCACGGCGCTGTCCATCTGCGTCGCTGCTCCGCTGGGGCTGATTCTGGGGCAATCCCAGCGGCTGAATAAATTGTTCTCTCCGCTGATCTACCTGATTTACCCGATACCCAAAGTGGTTTTCGTCCCCGTGGTGCTGCTCTTCCTGGGGCTGGGCGACGCCCCCAAGATCGTGATCATCTTCCTGATCCTGTTCTTCCAGATCCTGGTGCTGGTGCGCGATCAGGCTGCCAGCCTGCGCCCGGAGCTGCTTTTGAGCGTGCGCAGCCTGGGCGCCGGCCGGCGGGCTTTGTTCCGCTACGTGTACCTGCCAGCCAGCCTGCCCGGGATCCTCACCGCCTTGCGCCAATCGGTGGGCACCGCGGTCGCCGTGCTGTACATCGCCGAGCTGTTCGCCACCCAAAAAGGACTGGGGTATTACATTTACCTGAACGGCAGCACGCTGCTCAATTACGAAGCCATGTACGCCGGGATCATCGCCATGAGCCTGCTCGGCCTCGGCCTGTATTTCAGCGTGGACTGGCTGGAGCACCGCCTGTGCCCCTGGCTGTACGTCAGCTAAGGCGGTAGTGTATCCTTCCTTAAGGTATTTTGAGCCCTGGCGATTGAAATCGCAGCAACCAACCGGCTGGTATAATCTGCCCTATGAAGCCAGTGCGTGATTTTTTCGAGCTGATCAAGTTCGAGCACACGATTTTTGCGCTGCCGTTTGCCTACCTGGGCATGCTGCTGGCAGCCGGGGGCTGGCCCACCTGGAGTCAGTTCACCTGGATCACGGTGGCGATGGCTGCGGCGCGCACGGTGGCGATGGGCTTCAACCGGATCGCCGACCGCTGGGTCGACGCGCGCAACCCGCGCACCTCGAAGCGCCCGCTGGTGACCGGCACGATCGGCATGCGCACAGCCTGGGGCGGCACGCTCCTCGCCTCCCTGGCCCTGATCCTGGCAGCCTGGCAGCTTGGCCCCCTGCCCCTGCGGCTGCTGCCGGGCGCGTTTATTTTCCTGCTCGGCTACAGCTTCACCAAGCGCTTTACCTGGCTCACCCACTTCATCCTGGGCTTCACCGATGGCCTGGCTCCACTGGGCGCCTGGGCAGCCATTCGGGGCTCGCTCTTCACCGCTGCCGATCTCCCCGCCTGGATCCTGTCAGCCGTGGTGACTTTCTGGATCGGCGGCTTCGACCTGATTTACGCCTGCCAGGACGTCGCCCACGACCGCCAGGAGGGCTTGTTCTCCGTCCCTGCCCTGTATGGCATCCCCACAGCGTTACGGCTCTCGGAGATCAGCCACGTGATCACCCTGCTGCTGCTGGTCCTTCTGGGGGCGGCGCTCGGTCTTGGCTGGCCCTACTGGCTTGGCATTGGGGTGACCACTGTACTGCTGGCCTGGGAGCACGTCCTGGTGCGGCCGGACGATCTGAGCCGGATCGATATCGCTTTTTTCAATATCAACAGCTACATCAGCCTGACTTTGTTTCTTTCCATCCTGGGTGCGATTTACCTGTCATGAGCCTGCCTATGATCAAACGTCTCTTAGCGGTGTGCTTTCTGATCCTCGCCGTCTGGCTAATTTCAGCCAGACCCGCTCAAGCGGCGAGCGCCCTGCGGATTTCCCAAGATCCAGGGGTGCTCTGCCTGCCGGGGGTATACACGCAAGCCCCCGGAAATTGCGAGCCGCTCGGGCCTTCCGCCTACCTGAGCAAGTTAGCCCAGAGCGGGCTGACTTTCCCGGTCGCGCCCCTGCCCATCTCCCGCCCCGACCGCTCGCTCACGTCCGTGAATGTGAGATACGGGCAGGTGAACAAGAACAACGCCCCCATTTATGGGTCAGTGGAAGACGCCTTGAGAGGTAAGAAAGACCGGGCGATCGGGCGCATCGACGCCAGCTTCAGCTATATATCGTATACCGACGAAGTGGTGATCGATGGAAAGCGCTTCTACATGATCGAACCCGGCATGTGGATGACCGCCAACGATGTCATTCGGGTGGGCTCGGTGCCCCTCTTCCAGGGGGTGACCTTCAGCCAGACGCCCAGCACCGCCTTCGGCTGGGTGCTCACCTATCTCAGCCCGGGTCCGGTCGAAACGAAGCGCACGCCCGGCTTCGCCAATAAGGATTACACCGGCCACACCCTGAACAACCACGAAATCGTGCGCGTTTACGCGCAGGAGACCGTCGCCGGGGAGGACTGGTACATGATCGGCCCCGACGAGTGGGTCCATCAGAACGTGCTGGCGCGGGTGATCCCGAACACCAGGCCGCCCGAGGGGGTCAGCGGCGGTCGCTGGATCGAAGTGAACCTGTTCGAACAAACCCTGGCGGTATACGACGATTACCAGCTCGTCTTCGCCACCCTGGTCGCCAGCGGGCTGGAGCCGTTCTGGACGCGCCCCGGGTTGTTCCAGATCTACCAAAAGCTGGAAACCACCCCGATGCGCGGCTCCTTCGAAGCCGACCGCTCCGACGCCTACTACCTGGAAGACGTGCCCTGGACGATGTACTTCGACCAGGCGCGCGCCCTTCATGGCGCCTACTGGCGGGCCAACCTGGGTTTCCCCCAATCGCACGGCTGCGTCAACCTCTCCGTGGGCGACTCGCGCTGGATTTTCGACTGGGCCGAGGAGGGCGATTTCGTCTATGTCTGGGATCCTTCGGGCAAGACGCCGGTAGACCCGGACGTGTATACCGCCGGCGGCGCGTGATGATGGGGGGATGGGCGCGGGCCGTGCGCTAACGGGGGCCTAAATAGCCCGCCAGCATCCAATGGTATAATCGGAAAAATTTGGCGGAGAAACCATGCTGACCACACCGGAAAAAATTCTGTTTCTCCTCGCTGCCCTGGCATCTGTATACGCGGCTTACCAGGCTGCGGTCAGGATCGTACGCACGATCGCTCGAGGGCAGGGCAAAATCGACTGGAGCCTGGTTCCAAGGCGGCTGCTCTCCGTCCTGTTAAAAACGATCAGCTTCCAACCTGTGTTTCGGGCCCGTTTCTGGCCCAGCCTGTTTCACGGGTTGGTGGCCTGGGGCTTTATTTACTACCTGTTGGTCAATCTTGGGGATGTACTGGAAGGTTACATCCCCGAATTTGTTTTTTTGGGTCAGGGCCTGGTGGGCGACCTGTACCGCCTGATGGCAGACCTGATCAGCGTGGGCGCGCTGGTGGGCATGGTGGCATTGATCCTGCGCCGCTTTGTGTTGAATCCCCCCGGACTCAGGGCGCGCGACGATATCTTGCTGCATCCCAAATCACGACTCGGCATCCGCAGGGACTCTGCCATCGTGGGCGCATTCATCCTGGTGCACGTCGGCACGCGTTTTCTGGGAGCTTCGTTCAAAGTCGCCCAAGAAGGAGGGGACGCCTGGCAGCCATTCGCCTCGGCGGTGGCCGGGCTGTGGTCAAATTTCAGCCCGGCAGCCTTGAATTTTGGCGTACATGCTGGCTTCTGGTTCGCCTTGGGGACCATCCTGGGTTTTATCCCCTATTTCCTGTATTCCAAGCACCTGCACCTGTTCTTCGCCCCGATCAACTTCCTGCTCAAGCCCGAGCGGCGCTCGATAGGCGAGCTGGGCCGGCTGGATTTCGACGACGAGTCGATCGAGCAATTCGGCGCCACGCGCCTGGAAGACCTGGGCTGGGAGCAGATCATGGATGCGTACGCCTGCATCATGTGCTACCGCTGCCAGGAGGCTTGCCCGGCTTACCACACGGGCAAGGTGCTCTCGCCGGCGGCTTTAGAAATCAACAAGCGCTATTTCTTGAACGAAGAAGGCGCTCGCCTGGCAAAAGGCGAAGCCAGCCAGACGGCGCTGCTGGATTTCGCCATCACGGCGGAGGCGGTATGGGCCTGCACGGCCTGTGGGGCGTGTATCGACATCTGCCCGGTGGGCAACGAGCCGATGCGTGATATCCTGGACATCCGCCGTGCGATGGTTTTAATGGAGAACAACTTCCCCGAGCAGCTCCAGAACGCCTTCCGGGGCATGGAGCGCAGCCTGAACCCCTGGAACGTACCCCCTACCGAGCGGATGAAATGGGCCGAAGGGCTGCA